>RGSB01000050.1 GCA_010032875.1 Actinomycetota bacterium | reverse complement strand
TGTGCTTAGCAAGCACACCAATGAAGGGAAGGTTGCGATACTTTTCATCAAAATCTAATCCGTAGCCAATAACGAAATCTGTTGGGATATCAAAACCAACATACTTAACATCTACTTCTACTTGGGCAGCTTCTGGTTTTCGAAGAATTGTCAGGATCTCAACAGTGCCAACACCGCGAGATTCAAGGTTTGCTTTGAGCCATGAAAGCGTCAAACCTGTATCAACAATGTCTTCAATGATTAAAACATTGCGCCCAGTAATGTCGCGATCGAGATCTTTAAGAATACGAACAACACCACTTGATTTTGTTCCTGAGCCATAGGATGAAACTGCCATCCAATCCATTTCAACGTGACGTTGCATCGCACGTGAGAGATCAGCAACAGCCATTACTGCACCTTTTAGAACACCAATTAATAAAAGATCTTTGCCTTGGTAATCTTTATCTACTTGTGCAGCGAGCTCTTTAACTCTTTTTTGTAAATCTTCTTCACTCACAATGACGCGTTCAATATCTTTTGAAACTGCGTTGAGATCCAAGTGGCGCTCCTTCGAAAGTGGCGGGCGGTGGTGGTTGGCCTACCGCGAGAGCGAAAGTCTGCCCGAAATTCGGCTAACTCTCACACCGCCGGGAAGATCAGAGGCTCCTTGCCCGCTCCACTCGGTGATTAACGCCTCAATTGGGGTGATGTGATCGGCGCTGAGGGACCCAGATGGAGCGCCCGCTGCATAAATCGCCAATCGAAGGACTCGGGTGCGAATCGCCTTCGGCAACTTTTCAAGTCGAGAAATATCGAGTGAGAGTGGATCGTGAAGCGCAAACTCTGTTTCGGCTAATTGATCGAGTGCATCTGCGTCATCGCGCAACAACGATGCGGTGCGTGCAAGGGCTGCAGAAATTCCTGGTCCTAAGTTTTTTTCTAGATTAGGAATAACATCTGTACGAACTCGAACGCGAGTAAATGCTTTATCCGCGTTATGTGGATCATCCCAAGGATCTAGTTGTGCTTCGACGCACGCACCCAAAGTTTCTTCGCGTGTAATTGCTAGTAATGGCCGAACATACTTTCCGTTGCGTAAAGCCATTGCAGATAAAGAACGCGCACCAGAGCCGCGAGCTAGACCCAGCAAAACACTTTCGGATTGATCATCACGTGTGTGACCAAGAAAAACAAAGGTTGCTCCTGTTTTTTCTGCACACGAATCAAGTGCTGCATAACGTGCTCGACGTGCAGACGCTTCGAGTCCATCTGTAATGTCAACATCTACTTTGATTATGTGAGTCTTTTCAATTCCCATCGTGGCAAGTGCTGCAACAACTTTTTCTGCCTGCACAGATGATTGTGATTGCAATTGATGATCAACTGTGACACCTTCAACGCGAAGCGCCAATTTGGGTGCTTCGAGTGAGAGAGCGTATGCAAGAGCCAATGAATCTGCGCCGCCAGAAACCGCAACCAAAATTAAATCTCCGGCTGCGCAATCGGTTAGTGCGTTACGAACTGCAGAGCGAATCGCAACTGTGTTGGCGGACATGTCCTAAGACTAGACCCGACCACCAAATGGCATAAGCCCCTTAATGCTGTAGACGTTGGAATAGAGCAAGCCTTTTCCTTTTGAATTGGCTTCCCACATCATTCCGCCACCTGCATAAATTGTGATGTGGTGAATTGTGGAAATAGTTCCTTTATAAGAATAGAAAAGTAAATCACCTGGAACTAATTCATCTAAGCCAACGTGCTTTGTATAAGTGGAGTACAACGCTGAGTTAAGACGATCCCAATTTGGCCATCCAAGTCCTGCAGCTCGATATGCGGCATAAACCAATCCAGAACAATCAAATGAGTTTGGTCCTTCAGATCCCCAGATGTATGGCTTACGCGCTTCTACTTGTTTCTTAGCAAATGCAACAGCTGCTGCACGTTGTGCTTCAGTCGAGCGAGTTGTGGAGCGACCTTGAAATCCTAAGTTCGGCCAAATCTTTGCTTGATTTGGTGTAAAGGTTGCGGTGTTTGCTTGGCTCTCTTCAAGTAAAGCAAGTGCGCGTTGTTGTTCGAGTGTTGTGCGAACTTTTCGCGCACTCATTAACTCTTTCATCAAATCATCTTGAATCTTTTGCAAACGAGAAACTTCTTTTTGTTGTTCGTTCTGCGCATCGTCAGCAGTTTTCTTTGCAGCAGCAACTTTCTCAGTCGCTTTCTGCTGAACTAGTTTTGCATTATCTGCTTGAATCTTTGCAGCTTTTGCGACAACTTCGGCTGCTTTATAACGATTCAGTGCAGTCGTGTTCTGTGCACCTAAAGAATCAAGAGTTGTTAGTTGATCTACTAAATCTTGTGGGCCATTTGCGCTAAGCAATGGTTCGATGTCGGTAAGGCTTCCACCCATGATGAATGCGTTGACAGCGAGTTTTCCAATTGTGCGATGTGCAGCGCTGACTTGTGCTGCGGTTTCAAGCGCATGCGCTGTCGCTGCATTTGCTGCAGCAGTTGCAACTGCTAACTCTTTCTGTGCTTTGACATACAGCGCTCTGGCTGCTGCTGCCTTTGCAGTGAGTCCACGAAGTGTTTGAGTTGCTGCTGCTAATTTTTTTGCAGCAGCGTCGGCAATTTTCTTCTTTGCAGCCTCCGCTTTTTTCGCAGCTTCAATTTGAGCAAGAGTTGGCTTTGGTGTTGCTGCATATGCGGGAGCTGTGGTGATTGTTAGCCCAAGAACCACAGCAAGAACTAAAGCGCGGTTACGGCTCACTTAGGACAACCTCCATGGGGGAAGAGATGTACTAAGGATAAAGAAGAGTGCAGCGCAAAGCCGTTATTTAACTCTGTGAGTTTTCTGTGTCCTAGTTAGCAACATCGCGGCGAGAAAAAAGCACCGCTGCAATTATTGAAATACCAATCACATACGCCCCACCAACCTGCATTGCATGGGTATATGAAATTGTTTCTGATCCGCCTTCTGCAATCGTATTTAATTGTGACCCAGGCAACCATCGAAGCGCACTCTCTTTTACGGCTCCCAAAAGATTTTCAATAATGAGTATCCATAGAACACCGACTGAAATCGAGCTAATTGGTGAACGCAACAAGAGACCAAGAGCCATACCGAATACTCCAAAGCCAAAGACTGCAATAAACACATTGATGACGGTGTGAATAATCGAAGACCATCCATCGCTTGTAAACCATAAATCTGTTGGAACTTTCGCTCCCGGTGCAAGAGCAACGGAGAGACCAATACTGATGACCGCACTAAACAAAACCATAACAATTGCAAAAATAGTATTGGCAATTAATTTGCCACCAAGAATTCGAAGTCGGCCAGATTGTCGTACCAACAAATTGCGCAGCGTTCCGTATGTATATTCCTGAGCAGTTTGTGCAGCAAATACACAGAGTGCGATCAAACCAAGTAATCCACCGACAGATGCAAAGCCTGTAACAGAACCAGATGAGAGAGTAAGTACTTCGCGCCCAATTCGGCGACCTCGATCTCCATTACCGCCTGGATCATCAATTAATAAGAATAGAAAAGAAGTAATCAGCGCAGAGAAAAATAGCGCTGCACCTAATGTGCCAAGCACTAATGTGGGGCGACGAAGTTTTCTTAACTCGGCGAGTACAACGCGGAACATTATTTATCCCCCGTCATTTCAAAGAATGTCTCTTCGAGGTTTGGGACCTGTGGCGAGAGTTGGGCCAGAGTAATTCCCGCATCAAATGCAGCGCGATTAAGGGTTGCTGCCCAATCGGCATTTGCCTGGATGTGCACTTCATTATTTCTAATGGTTGCGCTATGACCCATGCCAGTTGCAAGTGAGAGAATCTTTTCGAGGTCTGCGTGGTTCTGCCCTTTAGCAATAATGACGTGTTGTTGAGCAAGTAATAACTCTTCTATTTTTCCAGAAAAAACTACTTCGCCTTTGCGAAGCATTACTAAGTAATCACTAATGATTTCGAGTTCGGATAACAAGTGAGAGGAAACAAAGACAGTTGTGCCGTTATCTGCAAGCGAGCGCAGCAGAGCACGCACTTCTTGAATACCTTCAGGATCAAGACCATTCGTTGGTTCATCCAGCATCAATAACTTTGGATTGGGCAACAACGCAGCAGCAATTCCCAGACGTTGCTTCATACCGAGTGAATATGTCTTGAACTTTGATTTTGCACGATCGCCTAAGCCAACTTGCTCCAACAGAGTCTGCACTCGGTCAATTGGAAATCCACCAAGTGTTGCTAAAACTTTTAAGTTTTCAGCACCAGTAAGCGCCGGATAGAAAGCTGGACCTTCAATCATCGCGCCGACTCGTGAAAGATATTTCTCTGGTTGATCAATGGATGCATCCAGAATTTGTCCTTCACCGCCGGTATGTGAAATCAATCCGAGCAGCATTCGCATCGTTGTTGTTTTACCCGAACCATTTGGCCCTACGAATCCGCAGACAGTGCCAAGTGGAACATCGAAGTTGATATGCGAAACAGCCATACGTTCGCCGTATTTCTTGCTCAGATCGCGTACCGATATCGCCAAGTTGGACATAACACCACTATCTCACAGGCGATTACACTTCTTCCATGTCAAAGCGCCCATGGGGTTACCAACCCCGCAACGAGCGTCCAGAACCCAATTGGACTCTCGATCCACAAACACAAGCAGTGCGTGCAGGTCTTGCGCGTTCTGGTTTTGGTGAAACATCAGAAGCGCTTTACCTCACAAGTGGTTTCACATATTCAAACGCCGAAGAAGCAGAAGAAGCGTTCATCGATGAAACCGATCACTTTGTTTATGGCCGCTTCGGTAACCCAACTGTTGCAATGTTTGAACAACGACTTGCAGCCCTTGAAGGCGCCGAATTCTGTGTAGCAACTGGTTCTGGAATGTCTGCAATGTTTGCATCCGTTGCTTGTTTAGTTAAGGCCGGAGATCGCGTTGTTGCCTCAGCTTCGATGTTTAGCTCTTGTCACGTTGTGCTGACAGAAATTTTGCCTAAGTGGGGCGTATCAATTGAATTAGTAAAAGGCAACGATCCTGCCGCATGGGCAAAAGCGCTAAGTGCTCCAACTAAAGCAGTCTTCATTGAAACACCGAGCAATCCAATGCTCGACATCGTCGATATCAAAATGGTCAGCGATCTTGCACATAAAGTTGGCGCAACAGTCATCGTTGATAACGTGATGGCATCTCCTGTTTATCAGAAGCCACTTCAACTCGGTGCGGATGTTGTTATGTACTCAGCAACAAAACATATTGATGGACAAGGTCGAGTCCTTGCTGGCGCTGTCCTTGGATCTTTTGCATACATGCAAGAACACTTCTTGCCATTCTTCCGCCACACAGGACCAACCATTAGTGCGTTCAATGCGTGGATACTTCTTAAGTCCCTTGAAACAATGCAGATGCGCGTTGAAAAAATGAATGCAAGTGCGCAAGCAATTGCAGAATTCCTTGAAACTCGCAAGGAAGTTAAATCTGTTCGCTATCCAGGACTTAAGTCCCACGCTGATTACGCCCTTGTCCAAAAGCAGACAGGCGGTGCTGGCGGCACAAATATCTGTATCGAGTTAAATGGTTCTAAGAAAGACGCCTTTGCATTCGTTAATCGCCTCGTTGTCATTGATATTTCAAATAACCATGGCGATAGCAAAACTCTTATTACTCACCCTGCATCGACTACACACAAGCGCTTAAGCCCAGAAGTACAAGCAGAGATGGGTATTACTCCATCAGTATTGCGTTTATCTGTCGGCCTAGAAGCAAGTGCAGATTTGATTAAAGATTTAACTCAAGCTTTTAATAGCTGAGCAACAACTAGCAACACAGATAACAAACTCAAATACGTAATCGACCACTGGAAAATCTTGCCCGCAACCTTTGTGTAATCCGGAGTCTTCTCACGCAGCTGAATAAGTTGACCAGCAAATACGAGCCCAAGACCAATAGTTAATATCAACGCCCACAACTGAAGATCAGCAAAGCGAATCAGCGCAATGGAAGACACAATCATTGCAACCGTATGCAGCCACATCTCCTGGTGCACACGACCACGTGTTGCAACAACAGGCAACATTGGAACATTTGCAGCCGCATAATCATCTTTGTACTTAATTGCCAATGCCCAAAAGTGCGGCGGCGTCCAGAAGAAAATAACCATGAAGAAAGCAACTGCTGTCCATGAAAGAGAGTTAGTAACTGCAGCCCACCCGATAAACACAGGCATACATCCTGCTGCGCCACCCCAAACAATGTTCTGTGCTGTTCGACGTTTTAATCCCATTGTGTACACAACCACGTAAAAAACAATTGCAATAAGAGTTAATAAAGTTGCAAGTGGAGTTGTAAATACCCAAAAAATTACTAGCGAAGCAATTGCCACAATCGTTGCAAATATTGTTGCCTGTAATTTAGATAAAACACCAGTTACTAATGGTCGCTTAGAAGTACGCGCCATCAACTTATCGATATCACTTTCAATGATCATGTTGTACGCATTCGCAGCTCCCGCTGCCAAAGTTCCACCAATAATGGATGCAGCAGTCACAACTAATCCTGGAAGTTTGCCTTCAG
>RGSB01000049.1 GCA_010032875.1 Actinomycetota bacterium | reverse complement strand
TTGCGAACTGCATCGAGTCCTTCAAGGACTGCTAAATCTTTAGCGGTATAGCTCTCCTGCGAGATGTTTGCATCTTCTTTCTTGGAGGCCACGGTGGCAAAGGTTATCTTTCAAGACGCCTAAACCTGCGTCTAACTCGCCGTATATGTTCCAGAAGGTGGAACCACAGGTGATTCTCAAGCAATTAACACAAAATTTACGCCTAAAAAAGCAATATTAACGAGCGGGGAATAACTAGACATGGTTTGATGTTCCATAGAAGCACCACCAAAGAACTTCCCGATTGAGAACGGAGAGAGATATGTCAGATCAATTGATTCTTGAAGCAGTACCTCTTAACGCCCTTGACCGATGCGATCGTTGCGGAGCACAGGCATATGTACGCGCCGTGCTTCTCTCTGGCGGAGAGCTCTTATTCTGCGGACACCACGGCAAGGAATACGCCGAGAAGATTCGTCCGCTTGCTGCAAAGATTCAAGACGAGACTTCTAAACTCGTTGAATCACCTGCTGCTAAGTAATTCCTAATTCTTCACCTGACATTCACTCTTTTCCAGCCCTTCCCTGCTCTCACCTAGCGAATACTTTGTTGTGCTTCCCCACACCGTATTCATTAAACGAGCGAAGGGAAGTCACCATGTCACAACCATTGGATTTTCCAACTTGTTACGTTTGTCGTTCCATCGAGTTGGAATTGGTACGCAATGAAGAGTTCGGTCCTATGACCTTATGCGCCGAGTGCGGATATTCATGGATCGCAACCTATGAGGACATCAGTTCCTCTGCCATAGAAACAAAAGCTTCTTAGCCACGCGCACTCAGCGCTACTCGTGGTGGAAGTCATCTCCACGTCCGCGCTTTGATTTCGGATGCTTCAAAACGTCCATCCCCAAAAGATGACGAAGTTGACGATACAACTTTGATAGATATTTCATTAGACGAGAGATCCTCTCATTTCAAAGGCTTTGGCAACGCGGCCAACTGCCAGAACGAAGGCCGCGCTTCTTAAGTCAATGGAGTATTTCTTGGCAGTCTCATTGACATTGGCAAAGGCTATTTCCATGCGCGAATCCAGCTCGCGACGGAATTTTTCTATAGGCCAACTAAATTCTTGAATGTTTTGGGTCCATTCAAAGTATGAACCCATGACTCCTCCAGAGTTAGCCAGAATATCCGGAACAATCACAACCCCCTGACTGCGTAAATGCTTATCAGCTGTGCTCGTTATCGGTTGATTTGCGCCTTCGACAATAAATGCTGCATTAATTTTCGTGCAGTTTTTTCCATTAATCACGCCACCAAGGGCCGCAGGAATAAGTACATCGCACTTTAGCTCTAGGAGTGCATCACCACTTATTCGCTCGTCGGCTTGTACATTTTCTAAAGTTTTATGTGCAAAAATTGAAGGAATTTCAATTCCTTTCTTGTCATAAATTCCGCCAGTCACATCTGCAACTGGTTTTCCAGTTACGCATGCTGGTTGAAATCCTTCAAGTCGATGAAACTCATCCATCAACCACGCCATAGTTTTTGCATCTGTTCCCATATCTGGTGCCGGAATATCTCGGTGATGCCCCAAAACATGTACCAGCGATCTAGTCCATCTACGAATAATCTCTTCTTTTTCGATAATCGTTAAGGTCGATGCATCAACTGCTACACCACCCTTTGCGCCACCGAATGGAACATCAATAAGTGCGGTTTTCCAGGTCATAAGAGATGCAAGTGCACGCACTTCATCTAGGTCAACATCTTGGTGAAAACGAATTCCACCTTTTCGTGGGCCACGTGCGCTGGAATGCTGGACTCGATAACCAACTAGTACATCGACATCATCGTTTCGGCGCAGCGGAATCGAAATCACTACTTCGCGTTCGCAACTGCTGAGCGCTGAAATGACTCCGGGTTTGAGCCCCAAAATTTCGCCAGCTTGTTCGACTTTTTCATTAACTTCGCCAAATGCAGATCCCGCTGTGTGTGTCATGGCAAGACAATAAGAAAGAGGCTGTACGGACAAAAGGTAATTTGTCTTTACAGTGAACCAACTTGTGGTGAACTTCAGTGAATTTTGGGGCATTTCAACCCGTCGTGCACCATAATTTTCCACGTGATTGTTGATTCAGCCCTCTATCTCAATGGCGTTCGCGAGAGTGCGCCAGCAGATATTTCCGATCAAGTTGATATCGCTCGTGCGAATGGTGGATTTGTTTGGATTGGATTAGCTGAACCGACGCAAAAAGAGTTTGACCATGTGGTTGGCGAACTTAACTTTCACCCGCTGGCAGTTGAAGATGCAGTCTCTGCCAAGCAACGTCCCAAGATTGAAGATTACGACGGCCTAACCTTTTTTGTTATCAAAACGGTTTTCTATAACGAAGCGCGATCTGAAATTACCACTGGTGAACTCATGTGTTTCGTAGACAAGCACTTCATTGTGATTGTGCGCCACGGTGAAGGTTCGCCCCTAACAACCGTTCGCCATGACATCGAAGCACACCCCGCTCAACTGGCCCTCGGCCCATTTGCTGTATTACACGCGGTGGTTGATCGTGTCATTGACGAGTACACAAAGATTGCAACCGAACTTGAAAATGATGTGATAAATATCGAGACCAAAGTATTCGGTGGAAAGAGAAAGACGTACAGCCAAGAGATCTACTTTCTCAAGCGCGAAGTTATTGAATACCGCCACGCTATTGAGCCACTAATTTTGCCACTTCAGAAAATTGCTTCCGATACTTTTACAACTGCGCCTGCCGCCATCAAGCCCTTCTTCCGCGACACCATTGATCATCTGCAACACGCGTACGAGCACGCAACTGGCATGGATTCGCTATTGACCACTGTGTTGCAAGCCGATTTGGCACATGTGCAAGTTCGACAGAATGAAGATGTAAGAAAGATATCCGCCTGGGTTGCACTCGCTGCTGCTCCAACAATGGTCGCAGGAATTTATGGAATGAATTTTGACTTCATGCCCGAATTGCGATGGAAATTTGGCTATCCACTGGTCATCGGAATTGTTACGACTTTAAGTTCATTTTTATTCTACAAATTCAAGAAAGCTAAATGGCTTTAAGTTCAATACTTCCGAGCAGTTGGATCTCAATTCGATAAGTGCTGCCGCTGCGCATTTCTAAACCATCGGTTGCAGAGCTTGAAAAAAGTATGGAACCTGCAGGCAACACTGTTGAATTCTCTTGCATAATTGTGGACAAGGCCACAACTGCTTTCCATGGATTTCCAAAAATCGCACTCACTGGTGCTTCCCGCTTGAGTTCATTGTTTTCATGAATTGTTGCCTTTAAATTCTGATGCAGTATTGCTGGATCACTCCATTGACCTAATGCAAACCCAGAAGCTCCTGCGTTATCGGCAATTGCTTCTTCCACAAATGGATCTGGGTTTTTGCTTCTGTAATCCAAAATTTCGGCGCCAACTGTGATGGCTTCTACGTATGAAGGCGCTTGTTCTAGTGTGATTTGCTGATCAATATCTTTGGCGAGTTTAAACACCACTTCTGGTTCTACTCGCGGCCATGCGAAATCGGAGATCTTTACTTCACCATGTCGTTGCATTACATCGGTTAAATATCCAAAAATGGAATTAACGCTCCACCTAATTTAAGACCAACTACCTTTTCGCCACGCTCAAGTCGTGCAGCAATGTGCTGCTCTTGTGCATCGCGTGCGTTAATTTCCAGCCGCCTCGAAACCAGCTTCGCGGTGTGAACCATCGCAGAACGGCTTATCTTTTGAAGCTCCGCAGCGGCACAATGAAAAATCACTCTTTGTTTCAATGACTTTTCCTTCTGCATCTACGAAATCAACTTCACCTGTTACGCGGATTGAGCCATTAGCTTTCACGCGCATTGTTGGTTTGTCGCTCATTTGTTTCTCCCTTTAGGTGATTTTTAATCTAGGTAATCGCGCAGCACCTGGCTACGAGATGGGTGACGCAATTTAGACATTGTCTTTGATTCGATCTGGCGAATACGTTCTCGAGCCAAAGCGCATTGCAACAACGCCTGCTTCGCGCTCTGACAATGTATCTAGAACTGAGTGCAACTGCTCTTGTAGCAATGTAAATGAGACCGCATCGGCTGGAACAACTGCCTCGGAGTCTTCGATTAAGTCACCGAATTCAGAGTCTCCTTCTTCACCTAATGGTGTGTGAAGTGAGATTGGTTCGCGTCCGTACTTTTGTACTTCGACAACCTTTTCAGGTGTCATATCTAATTCGCGTGCCAGTTCTTCTGGGGTCGGTTCGCGACCAAGATCTTGAAGCATCTGGCGTTGTACACGAGCGAGTTTGTTAATGACTTCAACCATGTGTACTGGAATACGAATTGTGCGAGCCTGATCTGCCATTGCACGAGTAATTGCTTGTCGAATCCACCACGTTGCATATGTCGAGAACTTGTATCCCTTTGTGTAGTCGAACTTTTCAACGGCGCGAATAAGTCCGAGGTTTCCTTCTTGAATGAGATCTAGAAAGAGCATTCCGCGACCGGTGTAACGCTTTGCAAGGGAGACCACCAAACGAAGGTTTGCTTCTAGCAAGTGATTCTTTGCGCGCTTTCCATCTTCGACGATGAATTCGAGTTCACGCTTGAGTTTCTTATCTAACTTCTTCTCTGTTGATAATTTGTATTCAGCAAAGAGACCAGCTTCAACGCGGGTTGCTAGTTCTACTTCGAGTTCGGCGTTGAGAAGTGCTACGCGACCGATCTGCTTGAGGTAATCCTTTACAGGATCAGCCGTTGCACCAGCTGTCATAACAGTCTGAGCAGGGGCATCATCTTCTTCAGATGCCTTTAATGTAAATGCATTCTCTTCATTGCCAGTTGCATCTTCGGCCTTGAGGTCAACGATGCGTGGCTGATTGCCTTTTTCTTCTGCTTCAGAATCAATGATTTCAACTGCTTCTGCGATAAGTGATTCAACATCTTCGAGTTCTACTTCTTCGAGTTCTACTTCTTCGCCATCGATCTTTACAACTGTTGGTTTGCCAGTCTTTGCATCAATCTTTTGTGCTTCAACCTTTGGAGCGGGAGGCGGAGCAATCAGTGCAAGTTCAACTTTTTTAAGCATTCGAAATGGCGAACCGAGTCCGGCTTTGCGCAACTTCTCAGTTGCCGCAGGAACTTCTGCCGCGAGCGCGCGAGCCTCGTCAACTAAATCTTTATCGACCTTCTTTGGAATGCGGTTAATGGATGTAACACCGCGAGATTCGAGCTCTGCAAGTACTTCTTTCTGACGCATTGCAAGTGTCTTTGCATCAACAATGGCTTGTACATCTTTTGCAGTCAGATCTTTCTTTAACTCAATCTTTTTAGGAACAACTTTCTTAGCGGGCGCCTTCTTTGCAGGAGCTTTTTTCGCAACAACTTTCTTTGCTGCGGCTTTCTTTACAGGTTTGCTTTTCGCAGCACTCTTTTTCGCTACTGCTTTCTTCTTGCCCCTGTTTTTGAGCGCACTAAATACAGCCACAATTGTCCTTTGGTTTTTTCTCTTCGATGTCGAAGAGGCGATGGCTATATTATAATTTGTCCACAGGCTATTTTGCACATCGTAAAACGCGCAATGCGGGTAATTTCTAGAGCGCGAGCGCTTTTCGCACCACTGCGCCCACAGATTCGACCTCCACTAAGAAGCCATCATGACCAAATGGGGATGTAATCGTCTCTACAGGGGCCGCATGAGGGGCTAAATCGGCTATCTCTGCCTGTAAGCGCGGTGGAAAGAGTCGATCGGTATCGATGGATAAAACCATGATGGGCACGGTGATGGATTCAAGGGCAGCTGCAACTCCCCCGCGTCCACGGCCTATGTCATGCGAATTCATAGCCTCCGTTAAGGCAATGTATGTGTTGGCATCAAAGCGCTTGGCTAATTTGTTGGCCTGATGATCAAGGTATGACTCAACGGCAAAGCGACCAGTGTCATCTCCCTGCAATTGGCGACCAAAGCGCACATCCATTTCGGCTTCGGTGCGATATGTCAGGTGAGCAATTCGTCGAGCGATTCCCATACCTTCTACAGGTCCGCGATCTTTGTCGTAATAATCGCCACCAAAATAAAACGGATCAGATTTAATTGCGCGAATTTGAATTGCTGCAGTTCCGATTTGATCTCCTGTTGCCACGGCTGATGAACCAATTGTGCAAATAGCACCGACTCTTTCTGGATGCATAAGCGCCCATTCCAATGCGCGCATTCCGCCAAGGGATGGCCCCAGTGCCAGTTTGTACTTCTTGATTCCGATCGCATCTGAGAATGCAACTTCGGCTGCAACCATGTCCCTAATTGTCACAAGTGGAAAACGTGAACCCCATCGCTTTCCATCAGGTGCAATCGATGATGGGCCCGTGCTTCCCTGACATCCGCCGATCACATTCGGGCACACAACAAAGTATTTATCTGTATCTAGTGGCAAACCAGGACCGACCATTGATGGCCACCATCCGGGAACATCTGACCAACCAGTCATTGCGTGGTTTACTAAAATTGCATTATCGCGAGCGGCATTTAATGTGCCCCAACTTTGATAAGCAATCGTTACATCGGGCAGAACTTCTCCGCTTTCAAGTTCTATGTCGCCAACTTTTACAAATTCGCGATCACCAACATCATCTCCCGGCAGCCATGCGCCAGTCACG
>RGSB01000048.1 GCA_010032875.1 Actinomycetota bacterium | reverse complement strand
GTGTTAATGCCATTTCTTGCATCTCCTTTTATTTGGCCACGATGGTTGCCGGTCTGCCACACGGAAACTCTTTTTCTCGTTGGACGTGGGAAAGGTTACCAGCGGGGTTATAGATTGTGGAAATCGAGGCTATCCCTCGGTCAATTCACGCGCACGTTGGCAATCCTTTGCCATCTGTTCGAGTAATGGCTCGAGACCATCGAATTTAAGGGTGTCTCGCAATCTCCAACCAAATTCAATTGTGGCGCCTTGATCATATAAATCTAAACCAACTTGATCGATTGCATAAGCTTCCACTTGTCGCGCACGATCGCCTTCAAATGTTGGATTGGTTCCAATTGAAATTGCTGCAGGCCATCTATTAATTCCAACAGCGAGCCAACCTGCATAAATACCATCAGCAGGAATGCATTGACCATCGATATTTCCTAAGTTTGCAGTTGGATAACCTATTTCTCGTCCACGAGCTTCGCCATGAATCACAACACCATCTAAACGATGCGGGCGGGTTAACAGAGTTCGTGCTGATTCAACATGGCCCTGCGTAACCAGTGTGCGAATTCGTGAAGAAGAAATATTTTGGTTTTCATCCTGAGATAAAGAGAGTACATGAACATCAAAATTCTTAGACATACTACTTGCACGTAATGAATCAATATTGCCTGAGGCCTTGTGACCATATGTGAAATTTTCTCCGACCACAATATCGGTTGCTTCTAATTGCTTAATAAGAATATTGTCTACGAAATCTTCAGCAGACATAGCAGCAAACTTTTTATCAAATTTTATGACAGCAACCTGATCCGCATTATGGATTTTTAGTAAAACCACACGATCAGCAAGGGTTACGAGAAGTTTAGGCGCGCGCTCGGGTGCAAAAACGGTTGCTGGATGCGGATCAAAAGTCAACGCGATTACAGAACCACCATCAGCAATTTCTTTGGCGCGATTGAGAATCTCTTGATGGCCACGATGAACACCATCGAAGACACCAATTGCAACCACGCGCTTACTCATGTTTATATTCTGCCACTTCAATTCGCTGGAGCGAAAACTGCGATGGGCTTGGCGCCGTCTTCTCGATTTTCAAGTAAAGCAATTAATTCGTTGGAAGATGAAATCGCAGCATAAATACCAGCTGATGGTGATGCCGAAATCTTGCGTCCGAATGAGAGTTCATGTGCTTCTTCAGTATTGAGGATGCGTACGTGAA
This sequence comes from Actinomycetota bacterium, assembly GCA_010032875.1. Taxonomy (GTDB): domain Bacteria; phylum Actinomycetota; class Actinomycetes; order Nanopelagicales; family Nanopelagicaceae; genus Planktophila. The sequence goes on along the minus strand of RGSB01000048.1, from coordinate 5,776 downwards.
AGATAGATCTTGCAACATCAACTAGACCTAAAGTTGTAAATTCACCTGCTTTAAATTTTTCGAATGTGTTTGCTATGTCTTCACCAAAACTTGCTACACGTGTGCGACGCAAGAATGTGAGGTGTCCCCCAACATTGAGTGAAGCACCGAGATCGCGTGCTATCGCGCGAATGAATGTGCCTGCAGAACAAGTAACTTCAGTATCGATCTGTATTGCATCAACGGTTCGACGGATTTCAAGAATATCCAACTGAGAGATGCTGACTTCACGAGAATCTAATTCGAATACCTCTCCCGCTCTAACGCGCTCATGCGCGCGCTTGCCATCGACCTTGACGGCAGATACCGAGCTTGGACGTTGTGAAATAACTCCATGCATTAACGATAATTCTCGCTGAATATCTGCATTAGTGATTGAATCTAATTCGTTTTTACTTGCTCGCGAAAGAACTTCACCTTCAACATCATCGGTAATCGTTGCTGCGCCGAGTGCGATGGTTGCTCGATACGATTTATCGCCATCTGTGATGTATTGAAGTAAGCGCGTTCCGTGGCCAAAGCCAAGAATTAATACTCCAGTCGCCATTGGATCCAAGGATCCGGCATGTCCAACTTTGCGAGTTCCGAGCACGCGGCGACCAACTGCGACAACATCATGACTTGTCATCGCACTAGCTTTATCTACAACTACAAATCCATCCGTTGCAGACATATTTTTCAAACGTCATCCCAATTAGTTATTCGTTCTACAGGCTTTGGTTTACTGCTGTTATCAATAACTTTAGGTGCCTTGTACGCATCGTGATCTCCGGCGTATGTCGCTTCTTTACGAAGTTTAGAAACTTCAGCATCTTGCTCGCGAACCTTTGCAAGGAGTGAATCAAGTGCAAGTGCACTTTCAGGTAAACCATCTAGAAAAAATTCGATGCTTGGTGTTACGCGTACACCCAAATCTTTACCTACAGCAGAGCGAATTACACCCTTTGCGCTCTCTAGAGCTGCCGCAGTGGACTCACGTTGTTCGTCATCGCCGAGTACCGTGTAAAAAATTGATGCATGTTGTAAGTCCCCAGTAACACGCGCATCAGTGACTGTTACGAAACCTAAACGAGGGTCTTTAATCTTTCCCTCGAGTAGGCCTGCAACGACAACTTTGATGCGATCGGCAACTTTCTGACTGCGATGTGAAGTACCCACGATTTATGCCCGCTTCTTCTCGCGCATTTCGTAGACCTGAATGGTGTCACCCACCTGCATTTCTTTCAGTGTTCCTACACCAATACCGCACTCAAATCCTTCACGAACTTCTGTTGCATCATCTTTAAAGCGCTTAAGTGAATCGATTGTGAGGTTATCTGTAATAACTTCACCATTTCGCATCAAGCGCGCCTTAGCATTTCTGCGAATGATTCCATCTAGAACCATAGAACCGGCGATATTTCCAGCCTTACTTGATTTGAAGATATCTCGTACTTCGGCATTACCAAGAACAAACTCTTCGTATTCTGGTTTGAGTAAACCCTTAAGCGAGAGTTCGATTTCTTCGATGGCTTGGTAGATAACAGAGTAGAAGCGAACTTCGACGCCTTCTTGATCTGCAAATATTGCTGTTTGTGGTTCTGGCTTAACGTTAAAACCAATAACCACAGCAGTAGACGCTGAAGCAAGTGTGATGTCGCTCTTCGTAATTGCACCAACGCCACGGTGAATAACGCGAAGGTCAACTTCTGCGCCAACATCTAGTTGTAGCAACGCATCTTCGAGCGCTTCAACTGATCCACTCACATCGCCCTTAAGAATAAGGTTAAGTGTTGTGATCTTTGATTGCTCCATGAAGTCTTCGAGTGAGACCTTCTTGCGTGCCTTTGCAAGCTGCGCGTTTCGTTCAGCTGCTTGACGCTTTTCGGCAATCTGGCGCGCAGTTCTATCTTCATCTGCAACTAAGAACGTATCGCCAGCACTTGGTACAGAAGTAAATCCAAGTACCTGAACTGGCCGTGATGGACCTGCTTCGGAGACATTTTCACCGTGTTCATCCAACATGGCACGAACGCGACCAAATGAACCGCCAGCAACAATGGCATCTCCAACTTTAAGTGTTCCGCGTTGTACAAGAACTGTTGCAACAGGCCCACGACCACGATCGAGGTGGGCTTCAATTGCAACACCGCGTGCTTCATCATCTGCGATTGCGCGCAAATCGATAGCCGCATCAGCAGTTAAAAGAATGGAATCAATCAAGGCATCTATTCCGAGTCCTGATTTTGCAGATACGTTTACGAAAATAGTTTCTCCACCGTATTCTTCTGCAATCAAGTTGTACTCAGTGAGTTGCTGGCGAACCTTGTCAGGGTTTGCGCCTTCTTTATCAACTTTGTTTACTGCCACAACAATTGGCACATCCGCTGCTTGCGCATGGTTGAGGGCTTCAATTGTTTGAGGCATGACACCATCATCAGCTGCAACGACCAAAACAGCGATATCAGTGACCTTTGCACCGCGAGCGCGCATCGCTGTAAAGGCTTCGTGTCCAGGTGTATCGATAAAGGTAATTGCACGATTTGTTCCATCGTGGTCGTGATGAATTTGATAAGCACCAATGTGCTGCGTAATTCCACCAGCTTCGCTCTTCACAACTTCGGTCTGACGAATCGCATCAAGCAGACGTGTCTTACCATGATCAACGTGACCCATCACAGTAACAACTGGTGGACGAGCAACGAGACGATCTTGATCAAGGCCTTCCAGCTCTTGGCCAAGGTCGATATCAAAGCCCTGTAATAATTCGCGATCTTCATCTTCTGGGCTAACAATTTGAATGACGTATCCAAGTTGAGCGCCAAGAATTTCAAAAGTATCGGCATCAACTGATTGAGTTGCAGTAACCATTTCACCAAGGTGAAAGAGTGCGGCTACGAGTGCTGCTGGATCTGCGCCAATTTTTTCTGCGAAATCTGCGAGCGATGATCCACGACGCATACGAATTTGCGTCTTGCCATCACCGTGAGGAATAACTGCGCCACCAAGTTGTGGTGCCTGCATATTGTCGAATTCATCGCGCAGCGCTTTTCTGCTCTTTGGTTTACGTTTGCTGCTCTTGCTCTGATTCTTTCCAAATGCACCGCCAGCACCACCGCGACCGCCGCCACGATTTGGACCGCCACCTGGACGTGCACCTGCAGATGGTGCGCCGCCGCCAGTAGTTTTATATGGACTTGAATTATTGGCACCCGTTGATGGCGCACCTGTGCCACCAGTACGTGGTGGAAAATTTCCTGATGCAGGTGGACGTGGTGAAGATGGACGTGCAGCAAAACCAGGACGCACTGAACCTGGACGTGGTCCTGACATTCCTGGACGTGGTGAACCTGGCGCACTACCTGCAGGTCTTTGTGGTGGACGTGGAACTGCGCCACCAGTTGAAAATGGATTATTTCCTGGACGTGGTGGACGTGGAACTGCGCTACCTGTTGAACTTCCAGTAGAAAAAGGATTGTTACCTGGACGTGGCGTCGCAGGTTTACTCTTTGCTTCCTTTGTTGATGTTGCATCTGCAGAAGGAATTACCTGTGGTGGTGCAACGGTATCTGCACGTGAAGCTTTAAGTGCTTCAAGATCTACGCCAAGTTCGGCTGCCAACTCAGCAGCAAGCTCTGGATTAACTTCTTTGGGCGCTTTTGCAGCAGCTTTCTTTGCTACGGCTTTCTTTGCTGGTTTTTTCTCTTCAACTGGCTTTGCATCCGGATACATCTCGATGAGACGTCGTACAACGGGTGCTTCTACAGTTGATGATGCGGAACGAACGAATTCGCCCATTTCTTGGAGTTTTGCAAGAACAACCTTGCTCTCCATACCGAGTTGTTTTGCCAACTCATGTACGCGGACCTTTGACACAGTTCTCCTGTCTTGGCCCGCAATCTCTTTTTCTAGATATTGATCTAGGGGATGCGAGCCTTAGTTGTAAGACCTCATAATCTGAACGAGCTCATTTGAGTTTCATATCTTTCGCATCCAATTCGTTTGGTGTTTCAGTAAGTTTTAACGCATGTTTAAATGCGTTTCGGGACATCGCAGTTGCTAAGCAATTGTGATGAACCCACGCGCCTCTTCCTGGGAGTGATTTTTTGTAATCTCGGACTAACGCCCCATCAATACAAACCACTCTTATAAGAGTTGTCGGACTCGATTGCTTTCGACAGGTAATGCATGTTCGTATCGAATTGATACTCACTGCCGCTGCCAATCCCTCGAATTCAACTGTCTAACTGTACCGCCGAGGCGCTGCTTTATTGAAATTCTCACTCAGTTGCAGGCGTATCAGGATGGATGTCTATGCGCCAGCCAGTGAGTCTGGCTGCCAAGCGAGCATTCTGCCCATCTTTTCCAATTGCTAGAGAGAGTTGATAATCGGGCACCGTTACTTTTGCACTACGTGAAAGTAAATCTGTCACTTCAACTCGTGAAACTTTTGCAGGTGCTAGTGCGTGTGCAACAAAGACTGCTGGATCTTCAGACCAATCCACAATGTCAATTTTCTCACCATGCAATTCATCCATCACTGCCCGTGCGCGTGAACCAACTGGTCCAATGAGTGAACCCTTCGGGCTAACACCTGCACGGTGAGTTCGTACCGCTATTTTTGTGCGATGTCCCGCTTCACGTGCAACGGCCATAATCTCAACAATTCGATCTGTAATTTCTGGAACTTCTAGCGCAAACAATTGCTTAACAAGCGCTGGATGAGAACGAGAAAGCATTATCTCGGGACCTTTAAGTCCTTGCTTAACTTCAACTACAAAACATTTAATGCGATCACCGTGTTGGTAAACCTCACCAGGAACTTGCTCTTGCGGAGGGATTTTTCCTTCAACACGACCAAGATTTACATGAATCATCTTTGGATCTCTGCCTTGCTGAACAACTCCAGAAATAACATCGCCTACTGAAGCAGTAAATTCTCCAACTATGTCGGCATCATTTGTTTCGCGCATTTTCATCTTAATCACTTGGCGCGCAGTTGATGTTGCAATGCGTGTGAAGCCTTCAGGCTCATCTCGGTCTTCAGAAATTTTCTCGCCTAGTTCATTAAACTGTGGAACCAGAATTTGAATCTCGCCAGTTTCGCGGTCCAAGAAAGCTCGAGCATGACGTTTAGCTTCTGGAATTTGATTGTAGGCAGTTAAGACGCCAATCTCGATTGCGCTAACTAATTGTTCAAAAGAAATCTCTTTTTCGGCTGTCAGTGCAGTTAAGGCTGCCATCTCTACATGCATTAGAGATCACCCTTGCGATTAAATTCAATTTCAACTGTTGCACGTTTAATGTCGGCAAAAACTACTGTGTGCTCTTTTGATTTACCTTTTATATCTTCAGATAAAAGTGCATGCGATTCTTCGACAGAAGTGATCCGCCCGTTAATTACCGAACCATCGTGTTTAACAACTTTGACTAATCGGTTAATATTTTTCTTCCAATGGCGTCCAAGCGTTAATGGGCGATCAACTCCAGGTGATGTCACTTCCAAGGTGAAAGCCGTGTCATCCATAAAATCGGCAGCATCTAGGAGTTCTGAAATATCCCGAGAAACGCTTGTGACTTGATCTAAATTAAGTGGAGTGTGACCATCGACGATGCACGTAACAATTCTGTGGTTGCCCGGCGATACAACATGAACATCTTCAAGAAAGAAACCAGCACTTTCAACGGCTGGTTGTACAAGCTCAGTTATTTTATCGCTGAGAGACATGTGAATCTTCTTTCTATTAAGTTGTAAGGA
>RGSB01000047.1 GCA_010032875.1 Actinomycetota bacterium | reverse complement strand
GACAAAATTGCGCCCTTGCTTGCACTGTAGATTGCACGTTTAGGTAATCCAACAGTTGCAACAACTGAGCATGTATTAACAATTGCAGCATCAGAACTCTTGCGAAGTAGCGGCAGTGCGGCAGCACTTACTCGAGATGTTCCAATCACATTGATATTGAGTACTTTGTTCCACTCTTCTGTAGTTGCAGCTTCTACTCCACCTTGGGCACCTATTCCTGCATTATTAATAAGCACGTCAATCTTTGTTACTTTGCTGGAGATTTCCTTAAATGCCTGAGTTACTGATTCATCGCTTCCGATATCGCATTGAATCCATGTGCCAACGTTGGATAATTCACCTGCATGCAGATCTAATCCAAATACTTCTGCTCCTTGAGCCTTTAACTTCTTGGCAACGGCTAACCCAATTCCTGAACCTGCTCCAGTAATAACTGCGGTAAAACCTTGGAAGTCATTACTCATTTACTTGCCACCTTTTTGATAAGCAACGAGATTTGATTGAATCTCGCCAATTCCTTCGATACCAGTGCGCAATACATTTCCTGAACGCAAATACTTCGGCGGCTTAAAGCCAAGTCCCACTCCGAAGGGCGTGCCAGTGTTAATGATGTCTCCAGCATGGAGTTCCATAAATTGGCTGATGTACCAAATAATGTGATTGATGCCGAAGAGTAAATCATTGGTATTCGAATCTTGACGCATTTCTCCATCCACGCTGCACCACAATCGAAGATTTGAACCATCAATTTCATCTGGCGTCACAATGCATGGACCAATTGGATTAAAAGTAGGAAAAGACTTCCCCTTTACCCATTGGCCAGATCGTTCAAGTTGCCAGTGACGTTCACTCACATCCTGGCTAATTGAATATCCCAAAATGTAATCATTGCAAGTTCCACTTCGTAATCTGTTGCATCACTAGCGGGTGGTATAACAATGTCATCATTTGGCCCAACAACACTATCTGGAGCTTTCATAAAAATAATTGGTTCTTTAGGAGTCTCTGCATTTGCTTCTTTAATGTGGCCCAAATAATTAAGGCCTACGCAAATAACTTTTGTTGGGTTATGTATTGGCGCACCGATTCTGCTAGCGCCGAGTGATTCAGCAGGCAAAGATGACAAATCAGTGCGAGCTACTTTTTGTAGCGCACCGCTTTCTAGTTCAGATCTGGACCAATCAGAGATTATCGAGTCAACAAAGATAACTTTCTCACCAGAAATCACGGCAGCACGTTCTTTGCCAACTTCACCAACGCGAGCGATTCTCACAGTGTGATCTCTTCCTTTAAATAGTTGATGAACTTAACCATACCTATGTGGAGGCAGTCCACTTAACCCCGTGCCCGTAACCGCAAGAATCTTTCCCGCCAAAGGTTCTGTAGCGAGATCAATTCCTTGGCTGGCTGTTGTCACAATCAAAACATTGCCATCTTCTCCACCGAATGTGCACGATGTTGGTCTACTTACGCCCAGTTTAATCTCCGATATTTTCTTGCCTGATGGTTCGTAAACTTCGAGACGTCTACCGTCCCACAGAGCTACAACAATTTTTCCATCTGTTGTCACAGACATACCATCTGGAATTCCCAGTGAAGTTTCGAAGGTAATTAAATCAATTGGATTACTTAGACAACCGTCGACAGATTCGTAATCAAATCTTTTTAGAACGCCAGGAATACTGTCGATGTAATAAAAATACTTGGCATCAGGACTCCATCCCATTCCATTAGAAAGAGTTACGTTATCTATAACTTTTGAATATGTCTGTAGCGGAGAAAACTTTCCATCAATGTCCACGCGAGCAAAACCTTCTTGCGTTGCAGCCACATAATCGCCTTCGCGAGTGTGAGCGATAGCGCCAACCATAGACGGAGATGGAAAACTGCGTGTTGCGCCTGTATTGAAGTCCGCGGTGTGAAAAATATTCTGTGTGATATCAGTCCACGTCACGCATTGTGTTTGCGGACTCCAGATTGGACCTTCACCTAAATCAGAAACAACATCTGAAATCGCACGAATATTCATAGCTACATAATTCGCGGATCAATATGGATTTTTGGGCCAATTCCAGCGCCTTCGATTTTCTTACCGGAGAGAACATCAGATGTCTTGGATAAACCAACTGTTGCCGCGACTATTGGACGTGGATCAATCTCTCCACGTGAGTAGAAATCAATTGTTCCTTTGAGACCAGGTGATGCTGAAAGTATTCCAACTGCAGTCACATCCTTTAAAACAAGTGAGCGACTATCTAAAGTGCTTGGTTCGCCAGATACGCCGATATACACAACGCGCCCACCAGGTTCCACGCGAGCAAGCGCTTCGGCCGGAATCGCTGCACTATTTGTTGCATCGATAATTGCATCAAAACCACCATCGACTTCCTCAAACTCTTGTGTTGAGAAGTGAACACCTAAATCTCTTGCTAGTGAAAGCGTTGCAGGATTGCGACCAACCATATGTACTTCTGCGCCCATTGCAAGTGCAAATTGCGCAGTAAGTAAACCAATAGTGCCACTTCCCCACACTAAAACTTTTTTGCCTGGGCCAGCATGAGCTGCTTGTGCAGATCGCAACGAGTTTCCACCTGGTTCAATTAACGCACCTACGGTGTCATCTATTGAATCTGGCAATTCATGAAGAGCGAATTCAGGAACTAAGAGTTGCTCTGCAAGAGCGCCAGGCCAACCATTTCTAATTCCAATTTCAAATCTATCCGCGCATACGTGTTGTAAACCAGATCTGCATCGCTTGCATTTCTGGCAACCCAACATTGTGTCGCCAGTTACGCGTTTACCTATCCATTTCTTATCTACACCATCACCAACTTGTGAAACAGTGCCACACCATTCGTGACCGAGTCGTATTGGATATTTTGCTTCACCTGTTTGGAAGTACGCCATGTCACCATCAAAAAATTCAACATCGGTTCCACAAACACCAGCTCGTGCAATATCAATAACAACATGTCCTGGCTTTGCAATAGGTGCATCAACTTCTTCAATGCTTGATTGACCAGGAGAATGAACAACGAATGCCTTCATAAGATTGCCAATGCTAGACGAAGTAATCACGGCACGGCTATGCTCCTTGAGTGCGAAGTTCAAATTGGTATGCCGGTGACGGTAGAGACGCCTACATTCACCGCGCATGGATGCGCCGCGGAAATCCTGATTCAGCATTTGATGGACGTCCACAAATTGCAATTGTTAACACAGCCTCCGATCTCGCTCCATGTAATACGCACCTCGATGAAATTGCGCAGAGTGTTAAAAATGGAATTTGGGAAGCAGGTGGTGTTCCGCTCAACTTACCGATGATTTCACTCGGTGAAACTCAAGTACGACCAACTGCAATGTTGTGGCGAAACATGGCAGCCATGGCAACTGAAGAAATGATGCGCGCAAATCCAATTGATGGCGCCGTACTTCTTGGTGGATGCGATAAAACAATTCCTGCACTTTTAATGGGTGCATCATCGGTTGATCTGCCATCCATCGTGGTTCCAGGTGGACCAATGTTGACCGGAACATTTAGAGGTTCACCACTTGGTTGTGGAACAGATGTGTGGCGCATGAGTGAAGAAGTTCGTGCGGGATTATTGAGTAAAGCAAAGTTTTTAGATTCAGAGTCGGCAATGATTCGCTCCCGTGGCCACTGCAACACCATGGGAACCGCATCAACAATGGGAATCATGGCCGAAGCACTCGGCATGACACTTCCAGGTGTTGCAGGTACACCCGCACCAGATAGCAGATTGCTGCAAGCGGCTCACAACTCTGGTCGTCGAATTGTTGAGATGGTTGCTAACGATCTCAAGCCTAGTGATGTGATGACTAAGGCTTCATTTGAAAATGCAATTCTTGCTCTTGCAGCCATTGGTGGTTCAACTAATGCTGTCGTTCATTTGCTTGCAATCGCTGGTCGTTTGGGTGTAGATCTCACACTCGATGATTTTGATCGAATCGGTTCACGCATTCCATTGCTCGTAAATCTTCAGCCATCTGGCAAGTTTCTTATGGAAGATTTCCATCGTGCGGGCGGTCTGAGCGCGGTATTTAAACAACTAGAAAAACTTCTTAATCCAAAGGCGATTACCGTGACAGGCACATCAATTACTTCAACTATCGGTGATGGAGAAATTTATGACGCCGAAGTTATTAAGAAATTTGATTCACCGCTTCAAAAAGAGGCTGGCATTGCAGTCTTGCGCGGAAATATTGCACCACTTGGCGCTGTTATTAAACCTGCAGCAGCAAGTCCATCACTTCTAAAACACTCTGGTCCCGCCCTAGTCTTTGAAAGCATTGAAGACTTCCATGCACGAATTGATTCAGATGATTTAGATGTCACCGCAGATTCAGTACTTATTCTTCGTGGCTGTGGTCCACAGGGTTATCCAGGAATGCCAGAAGTTGCCAATATGAAAATTCCTGGAAAGTTAGTCTCACAAGGAGTAACAGACATGGTTCGCGTATGTGATGGGCGCATGAGTGGCACAGCATACGGAACAGTTATTTTGCACGTAGCACCAGAATCAGCAGCTGGCGGTCCGCTCTCTAAAATTAAGAGTGGCGACATCATCGAATTAGATGTCGCTGCACGCACACTCAATGTGAAGTTATCTGATTCTGAACTCGCTTCTCGTGCGACGTCCCCAGTCACAGAAAAGGCTTATGCAAATCCTGAACGTGGATGGCAGAGAATGTATATCGATCACGTTATGCAAGCAGATACCGGAGCAGACCTAGATTTCTTACGTGGTTCTAGCGGCTCTGACGTGTCGCGCGAATCTCACTAAATCTGTGCACCGCAATTCCTGCAAGTAATCCCCAGAATGGTGCGCCCACTCCCCAGCCAGAAACTCCAGAAATAGTTACTAAGAAAGTAACTATTGCAGAGTCTCTAAAATCTTTTTTCTCAAGTGCATCTGATAGCGAACCTGTAATCACAGGTAACAATGCAAGACCTGCCAAAATCGCAGTAAGTTCGAGAGGAAAAGCTCCATAAAGCGTTGAAAAGATTCCGGCAAAGAGCGCAGCAACACTGTAAGCAACACCTGATGCAACGCCTGCGAAATAACGAGTCTTAGGATTTGGATCACTATCTGGTGAAATTGCAATTGTTGCAGTCATGGCCGATAAATTAACTCCTGCGCCGCCAAATCCAGCACCTAAGAGCGACAAAGTTCCGCCAAAGTGCACAATCTGATTTACCGGTGGCTTGTAGTGAACAGCCTTAAGTAGCGCAATTCCGGGAGCATTCTGTGTTGTCATAACCATTAAGAAAATAGGAATTGTGAGAGTAAAAAATGAACCAATTGAAAATGATGGATTGGTCCAGACTGGAGTAACCACTTCAAAATTTAGGGGTGGAATATCAATTTTTGATTGAGCGATGACAGTAATTAATCCGACTGCAAATGCAGCTAACAATGGTGCACGCCATTTAAGAGTGCGTCCAAGATAGAAAACAACAAGCATCAATAGTCCTAGCAAAGGATTGATTCGAGTTGATGTAAAGATACGTGTGCCAAAGACAAGCAATACTCCAGCAAGCATCGCCATAATGATTGCATGCGGAATGGACTGCATTAACTTGTTAAATACTCCGGTATAACCAACAATCATCAAAAGTATTGAAGCGCCGAAGTACGCGCCAATTACTTCTGAAAATGAGTGATCAACCAAACCTGTCACTAACAACGCCGTGGTTGTAGACGCCCACGAACCAATAATTGGAATTCCAAATCGAAGTGTCAGCAACAAACCAAAGAGTCCAGAGCCGAGGAAGACTGCAAAGAGCCATGAATTAGTTAATTCAATTGGCATGTCAGCAGCGGCTGCTGCCTGATACAAAATTGCTATTGGTCCGGTCGTTGAAACAAAGACAACTAGAAAGCCAGATAAAAGAGCGGTCCAAGAAGCAGCTTTAGGAAGTCCCCGAAGGTTATGTCCAATCGCTTTGAATAATGGGAGATCAGTTGTACCTGATTCGATCTCAGACATTACTTAGCGAATCTATTGATTGTTCGAACGTGTGAAGGATTTAGATCTGAAACTGATTTCACACCTAGTAATTTCATTGTCCGATATATCTGGGTATTTAAGATTTCAATTGTGCGATCAACGCCATCTCGTCCACCCGCCATCAAGCCGTACAAATATGCACGACCAATCCATGTGAAATTTGCACCGTTGGCAAGAGCCGCAACTATGTCAGCGCCGTGCATGATTCCTGTATCCCTGGAAGCAATAAGAATGGAACAGGTGCACGATCTAATTGGCGACCACCGTGGTTAGACAAAATAATTGCATCCGCACCGGCGCTTACTGATTTAACTGCGTCATCAACGTTTTGGATTCCTTTGACGACGAGCTTGCCCTTCCAGTTCTTGCGAATCCACTTTAGGTCTTCGAAAGTAACTGTTGGATCAAACATAGAATCAAGAAGCTCAGCCACTGTGCCATTCCATGTATCAAGGGATGCAAACTTCAGTGGATCAGTTGTTAAAAAATTCATCCACCACGCTGGCCGTGGGATTGCATTAAGAATTGTTTTAGATGTCAGTGATGGTGGAATAGTCATACCGTTTCGCACATCACGCAAGCGAGCACCAGCTACTGGCACGTCAACTGTTAAAACAAGTGTGTCAAAGCCTGCCGCCTTGGCACGATCAACTAGTGCCATAGAACGATCGCGATCTTTCCACATGTACAACTGGAACCAATTGCGACCATGTGGCGCTGCTGCAGCAACATCTTCAATGGATCGAGTTCCCATTGTTGAGAGCGTGTAAGGAATTCCGGCATCCGCGGCTGCTGTGCATCCAGCAATTTCGCCTTCTGTCTGCATCATTCGAGTAAATCCTGTTGGCGCAATTCCAAATGGTAAAGAGTGCTTGCGACCAAGCATTGTTACGGAAGCATCAACTTTTGAAACATCGCGCAATACATTTGGTGAAAATTCAATCTCTTCGAAAGTCTTACGCGCACGGCTCAAGCTGATTTCTTGATCTGCTGAGCCATCGGTGTAATCAAATGGTGCTTGTGGAGTGCGCCGTTTTGCGATTGTACGAAGATCATAAATTGTGAGTGCACGAGTAAGTCTGCGCTTTTTTGCGCTAAAGATTGGTTTTCTAAATTTTAATAGCTGTGCAAGATCGGAAATGCGAGGTATGCGACGTTTAACTTTCACTCTAGTTTTAGAACCAGAATTAGCCATCGTCTCGCTCTCCCTTTCATAGAAAAAAATTACAACAACGTGCGTAGCCCCGAAGGGATTCGAACCCTCGTAGCTGGCTTGAGAAGCCAGAGTCCTAGGCCGCTAGACGACGGGGCCCTAGTGCGTTCTTTGTTCG
>RGSB01000046.1 GCA_010032875.1 Actinomycetota bacterium | reverse complement strand
ACAGAAGATGAAGCGTTTAACGAAATAAGAGATCTCACATCACTCTTTGCTCATCAAGGCACAATGAATACAAATATCACTGACACTGATCTTTCAATCTATGTTCCTGATGCTCACAAACGCAGCTACGAAGTGCATCCGCTGATTGATTCAATTCTTGATGCAGATGGTGAAAAGTTAGAACTGTTGCCAATGTGGGCAGAGAACATGACCACGGTTCTTGGAAGACTCGGTGGCGCAACTGTTGGTGTTATTGCAAATAATCCTGCACACATCGGTGGCGCACTTGATTCAGCAGCTGGAGAAAAAGCTGCGCGCTTTGTTCGCACATGCGATGCATTTGGTATTCCTTTAGTTGTTATTGCAGATGTTCCGGGATTCTTACCTGGCGCTGGTCAAGAGTGGGAAGGCGCGGTTCGCCGCGGCGCAAAGTTGTTGCACGCATTCGCAGAAGCCGTTGTCCCCCGTGTCACGTTAATTACACGCCGTGCATACGGCGGTGCATACGTTGCAATGAACTCTAAATCCCTCGGTGCATCAAAAGTATTTGCTTGGCCAACAGCTGAAGTATCTGTCATGGGCGCAGTCGCTGCGGTGCGCGTATTAAATCGTCGCTTACTTGCTGATTTACCTGAAGATCAACGCGAAGCCACAGAGTTAACACTTGCTGCAGAACATGAGAAAGTCTCTGGTGGAATTGCCCGCGCAGTAGAAATTGGCGCAGTCGATGAAATTATCGAACCAAATAAAACTAGATCGGCACTAGTCGAGGCAATAAGCGCGGCAGTACATCGCCGTGGATCACACAGCAATATTCCGCTATAAATTACTTCGTCTTAAAAGTTACTGAGACAGTTGCTGTCACAGTTTTTTTAATTGTGCTTGTGTCATAGGCGCCGACGTCGGCAGTCATTGTTGAATCCGGAGTTGTTACTTGGATGACGCCGCTCTTAACAGAAAGCACTGGACCGACTCCGCCACCAACTGCATCAGTGATTGCCTTTGCACGAACTTGTGCATCTTTCATGGCTTCTGCCAATAATTGTGGGCGAAGATCAGGAAGTGTGCTGACGTAATATTGTGGGCCGTAGTTATTTACGTTAACGCCAGTTTCAAGAAGCGCACCGATTCCTTGGCTTAAGCGAGAAATCAGTTCGACATCTTTTGAACGCACCGTCAGGTCGCGATTAGCAACGTAATTAAGTATGCGTCCGGTGTTATTTCCATTGACGTATTCCTGGTTGGCGTACGTAGAAACCGCACCGAGTGTGAGCGCGTCCGCTGGAACGCCACCCTTTGTTAAATAGTTAGTGAGTGCTTCAACACTGGTGCCAACTTTCTTCACTGCATCGGCAACATTGGCACTTGTTTGTGAAGCATTAAGAGTCCATACAACATTGTCAGCAACTGCTTCAGTCTTTGCAGATCCTGTGACTGTGATGCCGCTATTGGAGCGAGATGCAAAACCTGCACCTACTTTTACTAATCCACCGCCCACTGCAACAGCCATAATGACGGCAACAACGATAAGTGTGATTGCCTTTGTGCGTTCGATTGCGGATTGCGGATTGTTTATACTCATGTGCTCATTCTATCTCTCTTTTTCTGTGAATTTTCTGTTAATCAAATTGCTTGCAAGTGCGAGCGCTCATTCATATCTACTGCCCGCAGCGGCTCGAGTTCGAGTTCCCACTTCATACCCAGCGCATTTTCTAACGCGGTGCGAAGTGCTTCCTCATCAAAACTCTTATCGAGTGCTGAAGTAATTTGATTTTCATTAATCACTATTGATCCGACTCCATCAATGCTTGCTCGATGAATCCCTAGCTCTGGTGTGAATCGATAAAAATCTCCACCATTTTCTGACTCATCACGTACTTCAAATCGCAGGTAATGCCACGAACGAAGCGCAGTTGCTACTTCTGCTGCCCTACTTGTCTTTTCACGCCATGAGATTTCTGCTCGATATGTTCCGGGCTGCAATGGTTGCGTGCGCCATGACAGAGAAATCCCTTTTCCTAAGATGGATTGCAACGACCATTCGACATGGTGTTTTAACGCAGCAGGGCAGGAATGGATAAACACGGATCCACGGATAAGCATTTAAATCTCCTCGCAAGGTGCGCTCTTGATGCGACCTTCCCCAGTCCACCAGCGCTTGCAGGAGTTATTACTCAAATTCTGCTCCTGTTGCGCTCAACTGTCTACTCCTCTAGCTACTCGGTGTGATTCGCGGGCTCATCTCACATTTAGGCGAACCAACGAGTAACAGGTACTCTTTTCCTTAGTCGGACGCTTAATCAGTACCCGTTTCATGTTCACATGCTCGGTATCGCTGGCGCAAGAGGAAGACCGTGTTTAAGGATTTCTTAAACACCCACATATCGAAGGAAAAGTAAAACATGGCAACAGGCACAGTTAAGTGGTTCAACTCTGAAAAGGGTTTCGGTTTCATTGCAGTTGATGGTGGCGGACAAGATGTATTCGTTCACTACTCAGCTGCAACTGCTTTTGCGGGAGATAAATCTTTTCCTGCATTCCATGCATCTAAATATTTCCACGGCAAGACCGCGCCACGACGAACCCACCACACATTTGGTTGTGATGGCGTAGGCCAAGAAATTCCAAAGTGAAGATGTGGCGATGTTCCACGTGCACTTCCGGTGCTGCCGACAGTGCCCAGTAATTGTCCGGCTTTCACCGCAACACCTGGTTCGATACTTTTTACAACAGTACGTAAGTGAGATCCGTAATAGCGCACGCCATCTGTGCCTATTACAGAGACATATAGTCCCCCGCGATCAATACCTAAATTAGTTTTTCCACTCCATGAATCTGTGCGACTTACTTCATCAACGACACCATCTATTGGTGATACAAATTTACAGCCCTGCTTAGCCAAAATATCAGTGGCCGGATAATCATGGTGGGCGCGTGCGTAATTAACCTTGCATCCCGCAACAGGAAAGACATATACCGGGGCCGCAACAGCTGACGTTATGCCCATAATAAGAATTGACACAAGAATCACAGATATGCGGCGCAACATGGGTCGAGGTTATCTCACAATCCTGTGAGAAGATTGGATGTGCTTAAGTTTTCATACATGGCGATGTTGGCCTTTACGGTATGCGGATCTTTCTGGCTAGAAGTTGTATTAAAAGTAGGTGTCTTACGTCGCATTAAAAGAGCGGCAATCAGCATTCTTCCCGTCTCAACAATGTTTTTGATTTGGGATGCCTATGCAATCAAGCAAGGACACTGGTTTTTTGACCGAGAGAAAATCCTTGGAATCTACGGACCTTTTGAAATTCCACTCGAAGAGTTTCTATTTTTCATCATAATTCCGCTAGCTGCGCTCATGACAATCGAAGCAGTCACCACGGTAAATAAGCATTGGAAGCAGCGCTATGACGTATAGCCAAATCGCAGTTACTGCAGCAATCATTGCAATCATTATTGATCTAACTGTGTATAGCCAACCACTCTTAAAGCGACGTGCATTCTGGACTTCTTACGCGATCATCCTGCCATTTCAATTACTAACAAATTGGTGGCTCACTTCTCGAAACATTGTTATGTATAGCCCTGATGCAATTTGGGGAGTTCGCGTTGCATCTGCGCCTGCTGAAGATCTGCTCTTTGGTTTTGCCTTAATTCTTAGCGTGATGGGTATCTGGGAATACCTTGGCAGGCGCGGAGTTTCTAGAGATTAAGAATTAAAAGTAAGATTGCTACGCACGTCAGGGGCGGTAGCTCAGTTGGTTAGAGCCCGGAACTCATAATTCCGTCGTCGTCGGTTCGAGCCCGACCCGCCCCACATGGCAACAGTTGTTAAAAAGTGGACGTCTAAAGATGCGAAGAAGTGCATCATTGTTCCGAGTGATCTCGACAATAAATATTCACGTGGAGTACTTGGTGTAATCACTGGTTCGGCGCAATATCCAGGAGCCGCTGTACTAACTACATCGGCTGCGGCAGCAACGGGTGTTGGAATGATTCGCTTTTATCCCTCTTCGGGTTTAGATCACTTGGTTCTTCATTCAACTCCTTCTGTTGTTGTTTTTCCAGGAAATGTTTCTGCGTGGATTGTTGGATCTGGAATTGACGCACGTAAATACTCATCCCTTACAACATGGCTTCGTTATCGACACTTCAAATCACTAAAGATTCAAGGCGTGCCAACTGTGCTCGATGCGGGAGCTCTTTCATTTGCAGGAAAATTAGATCAACCAACTGTTATCACTCCGCATAGTCGCGAACTTGCACGTTTACTTAATTCTCGGGGAGTCTCTGTTACATCAGAGGCTATAGAAGGTAACCCGAAAAAGTGGGTTCTAACTGCTGCTAAATCTTTAGGTGTAACGGTTCTACTTAAAGGATCGCGAACGTATGTCGCTAACGATTCAGTATTAATTGAACTTCCGGTATCAACTCCTTGGCTTGCAACTGCAGGTACAGGCGATGTACTGACAGGAATTCTTGGATCTTTAGTTGCAACAAACTTTATTGAAATCTTGAATAATAAAAATCGTTTAGCAGAACTAGCGGCATCAGCTGCATTTATACATTCAACGGCAGCGCGACTGGCTTCAGGTGGTAGCCCTATATCTGCCGAAGAGATAATTCCTCACATTCACGAAAGCCTGAGATTAATTCTTAAATAAACCCCGATTACAGAGTAAGTGACTTACAGTTACTTATGAGCATTTACTCTTCGGACTTTCCGCTTCTTACTCATCTCCAGCGTCACACCCTGCAACTTGTCTCTGAGGGTTTTAGCAATCTTGAGATTTCCAAACAACATGAAGTGAGCGAAAAAGCTGTGGAGCAGATGGTGGGCAGAATCTGCCAGAGTCTTCATTTGCAAGTTGATCCAGGTCACAATTTACGAGTTTTACTAACTCTTGCTTATTTCACAGGAAGTAACCACCTAGAAAAATAAGTGGCTCAGGTATCGTGCCCGTATGGATGTGGCAGAACTCAGAGCCCGGTGGAATCAAGTTTTAGATCTGCTTGAAGCGCGTGACCGAATTGCATGGTTGGTTTTCTTCGATGCTCGATTGGCACATCTTGAAAATAATGTTCTAACACTTGATTTCTCTGATGCTAGAAAATTTGCATCTAGTCATGAATATGAAGCAATCCGCCCAAAACATAAAAAAGCTTTAGCATCGGCAATACATGACGTATTTAATGTAGATCTGATTATTGATGAGTTGCGATGAAAAATAAGGTTGCGGTAATCGCTCTTTCTCTCTGTGCTTTATTTGCAACTGCTCTAATGCCTGCACAAGCGAATGAGATTCCGGTAATAAATGATGGCGGTCCATTGGCTCCCATTGAATTAAAGGGTCCGGGTGGTCGAATCCATGGAGCCGATATCAGTCGATGGCAACACCCAAATGGAAAGTTAATTAACTTCGTAAAGATGCGTGCTGCAGGACTTAACTTTGTGATGATTAAAGGATCAGATACCAGAGATGACGCGGACGCCTTAGCTCGCAAGTGGCTCAGGATTGACCGTGAGGCGGCACATGCCGCAGGTATTTACACTGGTTTTTATCACTATGCGATTTTGCCAAATGTACCGACTAAAACTTTAGTGATTAAAGATGCAGAGGCGCAGGCACAAAAAGTTCTGTGGCGTATTGCATCCATTGGTGGCTTGACTGAGAAAGATTTGCCGATTGCGTTGGATATCGAAAATAAATGTGTTAAATACCGCCCAAGTAAAACTTGTGCCAAGTACGCATCTCAGAGCACTGTCACTACGTGGTCTGAAACTTTCTTGCGCATCATCAAAGAAAAAACTGGGCGCGTGCCAATTATTTATTCATATTCAAACTTCTTAGAAAGCTCCATGAAACGAAGTACTGAATTAGCGCAATATCCACTCTGGCTCGCACATTACAAGGTCAATCCCGCGATTGAAACAAATCATCCAGGAATGAAAAATAGTGGTTGTTATGTGCACTCTTGGACCGCAGCAGATTGCAAAGCGCAGTGGACGATGTGGCAATACACATCCTGTGGAATCGCACCAAAGTATGGGGTGCCTGGTAATCGTTTAGATCTCAATGTTTTTAGAGGAACTCCTGAAGCATTCGCTGCGCTTCGTAAAGGAACGTGGACGCCAGAACCCGCTGATTTAATGCCGATAGGTGAACCAAGTGTGATGACAATTAAATCTGTCACTTTTAGTAACACCAATAGACCACTCGTTGTGGATGTTGATGTGATGAGACCAAGTTTGGCTCCCGTGGTAACTGGCTCAGTTAAATTTGTACAAGATCCTGCAAATCCAATGAATGTTTCATTAAAGCAGAGCGCATTGCGCGCAACCAGTGGTTCATGGACATTATCTGTAGCAGGAATTCCTGCAGGTATTTGGAGTGGCCAAATTGTTTATTACGATAATTCAGATACACATGCGACATCATCCCAACCCATTACGGTAACAATTGAACAAGCGTTAACAACGCCAACGCCTAAGCCAACAAAGAAGCCAACCAAAAAACCTGTTACTGATGGGTGCCGCGGTCAGATTAAAAATTAAGCGCTTGCGAGGGCTTCTTCAATAGATTCAATTTCGCGCTCAGCTAAATCAAGGTATGCATTAATTGAATCTTTTTTCTGCTTTGGAGTCCATCCCAATACAGGAGCAATTATTGTTGCAACATCACTTGCTAAATCCATTGCGCTATTGGGCGCTTCAAATGCCAGTCGTGTTCGACGAGAAATAACATCATCAACACTACGGGCGCCTTCGTGGCTTGCCGCGTAATAAATCTCTGCTTTGAGGTATGGCAAATCTTTTGCCAGAGGTTTTGCCAACTTTGGATCATCTTCAATGATTTCAAGTACTTCACTTATGAGTGATCCATAACGATTGAGCAGATGAGTAATTGTGTCAGTGCTTAATCCGCTCTCTTCAGCAATCCGCTCGGCTTGTTGTACTAAAGCAAAATAACCATCGGCGCCAACAATCGGAAGCTTTTCAGTAACACTCTCAGGGATAATTCGGCGCAATTCAACACCTGCTAAATCAATAACGTCTTTGCCCATCACGCGGTACGTGGTGTATTTACCACCGGCGATACTGACAAAGCCTGGAGCACTTCGATCTACTGTGTGCTCGCGTGAAAGTTTTGTTGTTGCAGAGTCTTTCTTGTTTGCAACTAATGGACGCAAACCCGCGTAAACACCAATCACGTCTTCTATTTTTAACTTTGGTTTCAAGACTTTATTTGCTTCATTAATGATGTATTCAACATCAGCTCGTTCGGCCAGTGGTTCGCGACGATCTCCGGTGTAAGGCGTATCGGTGGTGCCAACAATCCACTTATCTGCCCAAGGAATCAAGAAAAGAAC
>RGSB01000045.1 GCA_010032875.1 Actinomycetota bacterium | reverse complement strand
CCGTATCCATCTGGTGATTTACATATGGGTCACGCAGAGGCTTACGCACTTGGTGATGTGATTGCTCGTTACTGGGTTCAAAAAGGATTTAACGTCATGCACCCAATTGGTTGGGATGCATTTGGATTGCCTGCAGAAAATGCTGCGATTAAACGTAATGAAGATCCACGTATTTGGACGTATGAAAATATCGCAACCCAAAAAGCATCTATGCGACGTTTTGCATGTTCATTCGACTGGGATCGTGTATTTAATACATGTGATCCTGAGTATTACCGCTGGAATCAATGGTTGTTCCTACAGCTTTATAAGCGTGGTCTTGCATACCGAAAAGATTCAGCCGTTAACTGGTGTCCAGGATGCCAAACTGTTTTAGCAAATGAGCAAGTTGTCGCTGGATTATGCGAACGTTGCGATACTGCAGTGACAAAGAAAAAACTAAACCAGTGGTATTTCAAGATCACAGATTATGCAGATCGTTTGCTCGATGACATGGCCCAACTTGAAGGTAAATGGCCAGAAAAAGTCTTGATGATGCAGCGCAACTGGATTGGCCGCTCAATGGGTGCCAACGTTAAGTTCGCAATTGACGGATTGCCAGAGCCTGTAACTATTTATACAACTCGTCCAGATACGTTGTACGGAGCTACATTCTTTGTCGTTGCAGCAGATAGCGAACTTGCGGCAAAGCTTGCAGCAGGCACAAAAGTTGAAAAAGAATTTAGCGAATACCTAGAAAAAATTAAAGCAGCATCTGATATCGATCGACTTGCAACAGATCGTCCAAAAACTGGTGTCTTTCTAGAACGTTATGCAATCAATCCAGTCAATGGCGAGAAGTTACCTATCTGGGCAAGTGATTACGTTTTAGCTGATTACGGAACAGGTGCAATCATGGCTGTCCCGGCGCACGATCAGCGCGACTTGGATTTTGCTCGTGCAATGAAGTTACCTGTGCGCGTTGTTGTAGAAACAGGTGAAGAAGATCCAAACAAAACAGGTATCGCAACTGGTGGCGATGGCGTATTAGTTAACTCTGAAGCACTCAATGGACTTAAAAAAGAAGAAGCAATCACAAAGATTATTGCTCAGCTTGAAAAAGATGGCCTCGGTAACGCATCACGTAATTACCGCCTACGTGACTGGCTTGTATCTCGTCAACGTTATTGGGGTACTCCAATTCCTATCGTGCACTGCGAAAAGTGCGGCGAAGTACCAGTTGAAGAAAAAGATTTACCGTTGCAATTGCCACTTGCAGAGGGTTTAGATTTAAAGCCAAAGGGAACATCACCTTTGGGAGCGGCAAGTGATTGGGTTAATGTTGCTTGCCCTAAGTGTTCAGGGCCTGCCAAGCGCGATACAGACACGATGGATACTTTCGTAGATTCATCCTGGTATTTCTTACGCTATCCAAGTTCAACAAATCACGACGAACCTTTTTCTCGTAAAGATATTGATACATGGTTGCCAGTTGATCAATACGTAGGTGGCGTAACACACGCAATCCTGCACTTGTTGTACTCACGCTTTTTTACCAAAGTTCTCAACGATATGGGCATGCTCGACTTCAACGAACCATTTACTCGTTTACTAAATCAAGGAATGGTTTTGATGGGTGGCTCTGCGATGAGCAAGAGCCGCGGCAATCTAGTACGACTATCTGACGAACTTGCTCACCATGGTGTCGATGCAATTCGTTTATCAATGGTTTTCTCTGGTCCACCAGAAGATGACGTTGATTGGGCAGATGTTTCTCCATCTGGCTCAGTAAAGTTTTTATCTCGTGCATGGCGCATTTCTGGCGATGTCACAAGTCAACCTGGTGTGGATTTTAAGAAGGGCGATGTTTCACTTCGTAAAGCAACACACAAAGCGCTACATGATGCATCTTTTGCAGTTGAATCATTTAGATTTAACGTAGCTGTTGCGCGCATGATGGAGCTAGTAAATGCAACTCGTAAAGCAATTGATAGTGGATGTGGCGCTGCAGATCCTGCAGTGCGCGAAGCAACTGAAGCAATCGCAATCATGCTCTCACTCGTTGCACCATTTACTGCAGAAGAAATGTGGGAGCGTTTAGGTCACGAGCCAGCTGTTGCTCTTGCTGGGTGGCCAGAAGTTGATCCAACTCTTTTGGTAGCAGATGCAGTTGAAGCCGTAATTCAAATAAATGGCAAAATCAAGGAACGCATCGAAGTCTCACCAACTATTACTGATGCTGAAATTGAAGCCTTAGCCCTTGCGCATCCAACAATTGTTGCTGAACTTGCTGGAAGCACGCCTAAAAAGGTTATTGCGCGTGCGCCAAAATTAGTTAATATCGTCGCTTAACCAAAGTCTTTACGTTCCATATTGTGAGAGGTGTTGTGATGAAAACGATTCTGGATGCAATCGGAAATACACCGCTTATCAATATCGAAGGTATTTGGGTCAAGATGGAGTACTTAAATCCATCTGGTTCGATTAAAGCGCGCATCGCTAAGTACATAATTGAAAAGGCCGAACAAGATGGTTTGTTAAAACCTGGCGACACAATTGTTGAAGCAAGTTCTGGCAACACTGGTAATGCAATGAGCATGGTTGCAGCGGTTAAAGGTTACAAAATGCTTGTGATCATGCCCGACGGAATGAGTTTAGAGCGCACAGCAATCTCAGAAGCATTTGGCGCAGAAGTTCATAAGATGGGCGACTTTCACGTCAACGATGCGCTGGCAGAAGCAAAACGACTTGGAGAACAACCAGGTTATTTTTCTCCACAGCAATTTGATAATGAGCAGAATGTAGATGAAAACCGCGACTGGCTCGGCCAAGAAATCCTCGAGCAACTTCCCGGAAAACCAGATCTCGTCATCGGCGGCGTAGGTACAGGTGGAACAATTATTGGTGTTGGAAAGGCATTTAAAGCAGTAAATCCTGATTGCAAAGTTATTGCTCTCGAACCATCTGAATCCTGCACAATTTTGTGTGGTGAAGTTTCTAAGCACTTAATCGAAGGCATTGCTGATGGATTTATTCCAGGAATTGTCACTCGTCACCATCACGAATTAGATGGAATTATCGACGTGCACTCAGATGTGGCAATCGAGGAAATGCGACGTATCGCGCGTGTCCACGGAATCTTTGTTGGCCCATCATCTGGAGCACATTTACTTGCAGCTAAGCGCCTCAAGGAGCAGTACAAAGTCGAAAATGTTGTGACTTTCTTCTGCGATGAAGGCGAAAAGTACATTAACGATTACTGGATCAAAAAGTAAGTTATCAACACCTTTAATCTTTTTGTAAGTAGGTATCTCGCGAAGTGAAAATACTTCGCTCATGGAAGACTTTCAGGCACGGTTACAACAAAGTTGGGATCGCTTTACACAATGGTGGATTGATTTACATTTCACCACCACACAACGACGCACACTCGGAGCAGTTGCAGGAGTGCTTATTGCTCTGTCGCTATTCGTAGTATTTAGTGGTAAATCTGAAGAAGTTCTCGCCGAAAGCGTCGTGCCTACACAGATGGTTGCACCAGCGCTCGTTATAGATGTTACTGGCGAAGTTGTCTCACCCGGAGTTTATGAATTACCGGCAGGTTCTCGAGTTATCGATGCAATTAAAGCTGCAGGGGGAGCACGACCAAAAGCTGCCTTATCTGATTTAAATCTTGCTCGAGTCATTAAAGATGGCGAACAAATATATGTAGATCTAATTTATACATCTGGGGCACGTGTACGCGCGGGTGCAAAAACTTCAGCGCCGCGAGGTCCCATCAATATCAATCGTGCAACAGCATCAGAGCTCGATTCACTCGATGGAATTGGGCCTGTGATTGCAAAACGAATAATTGCTTATCGAACAACGAATGGAGCATTTGTTGCAATTGAAGATCTTCTCAAAGTTTCAGGGATTGGCGATGCCAAATTCGCGCAATTCAAAGAGAAGATCCGCGTTTAGTTGATTTCAGAGCGATTGCTCTGGGATCAGCAATATGGATTGGCGCTCTCACTCAAAGCGCACTCGCACCGTGGAGAATCTCACTCGTTGCACTCGCTATTTTCTTCATCTCTCTTGCGGGCAAGAAGGTTCGTGTACTGATTTTTATTGCAGCCCTTTTAGTTGGCTCAACTGTCATGTCTCTTCGACAGCAATCCTTAGCTGATAGCGCAATTCAAAGTTTTCTAGATCAACCCATTGAAATTACTGCTTCAATCACTACTGATCCAATCTTGAGCGCTCCAAAAGTTAGTGGCTCCTATTTTGCTGTGCGCAACTATTCCTTCATTGCTCGCGCGCAATTCATCAGCGCAAGCGGACAGAACTTCAGATTACGAATTCCAATTCGCATTGTGACTCCCAATAAAAATGTTTCAAAATTGTTGCCAGGTCAGAAGATTCACTTTTATGGCACTGCAATTAAAAATAAAGAAGCACGCGTAGCAGCATTGGTTTTTGTGCGTGGCGATATCGAAGTGCGCACCAATGCATCCAGATGGGCGCGCAGCCTTGCATCCATTCGCAACGGTTTACGTATGAATAGCGGAACGGGCGATGCGGGCGCACTTATCCCTGGAATGGTTCTGGGAGACACATCAAAACAGAGCGTGCAATTTAAAGCTGATATGAAGCGCTCTGGTTTAACCCACTTAGTTGCTGTGAGTGGAGCTAACTTTGCAATTGTCTCCGCCTTTGTTTTATGGGCAATGCAATTCTTCATTCGTTCTATTCGCTGGCGAATAGGTGCAACCGCAATTTTTTTAGCATCCTTCATTGCACTTGTTCGTCCGTCGCCATCCGTTTTGCGTGCTGCAGCTATGGCATCTGTGCTCTTGGTGGCAAGGGGATCGAAGCGACCAAGTGATTCTTTGCCTGCACTTGGTTTTGCTATTGCTGCTGTTGTTATTGCCGATCCTTGGCAGGCACGTGATGCAGGTTTTGCTTTATCAGTTCTTGCAACTGCAGGATTATTACTTTTTGCTCCGCGAATCATCACTTGGCTATCTCGATATATTCCAAAGTTATTAAGTGAGGCACTGGCACCCCCAATTGCTGCAACAATCTTTTGTTCGCCAGTTTTGATTGCAATTGCTGGGTATTTAGCGCCAATGAGCATTATTGCGAATTTGCTTGCAGCACCAGCAGTTGCCCCCATCACAATTATTGGTTTCACATCAGCGCTCATTTCCCCAATTGCGCCATTTGTTACGCGGATTCTGATTTGGGTAATTCACTTTCCAGCAGCTTATATTGCATGGATAGCACAATGGGCTGCTCAATTTCCAGTGCTCAAGATGAGTAGCGCCATTTTGATTAGTTCATTAGTCGCACTGTGGTTTGCACGAACTTTGTTTCAAGCTCATTGGAAGAAGTATGTTGCAGTTGCGCTCTGTTTCTTTCTCTTCTTTACATGGATTACTCGCTGGCCAGGTGGTGGCTGGGATGTTGCAAATTGCGATATTGGTCAAGGTGATTCCTCGGTAATCAATTTAGGAAATCATCGAGGCATTGTTATCGATGTTGGTCCAGATGCAGCACTTGAAGATGCGTGCTTAAAAGCGCTTGGAATTAAAGAGATTCCGCTACTTATTCTGACTCACTTTCATGCCGATCACGTAGAAGGATTACCAGGGTTACTGAAGCGACGGAGTGTGGGTCAAGTCTGGGTAAGTAATAACACCGACCCCATATTTGAAAGTACTCGTGTTCAGAGTTGGCTTCAAGGAATTAATGTAAACGTAGTTACACGGGGTATGCAGACTGGTCTTTCTGGCGTTGCCATTAAAGTCTTGTGGCCACTGACTTCGACCCAACAATTTGTAACAAATCCTGGTGATGGTTCCGCCATTAACAATTCAAGTATTGCCGCAATGATTTCAACCAAGGATTATTCCTTTTTTGCTGCCGGTGACCTTGAACCACCTGTGCAAGAAATCCTGCGTGCAGATGTCACACACGTTGATATTTACAAAGTCTGTCATCACGGTTCTAAGTATCAAGACCCAGAATTTATGGCGAATTTATCTCCGGCGATTGCGATGATTAGCGTGGGAACAGGAAATACCTACGGACACCCCGCTCCACAAACGGTGGCTGCGCTGACTAGACTCGGTGCCAGGGTTGTGCGAACAGATACAGATGGCGCGATTGCAATTAGTACAAAAAAGCATCACTTATCAATAAAGTTGGCGCGAGCAGGATTTCATATTTTTCGATTGGGATAGGAGCGCAGATGGATAACTTGTATCTCATCCTTGGCTCCGAAGGTGCACTAGCAGATAGCGCACTTCAAAAATTGACGTCTCAACTCAAAGAAGAAAGCGCTGAAATAACTTCTCTCTTTGCATCCGAAGTAATTATCGGAGATATCGCAGATGCTCTAGCTCCTTCATTATTTTCAGAGCGCCGGGCTTTAGTTATAAAAGAGCTGCAGGATTTGCCAGAAGATTCACGTGAAGAAATAACTCGTTATTTAGAGAATGTAGATCCAACAACAACTGTAATTTTTATGCACAAAGGTGGCGTCAAAGGTAAAGCACTACTCGATGCAATCAAGAAAGCAAAAGCAACAATCATCGCGTGTGAGCCACTTAAGAAAGAGAGTGAAAAGCAAGAGTTTGTTCGCAATCTATTTTTAGATCTCGGACGCAAAGCATCACCTGCTGCGGTTAATGCATTAGTAAACGCCGTAGGTGGTGATCTGCGCGAACTCGGTGCAGCGGTATCTCAAATTGCATCTGATACTCCTACTGGCACAATCGATGAATCTCACGTTGAAAAATTTCATCAAGGCCGAGTTGAAATGACAGGATTTGATGTTGCAGACGTTGCATTAGATGGAAATCTCTCACAAGCACTTATTACTCTGCGTGGTGCAATCGCGACAGGAACTGATCCGGTCATGATTACAAGTGCACTTGCTTCTGCACTTCGTGGATTAGCAAAAGTTTCAGGTGCAAATAGAAATATAAAATCTTTTGAATTAGCAGGTTCTCTTGCAATGGCGCCTTGGCAAATAGATAAAGCACGTAGACAACTTGCAGGCTGGACTCCTAAGGGACTTATTGCAGCAGTCGCCGCCGTTGCTGCAGCCGATGCCGATGTGAAGGGGGCAGCGAGTGACCCGATTTACGCACTCGAAAAGGCGATATCTGAGATAGCCACCGCACGAAATGGGCGCCCGATCTCAGTTTGAGCGCAAGGGGCACGCGCTGGTAGCCTACGCATCTATTAATAACCCTTATTAATTCGCACTACAAAAGAGAAGTGAGTTTTTCACGTGGCAAATATCAAGTCGCAGATTAAGCGCATCAAGACCAATGAGAAGGCACGCCTTCGCAATAAGGCTGTTAGCTCATCAATCAAGACCGCTGTTCGTAAATTCCGCGATGCAGTATCTGCTGGTGACAAGGCTGTAATCACATCTGAACTTCGAACAGCATCTAAGGCACTCGATGTTGCAGTTGCT
>RGSB01000044.1 GCA_010032875.1 Actinomycetota bacterium | reverse complement strand
GGTATTAAAGCTAGCTGCGTATGTACTCATGGTCTTTACTCCTGCTGCGAGAATAAAACCTTGGGGAAGGTTTTTCGAACACTTGTTCGATAGGAAAACCATACCCCCACCCACTGACAGATGCAAGTTATTTTCGAACATATGTTTGGATATTTTTGAGCCTGAGCCTGAGCCTGCCCTTGAGGGCTAGGCCTCGATACCTAACTGTTATAAATAAATGGATTTCACCTCTATTCATCTGGGCCTTTGCAGGGTTAGATTCCATCCACCCGCGTCCGCTCGATTCTGTGGAAAGGCTGTGAACTGTGTCACTTGTTGCTAAAAACATCACACTCTCACACAACGGCGAAGTCTTCCTAGATGATGTTTCATTTACTGCAACTCCCGGAATCACAGTTTTAGTTGGACCAACTCTGAGTGGCAAGACAACACTCATGCGCGTTCTTGCAGGTTTGATCAAACCAGAATCCGGAAGCGTCACAATTAATGGCGTCGATGTCGGACCAATTTCAGTTAAAGATCGCTCTGTTTCATTTGTGTATCAACAATTTATTAACTATCCATCATTAAGCGTATTTGACAATATTGCATCACCACTTCGCGTACAAAAAGAAAAATTGAGCAAAGAAGCAATTGCAGATCGCGTTAACGAAGTAGCAAAGATGTTGCGCATCACAGAGTTGCTCGAACGAAAACCAGCTGCACTCTCTGGTGGACAACAACAGCGCGTTGCTATTGCTCGCTCTCTTGCACGTCGCAGCGACATCGTTCTTTTGGACGAACCACTTGCAAACCTTGACTTTAAATTGCGCGAACAACTACGCGATGAATTACAACGCATCTTTGCCGATGCCAACATGATGGTTATTTATTCAACTGCCGAACCACTTGAAGCACTCGATATGGCATCTCACACAATCGTGATGAATGAAGGACGAGTCGAGCAAGATGGCGAGGCACTCGATATTTATGCTCGTCCAAAGAACATTCCTGTTGCGCAAGCAATGAGTGATCCACCGCTTAACTTGATTAGCTCATCTCTTGCTACTGCAAACTCTGAAACCCTTGGAAAAGTTCTGAGCGATAAGTTTGGTGGCGCTTTCACACTCGGCATCCGTCCACACAACATCGCTTTGAAATCTCAAGGCGCTCAAGACATTGCATTAAGCGGCAAGGTGCGCATCGCAGAAATCACCGGCAGTTCTACCTACGTTCACTTAGATCTTGCTAACTCAGAAAAAATTGTTCTAGAAGTCGACGGCGCACAACGCTTTGATGTCGGTTCTGCAATGACTGTCTATCTTGATCGCAGCGCTGTCTACGGTTTTGATCCTAAAGGTGGCTTAACTCTCTTTGCTCCAGCGGCGGTGCGCTAATGGCTGAGATTCGCTTAGAAAATGTTGGCCACTCATATGACGGTGGTGCAACATTTGCACTTAATCCAATTTCATTGACCTGGAAAGATGGAAACGCAGTTGCACTCCTTGGTCCATCTGGTTGCGGCAAAACAACACTGCTCAACATTATTTCTGGATTACTCACACCATCGGTTGGTCGCGTGTACTTCGATGATGTGGATGTCACTGATTTAGATACAGCAAAGCGCAACGTTGCGCAGGTTTTCCAGTTTCCAGTTTTGTACGACACAATGACAGTGCGCGAAAATCTCGCTTTCCCACTGAAAAACCGTAACGTTGAAAAAGACGCTATCTCTGCACGCGTCGAAGAGATTGCAGAACTTCTTGGCATTAGCAAGTACCTCGACATCCGTCCCCTCAAGTTGCGCTCTGATTTACAGCAGCTTGTTAGCCTTGGTCGTGGGCTTGTGCGCAAAGATGTTCCTGCAATTCTCTTTGATGAACCTTTAACTGTTATCGATCAGAACTTTAAGTGGACTCTTCGTGGTCGCCTCAAAGAAATGCACAACACCACTCGTCACACACTGGTCTACGTAACTCACGATCAGACCGAAGCGCTGACATTCGCTGACGAAGTTTTGGTTCTAAACCAAGGCAGCATCGTTCAATCCGGAACAGCATCTGACCTATTTTTAACTCCAGAACATGAGTTCGTCGGCTTCTTTATCGGCTCTCCCGGAATGAACTTCTTAGATGGCAAAGTTTTCGATGGGGCAGTCATCGTTGGTTCTACTCAAATCGGAACTGCAGAAAGCAAATCTCCTATTGCAAATGGCAATATTCGAATCGGTATTCGCCCAGAGTTTTTATCGTTAAGTACCTCCGGAAACGGCGTTGCAGTAAAAATTAATCGCGTAGAAAACCGCGGTGGTTACAAGTTGGTTCACGCAGATGCAAAAGAGGGAAAGTACGTTGCAAAGCTAGCAACTGATTCGAACTTTACTGCAGGACAGAGTGCGCACCTTGAGTTTGATTCACAACGCACATATTTGTTCCGCGATTCAAAGGTCTGCGGAACCGTCAACACCAAGGGGGCAAAATAATGAAAACTCGCAATAACAAAGCGTGGTTCTTAGTTCTGCCCGTTATTTTGGTTGTCTCTTTCACAGCGCTTATTCCTTTGATGACAGTTGCGAACTACTCACTGCAAGATGTTTTCAGCCCGGACAACCGTTTGTTCGTGGGAATGAAGTGGTTCTATGACATTACAAATGATCCATTAATCATTAACGCTTTCCAGCGCAGTTTCCAGTTTTCAATTCAAGCTCTGCTAATTCAAATCCCTTTGGGTATTGCAATCGCACGCATCATGCCTAAATCTGGATGGAAAGCATCTGCAGCCCTTGTTGCGGTGTCGATTCCGTTGATTATTCCATTTAACGTTATCGGTTCAACTTGGTTGATCTTCTCTCGCAAAGACATCGGTCTTGGTGGATTCCTGCTTAACAAATTATTTGACTTTGACTTTACTTCAGATCCAAAAGATGGCTGGGGATTAATTCTTACAGTCGATGTGTGGCACTGGACTCCACTAGTTGTGCTCCTTGTTTATGCGGGTTTGCGCTCCATCCCACAAGCGTATTACCAAGCAGCAGCTATTGATGGCGCCTCTTCCTTTGCAGTCTTTAGATATGTTGAGCTTCCAAAGCTTCGTCGCGTTTTGCTTATCGCACTTCTACTTCGCTTTATGGATAGCTTCATGATTTACACCGAACCATTTGTTATTACAGGCGGTGGTCCAGGAGATGCGACAACCTTTGCAAGTATCTTGCTAACAAATATTGCAGTCGGTCAATTTGACGTTGGTCGAGCCGGTGCGTACTCACTGATCTTCTTCTTACTGATTCAGATCATGTCATTTATCTTCTATACGGTTTTGACACTTCAAGATCGAGAAGAGGAGACAAAAACTAAATGAAAAAGTCAGACTCTCTCGTTAAGGGCGCCTTCTCTCCACAGAAGAAGAAGCGTTCATTGCCATGGTCAGGATTTATTTTCTGGCTAGTTATTGCAATCTGGATGATTCCTGTTGCGTGGCTGATTCTTATGTCAGTGCGTCCTTCTGCAGACATCTTGGGAAGTTTTGAAATTATTCCGCACCGTTTTACATTCGATGGTTATCGCGACTTCATCCTAAAAGACATGTGGTACAAGGCTTATCTCAATTCGTTAACGTATTCGACGTTGAACACAATCTTTTCGGTAACACTCGCGCTGCCAGCAGCGTATGCATTCTCACGCTTTAGCTTTACTGGCGATAAGCACTTGTTCTTCTGGTTGCTGACAAATCGCATGGCACCTGCTGCCGTGTTCTTGCTTCCTTTCTACAACATGTACAACGCTGTTGGATTATTCGATAAGACACTCGGTGTAGCAATTGCACACATGCTCTTTAACGTTCCACTTGCAGTGTGGATTCTCGAAGGCTTTATCTCAGGTATCCCCCGCCAAGTCGATGAGACTGCAGCTATTGATGGGTATTCACTACCTAAATTCTTCGTCAAGATCTTCTTGCCGATGATTCGCTCCGGTATCGGTGTGACAGCGTTCTTCTGCTTTATGTTTAGCTGGGTTGAATTACTTATTGCCCGCACTATTACAAGTACAGATGCAAAGCCAATTAGCGCTGCGATGACACGTACTGTTTCATCTGCTGGTACCGACTGGACACTTCTTTCAACCGCAGGTGTTATGACCATCATCCCTGGAATTCTTGCGATTTGGTTCGTGCGTAAATACATCGCCAAGGGCTTCGCGTTAGGTCGTGTATAAAAATGCTGAAGTGGATGGTGTGGACTCTTCCAGTTGCGATTGTCTTTATCGCTGCTTTTCTTTTAATTATCGGATTGACTATTTGGGGTCACTATCGCACTCCACGCATTCGCAAAGGTTTTTTGCGCATCACAACTGATCGCGGCGACCGTGTTTATATTTCTTATATTTCATTTGCAGCATTCATGATCTTATGGATCGCGTTAGTAGATGGAATGTTGTACGTCGGCACCGGCATCGGTGTTGTACTGGCCGCAATCATTTTGAAGTGGGGCTAGGTAGAAAAAATAGAATTGCCTCAAGGAAACTTGTGGCGATACGTAAGAACCACTCACCCGGGTGGCTTTATGAGGAAGGAAACATAGTGCTAGGAAAAAGAGCTAAGCTCATTCTTCTGCCTGTGCTTGCAGGAACACTCGTACTCACAGCTTGCGGCGGCGGCGGATCCGATTCCGGAGACAACGCAGCGCTAGAAGCAGCGGCAGCAAAGTGGATTAACGACGAATTCCAACCAAGTGCAATCTCAAAGGACGAGCAAACCGCTGAAATGAAGTGGTTCATTGAAGCATCGGCCCCATATCGTGGCCTTTCAATTAAGGTCGCTTCAGAAGGTCTAACAGTTCACAAGTATGAGTCCGAAGTCCTTACAAAGGCCTTCGAAGAGATTACTGGTATCAAGGTAACTCACGACATCATCGGTGAAGGTGACGTAGTTCAGAACATCCAGACTGAATACCAGACTGGACAACCAATCTACGATGCATACATCAATGACTCAGATCTAATCGGTACTCACTCACGTGGAACAGCAGTGTTCCCACTCAGTGATTACATTGCAGGAGAAGGTAAGGATGTAACTTCACCAACTCTAGATCTTCCTGACTTCATTGGTACAGATTTCACAACTGGTCCTGATAAGAAGCTTTATCAGTTGCCTGATCAACAGTTCGCGAACCTTTACTGGTTCCGCTATGACTGGTTTACAGATCCTGCAATCAAGGCACAGTTCAAGAAGCTCTACGGATATGACTTAGGTGTACCAGTTAACTGGTCTGCTTACGAAGATATCGCGAAGTTCTTCTCAACTCAGGTAAATGGCAGCGGCAAGATTGATGGAACCAAGGTCTATGGTCACATGGATTACGGTAAGAAAGATCCATCACTCGGCTGGCGCTTTACTGATGCATGGCTCTCAATGGCTGGTAACGGCGATAAGGGTCTACCAAATGGTTTGCCAGTTGATGAATGGGGTATCCGAGTTGAGGGATGTCACCCAGCTGGTTCATCAGTAACCCGTGGTGGAGACACCAACGGACCTGCATCTGTTTACGCAATCCAGAAGTACATTGACTGGTTCAAGTACACACCACCAACAGCTCGTGGTATGGACTTCTCTGAGTCAGGTCCAGTTCCTGGACAAGGCGCAGTTGCACAGCAAATGTTCTGGTACACAGCATTCACAGCAGATCTTTCTAATCCAGAGATCTCACCAAAGGTTGTAAATGCTGATGGAACACCTAAGTGGAAGATGGCTCCATCTCCACACGGTTCATACTGGGTAGATGGAATGAAACTCGGTTACCAAGACGTAGGTTCATGGACATTCTTTAAGTCAGTCTCTAAGGAAAAACGCGCTGCTGCATGGTTATATGCACAGTTCGTAACCAGCAAGACAGTTGACCTTAAGAAGTCAATCACTGGTTTGACATTCATTCGTGAATCCACAATCCAGGCTCCATACTTCACTGACAATGCTGCTAAGTACGGCGGTTTGATTGAGTTCTACCGCTCACCAGCACGTGTTCAGTGGTCACCTACAGGCACAAACGTCCCTGATTATCCAAAGCTTGCACAGCTATGGTGGCAGAACATTGCTCCAGCAGCTGCCGGTGAAAAGACCGCGCAACAAGCAATGGATGCTCTCGCGAAAGCACAAGACGATGTATTAACTCGTCTTGAAGCAGGCGGAAGTCAAGGCGACTGCGGTGTCAAGATGAATCCAGAAAAGGACGCTAAGTACTGGCTAGATCAGCCTGGCGCTCCTGTTCCTAAGTTAGCTAACGAAAAGCCAAAGCCTGAGACTGTTGATTATGACACTCTCGTTGCTTCATGGAAATAAATTACTAACTAAGTAAACCGTCAAATGGCTGGTCGACTCGAAAGAGTTGGCCAGCCATTTGCTTTGCACAAAAAAACTAAAAACTTACAGAATTCCCTGTGACATAGAAATCATCTGCCACAACGTTGTACGCATACGTCGTGGTTGCTCAAGCACTGTTGCAATCGCAAAAGCAATATCAGAAGATTTTAAATACCCCGAACGCGCAGCATCATCTAAAGATCTACCATCGCCGACTGCAAAGTTTGTCTCTGTTGCAGCAGGTGCGATCAAAGTTACTCGCACACCAGATTCGCGAAGCTCATCATCGAGTCCAATTGCAAGACCAACTTGTCCATGCTTTGTTGCGGCATAAACTGCTTGATTCTTCTTTGAACGATAACCAGAAATAGATGCCACGATTAAAATATCTCCGCCACTATTTTTCTTCAAAAAAGGAACCGCCGCTCGCACTGTCCAAATAGTTCCCTGCAGATTTGTCTCCATCATTTCGTTCAGACGTTCATCGCTGTAATCTAAAATTCCGCCATACAAACCAATACCCGCATTTGCCACCAATGAATCAATACGACCGAAAGTTTTTATAGCCAGATCCATCAAGGCCGCACAATCAGCCGGCTTTCTGATGTCACACACCCCAGCAACAGCCGACCCACCCGATGATGCAACAAAGTCAGCCAACCCAGAGACATCCCGAGCCCCCAGGACCACGCGAGCGCCCTTAGCCACCAAATCCTTAGCCGTTGCCAACCCAATGCCCGAGGATGCCCCCGTAATAACCACCACAGAGCCCTTGAGATCGCGTTTCTCACTCATCTGCCAAGCATAAGCACTCCCAAGGAAAATACCCCAGAAAATAATTCGAACATATGTTTGAATTATTTTCAATTCTCCCCTACCCTTATCCCCATGAGCACAAAGAAGCCTGCCCCATCACTCAAGAACAAGTCAGCCAAAGTCACCGAACTCCCAGATGGCCCAGCCGGAGCCCACGGCCTTACCGCCCGCCAGCTCAAGATCCTGACCGCCATCAAAGAAGCAGTCGACACCAACGGCTATCCCCCAAGCATGCGCGAAATCGGCACCCAGGCAGGGCTTTCATCTCCAGCATCAGTTAAGTACCAACTAGAAGAGTTAGAAAAGAAAGGCTTCATCCGCCGCGACCCAACCCGTGGCCGAGCCCTTGAAGTATTACTCCCTGGTGAATCAGAAAACTCAGCCCCAGTAGATAAGACAAAGTACATCCCTCTTGTTGGTCGCATCGCAGCCGGTGGTCCAATCCTTGCTGAACAACAGATCGAAGAGACTTTCCCACTACCAGAATCACTCGTTGGTTCCGGTGAACTCTTCATGCTCAAAGTTGTTGGTGAATCAATGATTGAAGCCGCAATCTGCGATGG
>RGSB01000043.1 GCA_010032875.1 Actinomycetota bacterium | reverse complement strand
AGTGGTCACATCGTAACTCTCCTAATAGGCTCCACCCATGGTTCATTTAACGCGTATTTACACAAAGACAGGCGATGACGGCACAACCTCCCTTGGAGATATGAGTCGCACATCCAAAAACGATCCACGCCTTGAGGCATATGCAGATGTCGATGAAGCTAATTCATCAATCGGCGTAGTTCTTTCAACAGATGAAATCAGTGGAGATTTTCGTGCGCTGCTTGTGCGCATTCAAAATGATCTCTTTGATGTTGGTGCAGACCTCTGCACACCTGTTGTTGATGAACCAAAGATTGAACCTTTGCGCGTTGTTGAATCCCAAGTGGCATATTTAGAAGCACAAATTGATAAGTTCAATGAGCAATTAGAACCGCTTGAATCATTCATCTTGCCATCAGGAACTCCGGCAGCATCTCATTTGCATGTAGCCCGAACAGTTACTCGTCGTGCCGAGCGTCGCACGTGGGCTGCAATTCATGCATTTGGTGGTGGCGTAAATCCGCTCACTGCAAAGTACCTCAACCGTTTATCTGATTTGTTATTCGTGCTTGCACGCATTGCAAATAAAGAGATTGGCGATCAGTTGTGGGTTCCAGGAGCCAATCGCTAACTAGCTTTAAAGAAATTTCGATTACTTAGATCTGGAATCGCATCGTGGTGACAACTCACCGCTATTCCGCTTGCTTTGATGTTATTTAGTATTTTTCCGTCAGCATCTTTATGTTTAATTTCGCTAATTAACATTATGCTCTGAAAAGCCTTTGCGTTTGTTCCTTGCGAAACGGTGCGAAGTGTTCCGAGCGTCTCTTCAATTTTGCCTGTCTTTAAATCTATTCGCTCAAAAGTTGAAGTGACTTCCCACCAGGTACATCTAGTCTCAGAGGCTACAGTCACTGCTCCACAAGCAAACTCTTCACACTTACGCAGATCCGCGCGCAAGAAAACTTTTGCCGGAGTGTAGTTATCTGATGACTCGCACTGCAATTGCGCAGCTGTTGGAATCTTGGCAAATACTTCGCCATTTTGTGTAAAGCCAGATGGAGGCCAAGCTTTTCCAAAACACGAGACTGGCTGAAGTGGAGGAAGTTTCTTTCTCTTCTTTTTCTTCACAACCTTTTTCTTCTTTGCCGCAGGTTTCTTCGTCTCTTTAGCGCTCGGTTTAGTGCTGGCTTTCACAGTTGGCGTGGCACTCGGCTTAGGTGAAGTTGTTGCAGCCACAGCAGAAGTAATTGATAAGGTAAGAATTGAGATGAGAAATGTTGCGACTAATTTTTTCAATCTCTGCTCCATTTAAAACTTCTGATTGCTAGGAATACTCCTGCAATGAGCCATGCCAGCAAAATAATGAATGTGCGCTCTGTTTCCCACGATCCTGCAACTTCACGCGCCGCAAATGAATCAGGCAAAAAGACCGAACGCATCCCTTGTGTCATCCACTTTAGTGGAAATAGTGCAGCAACTTGCTGCATCCAGCCAGGAAGATCGGTAAAGACGAAGAAGACTCCACTAAAGAATTGCAGAATAATTACAACGGGTGAGACTACTGCTGATGCGCCACGGCCACTCTTTGGAACAGCGGCAAACGCGATTCCTAGTGCAGTTGATGCAGCGCTTCCTAAAACAATTAGCCATGTAAAGGTAAGCCATTTATACGGATCTGTTGGTAATTCAACTCCGAAGAAAATTATTCCGGCTGCAAGGAGTAAAAGGACTTGAATGGTCATACTCACAAAAACTAATATCGATTTTCCAATGAAATAGCTAGCCACATGCATTGGTGTTCCACGCAAGCGCTTAAGAGATCCGAATTCACGCTCCATAGGAATAATGATTGCTAGTTGCTGAAAGCCGGTGTTTACAAGTCCAGATGCAATCATTCCAGCG
Organism: Actinomycetota bacterium; assembly: GCA_010032875.1. Taxonomy (GTDB): domain Bacteria; phylum Actinomycetota; class Actinomycetes; order Nanopelagicales; family Nanopelagicaceae; genus Planktophila. The sequence continues at coordinate 6,035 of RGSB01000043.1, read as the reverse complement.
ACAAAATATTGGCTAAATGTGACTCCTTCGGCAAGAGTTGTTTTAAAAACTGAACCAAAGATTGCAAGGAGAATAATTGGAAAAGCAAGAGTGAATACAACGGATTCTCGTTGACGCATAAATTGACGGATCTCTAATCCACCTCGAGCAACTCCAAGTGCAATAGTTGTCGGCAAAGATTTAGTTTTGCTCATCTATTTTTCTCCAATCATGGAGAGGTAAATATCTTCAAGTGAAGGTCGCACCACTTGTAACTCTGGAATCTCACCAGGAAATTGAGAAGCTAATCGGCGAACCACATCAGTTGGGTTATCACTTAGCTCTTCGTGAATCACTCCATCTGATTTCCATTGAATACGAGCTTTAGCCGAAGCACGTCCACCCAATTGTGTGGGAGTAGAAACTTCGAGGATTTTTCCGCGGGTTATGACGGCCACCCGATCAGCAAGAGCCTCCGCTTCATCAAGATAATGAGTTGTTAGCAAAATTGTTGTGCCACCTTTTCGCAGGCTCTGAATCAACGCCCAAAATGCACGGCGAGCTTCCGGATCAAATCCAGTTGTTGGTTCGTCTAAAAACAATAGTTCTGGCGATCCAATGATTCCGAGTCCAACATCTAAACGTCTGCGTTGTCCACCAGATAATGTGCGAATGAGTGCACCACGTTTTTCATCTAAACCGACAGAGTTAATTACTTCATCAACATCACGCGGCGATGAATAGTATTTTGCAAAGTGAGAAAGAGTTTCTTGAACAGTAAGGTCACCGGCATCAGCTGTTGATTGGAGAACAATTCCGATTCGATTTCTCCAGATTCGAGATTGAACTCCGCGTTGTGATGGATCAAAACCAAGAACTGAAATCGAGCCGGAGTCCGCTTTCCTAAAGCCTTCAAGGATTTCAACCGTAGTAGTTTTGCCCGCGCCATTTGGTCCAAGAAGTGCGAAAATTTCGCCCTGGGAAATAGTGAGATCTATGCCATCTACAGCCTTTATATCCGCATAAGACTTATGTAATCCTTGAACTTCAATGACGTTCATGTGGCTACCTTGCCACAATTGAGACGAAAGTGCGAGAAAATAAGAACATGAGCCCGCGAAAGAATTATCCCAAAAACAAGCGGCCAAAGAGTGATGATCGCGATATTGCAACTTCTAATCAAACTATTGAAGAACACACAGAAGGTTCGTATGTAGTTCGCAAGATCACAGGTTCATCTTCAAACAAGCCTTATAGATGTCCTGGCTGTGATCAAATTATTCCAATGGCAACACCACACACTGTTGCATGGCTTGAAGGCGATGAAGATGGCCGACGTCATTGGCACAACGCATGTTGGTCAAAACGTGGAGATAGAAAACCACGAATAGAACGAACTAGAAATGCGCCTCGCTATTAGTTTTGAGTAATAAATTAACCGAAGCGACCATTAAGCCACTTAGTTAATTTAATAATTAATTTATCGTTTCCTGCTGTGCGTTTAAAACTAGTAAATGCAATTGGTAATTGAAAGCGAGCCCGCACAATTGTGCGGGCATATGTAAATTCAAGAATTCCTTCTGGGCCATGAATGCGTCCATAACCGCTATCTTTCACACCCCCAAATGGAACAGATGCGACTGCAGCAAATGAAATTGTTGAGTTAATGGCGACCATTCCACAGTGAAGTTGTCCGGCAATTCTTTTTCCTTGGCGCTTCGACCAGATAGATGCACCAAGTCCATAGCGAGAAGCATTTGAAAGAATAATTGCTTCATCCACATTTTTTACGCGATTGATGACGATGGTTGGACCAAATGTTTCATCCTGCATTGCCATTGAATCTTCAGGGACATCAACCAAAATAACTGGCTCGACGTAAGGATCTTTAACTGACTTTGCACCACCGTAGATTGCGCGACCACCACTTTTGATTGCATCTTTAATGTGTGAGGCAATGATGTCTAATTGTTTTGGCATAGTTGCTGGACCATAATTTCCAACACCTGGTTCGCCAGGTTTAATGTTCTTTACAGCTTCTAACATTGCGGCAATAAATTCATCTGCAACGCTTTCAACAACATATACGCGCTCTGCGCCGATACATGTTTGCCCACCATTAGACATAGATGACCAAATAGTGTTCTCTGCTGCACGCTTGATATCTGCATCGTGAGCCACAATGACGGGATCTTTTCCACCACATTCAAGAACGACAGGTGTCATTGTTTTGGCACACGTTGCGGCAACAACCATTGCAGTCTTTGTAGATCCTGTGAAAGCTAATTTATCTACGTGCGCTTCGCATAATGCACGCCCTGTGTCACCAAGACCTGTCACGCAGAGGAAAATATTTGAAAAGGGTGCAACTTCTGCAAATGTGCGAGCAAGCCACACACCAACACCTGGTGTGAATTCACTTGGTTTAAATACAACCGTGTTTCCCGCTGCAAGTGCATATGCAATAGAACCCATTGGGGTAAAGATTGGATAGTTCCACGGTCCAATGACACCGACAACTCCTACAGGAGAACGTTCAACAGTTGCAGACATATTCGCCATAACCGCACCAGGAGAGCGATGCGATGTGCGCATCACTTCTTGTGCATGACGCGCAGCCCATGCAAGGTGGCCCGCAGCAAGAGATGCTTCAAGTTTTGCATCACTAACAGGCTTTCCGGTCTCCATTGAAATAAGTGCTGTGCACTCTTCAACGCGCTCCATTATCAATTTGCTCCACGCTAATAAAACTTTTTTTCGTCCGCGAAATCCAAGTGCTACCCACTTATCTGATGCGATGCGGGCTTGTGCAACTGCCACGCGAACATCCGCATCTGTATGAATTGGAAAAGTTCCAATTGCATCGCCGGTTACTGGGTAATGTGAATCAAAGGTTTTTGAACGTGTAGGCATGAGTAAAGAATAGTCGCGGAGTAATCTCGTTGCTAGATAAGATAGCGAACATGCCCGAACTAATACGCCCGAGCACTGTTTTGCCCGCTGTGCGTATCCCATTTGTAGTTCGCACCGAAGATGGAATAGATCTCGTTGGTGAAGTCGCGCGACCAATAGAAGCAGCAACAGGTTCGATTCTTCTGCTGCATCCACTGCCAACTGCTGGCGGAATGATGGATAGTCACGTATACAAAAAAGCTTCTAATCGATTGCCTGCAATGGCGGGTATAAATGTGGTTCGTTTTAATACTCGAGGAACAACAAGTGAAGCAGGTACAAGTACTGGTCACTTTGATAACGCTGTATCAGAACGCTTCGATGTCGAAGCTATGATTAATTACTGCTTTGAAAATTTGAAGTTAGAAAATGTATGGATTGTTGGTTGGTCTTTTGGAACAGATCTCGCAATTAAGTTTGCACGAGATAAAAGGCATAAGGGATTAATTCTTTTGAGCCCACCACTGCGCTTTTCAACTGAAGAAGACCTGCAGTGGTGGAGCAACGACGGACGCCCAGTAATTGCCCTTGTTCCTGAACATGATGACTACTTAAAACCAGAGGAAGCAACAAAAAGATTTTCAGTTCTCAAACAGATTGCAATTATTCCTGTTGAAGACGCAAAACACTTATGGGTGGGAGAACCAGCTGTTTATCGGGTGCTCAGTGAAATAACTAAAGTCATTGCGCCTCAGCGTTTGCCTTTGCCAGAAGAGTTTTAAGAGTTATCCGCACGGGGATATACAACTTCATCCAAGATTAAAATAATTGCAGCAGCGACTGGAACTGCCAACAATCCACCAATTAATCCAAGAAGTGAAGAACCAATAAGAGCTGCAATAATTGTTACGGCTCCCGGTACTTCAAGAGTCTTCCTCATAATTCGTGGCGTCACTAAGTAATTTTCAATCTGCACATAAACGACGTAGGCAACGAATGCGACTATGCCAACAGGAATAGAAACTGTGAGAGCGATGATAGTGACAACACCGCACCCTAAGAAGTGACCAATCAGCGGAACGAGTGCACAGACCAAAACAACCATCGCTATTGCAACTGGTGAAGGCAAGCCGATTATGACTCCAAGAATAATTACAAATATTGCAGCCATAAAGGCAATAAATATCTGTGCACCCACAAAGGAGCCAACACGAGCAATAATTGCATTTGTAAGTTTTGCAACTCGATCGCGGCGACTTGCAGGTGCTAAACGGACTCCAAGGTTCACCATTTGTGGAAGTGATGTTATGAAATAGAGGGTCAGTACTAAGACCGTGAGCGCGGATAACGTTCCCGAAATAACTGATTTTCCTACACCGATAACCCCACCAAATGTAGAGACCAAAAGGGTGCCATCGGCTGTGAACTCTCTAAGCTTTGCCTGCAAAGTGTCAATTAATGCAAATTGATCATTTAACTTATTAATCGTTGTATTTGATTTTAAGTCCTGCAAAAGCGAAGGTAAGTTATTTATTAATTGCGAACCTTGAGAAATTACTGGTGGAACTACAACCCAAGCAAAAAAGATTACGAAAGCAATAACAGCCACGAAAATGATTGTTACGGAACTTACACGAGAAACTCCACGAGAGCGAATAGCTTCCACTGCCGGATTTAGGCCAGTTGCCAAGAATAGCGCGATCAGAATTAGTACAAAGACTTGGCTGACACTACCGAGTGCTCTCAATAAAACTATTGCAGATAGCGCACCAAGTGTTGCAACGAAACCAAAATAAAAAGGATGTGAGCGATTAATTGGAGCGCCCATAACTCCATAATTAGTTTTAGTATCTTCTTTTTTCTTACGGGGTTTCATAATTCGTTTTGCCAGAGCCATAAAGTCATTCTAAAGCACCCGTAACCCGATAAGGCTCACTGTGAGAGAATAAGAACATGGCACTTCGAATTACGGGACTCGGCGAGGAAATCGCTGCCGTAACTGGATTGCCATGGCAAACGAGTTTAGAGAATTGGCCCGAAGATCCAGCACTCGCCGAAAAGCGAGGCATTTCTCGCCATATTGTGCGCTTGGTTCGCGCAAGTGATGATCCTGATGCTGAGGTGTATGCAATCAAAGAAACCGTTGCAGAGTTTGCTAATCGCGAATACAAAACGTTGCGTCAACTCAAACAACTCGGTGCACCAAGTGTTGATCCAATAGCAGTTGTTGAAGGACGAACAGATAGCAGTGGCGAAGAGTTGCCTTGTGCCCTTGCCACACGGTTCTTGCCGTACTCACTTCCTTATCGAGTGTTGCTATCAGGAAATGTTTCAGCTCATGACATCACCACGATGACTAACGCGCTGGCGCTGCTATTAGTTCGCCTTCACTTGCTTGGTTTTTGGTGGGGCGACTGCTCACTTTCTAATACTTTATTTAGACGAGATGCAGAGGGTTTTGCGGCATACCTTGTTGATGCCGAAACAAGTGAGTTTCAGAAAACATTGAGCGATGGACAGCGCGAACATGATTTAGAGATTGCACACTTTAATGTGGCCGCAGAGCTAGAAGATCTAGCGTTATCTGGAGTCTTATATCCAGAGATTGATCCGATCCGGGCAAGTGAAACTGTTATCAAACGTTATCGCCGATTGTGGACCGCTCTAAAGGAGCCACAAAAACTCGATCCAAGTGATCGCCACGCAGTTGAACGTGCGATGCGTGCACTTCACGACCTAGGTTTTACCGTAGAAGAGGTTTCAGTCTCACTCGATGGTGAAAACAAATCTCTCATCTTCCAACCAAAACTTGTTGCAGCGGGTTATCACCAAGCACGCTTATTAGAACTGATGGGACTTGAAACAGAAGAACTTCAAGCAAAGCGTTTGCTCGCATCTTTTGATCGTTATCGCTCGCGCATGGAAGAACCTCGTCCACCAGTAAATCAAAGTGCACTCAAATGGCTTAATGAGGTTTTCAGACCAACACTTGCACAAGTACCGCAAGAGTTAATAGGTCGAGTCGAACCTGCACAAATGTTCCACGAAATTTTGGAACACCGTTGGTACTTAAGTGAAAAAGCTGGGGGAGACGTGGGACTAGATAATGCAACTAAGTCCTATATTTCTGAAATTCTTCCATTTAGAAGTGATTCTGGCAGGAT
>RGSB01000042.1 GCA_010032875.1 Actinomycetota bacterium | reverse complement strand
GGCAGCGGGCACAAAAAAGCCCCCCGAAATCGGGAGGCGATGTGAGCGTGTCTTTATGAATTAATTATCGAAGTTGCGATCATCCCAGCGTTGTTCCAAGCGTGATCGAATTCCTGAGCTCTTCTTCTCTTTAGCAATACGAGGGCTCTTACCTATGCCGGCTAGGGCGGAAAGAACGGTAATCAGACCTGTGAGGGCAATTAAGAAGCCAAAGATACCCACAGGAACGGTCTGCGAAACGAGCCCGCCCAAGATTATTGCTAGTCCTGAAATCAGCGCACCGGACCCAATTAAAACTCGGTTGCGACCAGGAAAAGTTCGACTTCCAGTCAGAGTTGACGATAGGCGTGGGTCATCGGCCGATAGAGCTTGCTCCATTTCGGCTAATAACTTACGTTCACGATCTGAAAGTGGCACGGGCCAACAATAGAACAACTTTTGCCAGCGGGCTACTCGTCCTGCTCACTCGGATCAACTAGGCGCCCTGGTCGCACACTGGAACGCCCAAATCTGGCGCGAGCTCGGTCAATTGCACGCTCAGCATCACGCCAGCCTTTATCCCGAGCACCTAAAACCATCTGCTCGGGAGCTGCGCTAACAAGATTTTCAAGACTGACACCAACTAGTCGAAGGCGCGCACGTTCAATTCGAAGTGCTCTGTATAAATCTTTTACAACTTCATACGTTTCGTGTGCACTATCCGTTGCAAGTGGCAGAGTTTTAGAACGATTAATTGTTGTGAAATCAGCAAATCTAACTTTTATTGAGATAGTTTTTGCAAATAGTTCTTTATCGCGCAAACGTGCGGTTGCCTTCTGAGTCAGTCGTAGAAATTCTTGCAATATCTCTTCAGGATTATCTAAATCTTGAGCAAAAGTTTCTGCTGCGCTAATGCTTTTATCAACATCTTCAGGAGTCACATCTCTGTAATCACGTCCCCATGCAAGTTCGTGAAGTGTCTCACCTGCTGCTTGTCCTATTGCTCGAATAAGTGTGGCTCGCGGCAAATTCGCGACATCTTCAACGGTGCGAAGACCTAATTGCTCTAGTTGTTCCGCTGTTTTTGGCCCTACTCCCCATAAAGCAGATACTGGAAGTGGATGTAAAAAAGTAAGAATTCGATCTGGCGCAATTTCTAATAATCCATTTGGCTTGCAATGACCTGATGCTAACTTTGCAATGAATTTAGAGGGTGCAATGCCTACTGAACATGTGATGCCCTCTTGTTCAAATACTCGACGCCTAATCTCTGTCCCGATCTCGCGTCCTGTTCCGAGCAAGCGCCTTGCACCAGTGACATCTAAGAAAGCTTCATCGAGTGAAAGTGGTTCTACAAGCGGTGTGAAGTCAGCAAATATTTTCATGATTGCATCTGATACTTCTGAATAGCGTGTGTGATTAGGTGGCACAAAGATTGCATGCGGTGCCATACGTTGTGCTCGTCCAACTGGCATTGCTGCTCGAATTCCAAATTTACGTGCTTCATAGTTTGCAGAGAGCACAACTCCGCGAGCTCCAGCACCAACTACCAGTGCCTTGCCGCGCAATGTTGGATCATCACGTTCTGCTACGGATGCATAAAACGCATCCATATCCACGTGAACAATCGTGGCGTGTGTGCTCATATCGCCAGCGTACTTCTCTGTGCGCTCCACTTTTCGTAAGCAGCGCGCAAGTCCCATATACCCGTTGCTCTTATTGATATTCCGCGGGCACCAGTACGCCGAGTGACACCGCGCAATAAGACGAGTTCGGATGTATAGATCGTTGAAAGATATTCGGCAGCAACATCGCTGAAAAATGTTGCATCACTGCATCCATATCCATCATTGAGGGTAAGAAATATGACTCGCTTTCCAGAACGTACAGGGGGCGTTTGAATAGATACACGGACTCCTGCAACTAAAACAGTAGAAGCTGTTCGCACCGAAAGAAGGTCAGAGGATTTAATTGCCCCGATTGAATTAAGAAAGTGCGAATAGAACTCGAGCATATGGTGGGTAATGTCCATACCAAGGCGCTGTACTTCATGGGCAACAATTTCATTGCTCTCTAAATCTGGAAGACCGCTTGATTCAAGTGCTGGCGCATCAAAGCCCAGAGTCATTTGCGAACGTAATCCGTTAGACATTGTTGGGCCTTTTATAAGATCAGAGAGATGAAGTAGCAGATCTCGACGATTAATTGGTCCACCTTTAGTTATGGCATGTAATTGATCAAATGCACCTGTAAAAATCAGTGACTCAATAACTGGCTGTGATACACCAGCCCGATAATAAAAATCTGCTAAATCTTTGTATGGTCTAGCTGAAATAATATTTTTAATTTCATCCGTGCTGATTCCATTAATGGTTGAGAGCGCAATACGAATACTTTGAGTGCCATCTTCTGCAATTTCTACGCGATATGTATCTTCAGAGAAATTAACATCTAGCGGTGCAATCGAAATACCCATCTGTCGCACTTCATCTAGAATCAATCGCTTGGGATACATGCCTGGATCGTGAGTTAGAACTCCTGCTAAAAATGCTGCTGGGTAATGGGTCTTTAGCCATGCAGATTGATACGTCGGAAAAGCAAAAGCTGCAGCATGCGCCTTGCAAAAACCAAAGGATGCAAAAGCACGCAGAACTTCCCAGACCTCATTGATTACTTCTGGTGAATAACCATGTTCGGTTGCTGCCGGATAAAACCAATCACAGACTTGCTGTTGGCTTTGGCGATCACCAAGTGCTCTGCGCATTTCATCGGCGTGCGCCAGTGAGCAGTGCGTCATTGTTGCGATGATGGAGATAACTTGCTCATGGAAAACAACAACGCCTTCAGTATCACTCAATATCTCGTATAGGTCAGGGTGAATGATCTTGCGCGCACTCCACCCATGTCGTGATTTCAGAAAGGGCGAAATCATGTCACTCTTTACTGGGCCAGGGCGAAAGAGGGAAATATCAATAATTAAATCGGTAAAGGTTTGTGGCTCTAATTTACCAACGAGTTCGCGCTGTCCGGGACTTTCTATCTGGAAGATGCCGATTGTCTTTGTCGATTGAATGAGTTCGTATGTATGCGGATCATCAAGTGAAATTGCATCAATATCTATCTCTTCTTTGTGTACTCGAGAGATTTCGTTAAGCGCATAAGAAATACTCGATTGCATTCGCACTCCAAGGATGTCTAACTTAAGCAAACCAACATCTTCGACATCATCTTTATCAAATTCCACCATTGGATACCCGCTGGCATTGCGCTGTAGAGGCACACGATCGAGTAATCCCCCATCAGATAAAACAATCGCACATGGATGCATTGAAAGATGTCGTGGTAAACCTTCGAGGCGGCGCGCCATTGTGATAACCATCTTTGCTAAAGGAGTCTTAACATTTTTCTCACGCAAGCCATATGGAGATTTAGCAATCAAGTTAATCTCGGCTGCAGGTAAACCCAAAGCGGCACCCGCATCACGAATGCTCTGCCGTGTGCGATATGTATCAAAGCTTGCAACCGTTGCGCACCTTGATTGATTGCCGGGAATATCCCAGCGAGGATCTGCGTATTTCTTAAAAACTAAATCATAAATTTCCAAACGCCGATGTGATTCAACATCGATATCAATATCAGGTAGAGCACGGCGTAGCGGCGAACAAAAACGTTCCATCAATAATCCGTGTGCCAATGGATCTACAGGTGAAATTCCAAGTAGGTGGCAGATAAGAGATCCAGCGCCAGAGCCACGTGCTGAAACACGAATTCCTCGTTCGCGTGCCATGTCTGCAATATCGGCAACGGTTAGAAAATATGACTCGTAACCAAGAGTTGCAACAGTTGCTAGTTCGTCATCGAGTCGCTCGCGTGCACTTTTAACTGCTTGGGCGCTGCTGTATCTCCAATTAATTTTTGCTTCTGAGCGTTGACGCAATAGGGCTCGCATCTGCTGTGCATTTTCTGCTCCAACAACATGAGCTTCGGGTAAGTGAATGGAACCTAAACCAATATCTCGCGCAGGTGATAGCAACGTTTGCTCGGCCCATGCACGAGTAGTGGAAAGAAGTACACGCGCATTGCGCTCGCCACCTGCGCGTGCAATTTCATCAGCAATGGCGTGCATAGCAGGTGTTGATTTGAGATACGCCTCAGCATTTGTGCGTCCTATGTGACGTGGATGCAGTGGAACTAATTGGCGAGCGCAATCCAAAATGTCTGCAACTGGTCCATCTTCTGGACCGCGCATTCGTACGGCATTTGTCACCACGGCATCAATATCGTGATCTCGAGCAAAGATGAGTGAACGTCCTGCATGTGCAATAGAACCGGGGCCATCACCTTTTGCTAGATGCGAAACACATTCGATTGCATGTGCTTTGAAAAAATTGCGAGTCTTATTAAATATATTTAGAGCACTATCGTTTCGATGGGCTGCAATTGCAGGTGCAATAGGTGCATCTAGTCCATGGAGGACATATAGGTTTTCCGTGTATTGGCTGAAACGTTCAAGAAAATCAAGGGTCAGAACAGGTCCACCTGTAGATAAGTTAAGCGAAGACATAAGCCTTACAAGATTGCGCCATCCCCCATCACTGCCAGCAATAAGAGTCAAACGCGGTAATTTTTTGTCATCGGGCATACGACTTGTCTGTAAATCATTCTGTAAATTGATAGCAAGGTTTACTCCAATAATCGGAGCGATACCGTAATTAAGACATGCTTTCGTAAAACGAATGGCGCCTAAGAGCCCATCACGATCGGTCAGTGCTAGCGCGGGCGCTTCTAACTCACTTGCTCGCTGAACAAGATCACTCGGTTGTGTAGTGCCGTACTTAAGAGAAAACGCACTGGCTGTATGTAAATGAATAAAACTCATATCGCTTTAATAATCCATGCACCGGTGAGATCGTCTCGCTCAAGTTCAAATGTTTGCAGGGTGCCAATAGGTGCAGCTTCTACTTTCCATACTGCGCGTGCTTGATCATCTGGATGAAAGTTGCCATCACTAATTCGATTCCACCAACCACCTGCTTCACACCACCTGGAAAGAACTGCATGAATACGAAAGCGTCTGCCACCAAAAGAGAATTCGATTGGTCCAGATGTGCCATCGGCTAGAACTTCACCTGGTTGTGCAATCTGTGCTCTTACATGTGCCGGGGTCATTACAAGACTCTTTTCCTGCTAGCTGTGGATAATTCGAACATCTGTTCGAAAAATAGTCCCTAGGACTGACACGCGCAAGCCCCGCGTGCGACACGCTCAAGGGGCGCTTAGATAGTTGAAATTTCAACTACTTTGACCTACCTTTACGTAGGTAAGTACCCATCAATTACACAGACGTATAAGGAGAAACATGGACGTAGTAACACTCATCGGTCGTCTGCTATTTGCAGCGCTATTTATTGGCTCAGGAATTGGACACTTTGCAAAGCTTGATTCTTGCTCGGCGGAATTTATATCGCGATCGGTCTATGGGTTGATCTTGGTGCGCTACTCATCGCAATCACAGTAATTCTTGCGGGAATCATCTTCCATGCTTACTGGAAAGAAACTGATGCAACTGCAAAGATGAATGAGCAGATTGCATTTAATAAGGATCTAGCACTTGGTGGAGCAGCACTCATTCTGTTCGCTCTTATCGCAAGCGGAACAATTTCAGGATCAGATTTTGGTCCACACGTAGGAAACATTAGTTTCTTCAGCAAGTAAGCCTTACAACAAAAAGCCCTCAGCACATGCTGGGGGCTTTTTGCTTTACTTAATAACTCGAGAAAGAAAGCCAGCAACTAACAGTGAAAGAATTGGGAATGCCATTGCCACAGAGATGGATGTGCCTTCTGCCAGGAAACCAATAATTGATGGGCCGATAAAAAAACCAGAAAGACCAATAACAAAAGCGCGGGCACTCGACACAGACGGCGCGATGCCAGGAATGGAGCTTGCGGCCAGAATAAACGCCGGAAACATCGGTCCGATTGCAAGTCCTGCAATAACAAAGCCACCATTAATAATAATCAAAGCAAGAAGTGGATTGGAATGAGAAAGCGGTACCGCAATCGCAATACTAGTTGCCCAACCCAGCGCACCGTAGCAACCGCACAATCGAACTAATCGAGCGGGACCGAAATAATCTAATGCACGATCGCCAAGAAAACGGGCGGTAATCATTGCTAATGCAAAGGATGCATACGCTGAAGCATTTACACCTTTACCTATCCCCATTTCATCGCGAAGCAGTAGCGCTCCCCAATCACTGGCAGAACCTTCTGCAATGAGTGCTCCAAGCACACCGAAACCGATAAACCATAATGAAGTCACAGATTTCCCAAAGAGTGGAATTTTCGCAGCCGACTCTTCTTCGCCTTTATGTCCATCCAAATGCGCCGGCAATAACCTATAAACGCAGAGTAAAAAAGCAATCACACAGACCAAGGAAACCGCAGCCAAGTTTGTTTGTACCGACACAACTCGAGCAATGGAACCACCGAATACTGTTGTGAAAAATGCACCCACGCTCCACATTGCATGAAACGAAGACATGCTTCGGGCATTTAATATCTTTTCTATCGCGACAGCTTGAGTATTAAGTGCCACGTCCGTACTTGAGTATCCGAATCCCATCAAAAAAAGCGACAGGGCAAGAAAAATTGGTTGAGTAGAAAATCCAATTGCACACAATCCTGCTGGTAATAACATCGATGTTACGAATAAGACTTTACGAGATCCAAAAGTATGTACGAGACGACCTGCAAGTTGGGCCCCAATAATTGAACCAAGCGAACTAGAAAGTAGCACTAAACCAAATTGCGCGTTGTTTAAACCATTTGCATCTTTGATCTCTGGAATTCGGGCGACCCATCCCATCGATGCGACTCCCATAATTGCAAAATTTGCCCATAAAGCTTTTTTTGCTAGTCCTGCAACCTCATGCGGTGCGCGCAACTTCATTGGATAACCCTACTATTCTTGGCATTATGAATATGCGAAGAGTTTTCATTTCACTATGCGTGCTTACACTTCTATCCACTTCCCCTGCTCATACCGCTGAACCTCTTTCGCAAGACACTCAGATGAAATTGATAAAAACGTTCAGAGGGAATTTGTCGCCCAAATCAGTACTTTCATCTGGTACTGGTCTCGTGAGTGCTCACAACATGATGTACAACCACACTGTTGCAATATTTGATGCTAAGAATTTGGAGTTGCTCTCAACCGTTAAAGATAGCGTTGATCTTAAATCTTTTGGCTATGGCAAATACAACGGAACTTACCGAGGTGCGCCAGTAGAAGGCGCCTTTTCGCCGGATGGGAAGTACCTGTACTTCACAAATTATGCGATGTATGGCAAAGGGTTTAACAAAGAAGGTCATGACACTTGCTCTCCAGCATCAGGGTATGACACCAGTTACCTATCGCGTATTAATTTAAGGACCTATCAGATAGATGCTGTCTATCCAGTGGGTTCTGTGCCAAAAGTTGTAAAGGTGACGCCAGATAACAAATACATTCTGGTTTCAAACTGGTGCTCATACACACTTTCTGTTATTTCAATTGCTGAACAAAAAACAATCAAGAGCATAAAAATTGGGCGCTATCCACGTGGAATCGTGGTAACAAATGACAGTGCATTTGCGTACGTAGCTGAAATGGGTGGAAATAGATTGCACCGCATCAATCTTTCTACCTTCGAACAAACCTACATCCCAATCGGCTCAAACCCCCGAGCCCTTGTGCTTTCGCCAGATAACAAAATTCTGTATGCAACATTAAATGTTTCTGGGCAAGTAATCGCCTGGGATTTAGTTGCGGATAAATCTTTGGGTAAAGCCAAGGTAGGGCAAGCTGCTCGCAGCCTGGATATCTCATCCGATGGCACGGCATTGTTTGTCACAAGCTTTAAAAGTGGAACTATTTCGAAAGTACGAACCTCAGATC
>RGSB01000041.1 GCA_010032875.1 Actinomycetota bacterium | reverse complement strand
AATCTGCACGCGCTTCTTGTACGTACGTTAAATACTTTGCGTTATTTATATGTCCGAAGGCATCTAAGTCATCCCAACGAACATGAACTTTGGCAATGTGGCGCATCAACGTGTGAGCTTTCTATAAGTAACACGATGCGGACGTGCTGCATCAACACCAAGACGTTCGATTTTGTTCTTTTCATAGGATTCAAAGTTTCCTTCAAACCAGAACCACTTTGAATCCCCTTCATAAGCCAAAATGTGAGTTGTGATGCGGTCCAAGAACCAGCGATCGTGAGATACGACTACGGCACACCCAGGAAACTCAAGGAGGGCATTTTCAAGTGAGCCAAGTGTTTCAACATCTAAGTCATTTGTTGGTTCGTCAAGCAGCAACAAGTTGCCACCTAATTTAAGAGTAAGAGCAAGATTTAAACGGTTTCTTTCACCACCAGATAAAACTCCTGCGGGTTTTTGTTGATCTGGTCCTTTAAAACCGAAGGCCGATACGTATGCACGAGATGGCATTTCAACTTGTCCAACTTTGATGAAATCCAAACCATCTGAGACTACTTCCCAGAGTGATTTTTTTGGATCGATTCCACCACGAGATTGATCCACGTAGGAAATTTTTACAGTTTCGCCAACTTTGACGGTGCCGCTATCTGGTGCTTCCATTCCCATAATAGTTTTAAATAATGTGGTTTTACCCGCACCGTTTGGTCCGATAACACCAACAATCCCGTTACGTGGAAGAGTAAATGAGAGATCATCAATTAGTAGGCGATCACCAAAACCCTTTGATAAATGATCAACTTCAACAACAACATTTCCAAGGCGTGGTCCTGGCGGAATCTGAATCTCTTCAAAGTCGAGTTTGCGCATCTTGTCAGCTTCTGCAGCCATCTCTTCGTAACGAGCAAGACGTGCTTTGGATTTTGTTTGACGTCCCTTTGCATTCTGGCGAACCCAGTCGAGCTCTTCTGCCAAACGCTTTGCGCGCTTTGCATCTTTTTGGCCTTCAACTTTAAGACGTGCAGACTTGGTTTCAAGATACGTTGTGTAATTTCCTTCGTATGGATAAGCGCGTCCGCGATCGAGTTCGAGAATCCACTGTGCGACGTTGTCTAAGAAGTACCTATCGTGAGTAATCGCGACAACTGCACCTGGATACTTGTTTAGGTGTTGTTCGAGCCATAAAACAGATTCAGCGTCTAGGTGGTTGGTTGGCTCATCGAGTAATAATAAATCTGGCGCTTGCAAAAGCAATTTACATAAAGCAACGCGACGTTTTTCTCCACCAGATAAAACTTTTACATCAGCATCTGGAGCTGGGCAACGCAGTGCATCCATCGCTTGCTCAAGTTGCGAATCTAAATCCCATGCATTGCGATGATCCAGTTGTTCTTGCAGGGTTCCCATTTCAGCCAATAACTTGTCGTAATCAGCATCTGGACTTGCCATTTCTTCTGACACAGCATTAAATCGATTAAGTAAGCCAATGGTTTCGGCCACACCTTCTTGTACGTTTTCTAAAACAGTTTTGGTCTCATCAAGAACTGGCTCTTGTAACAAAATTCCGACGGTGTAACCGGGTGTTAAAAACGCTTCGCCATTTGATGGTTGTTGTAATCCAGGTGTGACGTCATCAAGAATAACTTTTTCGCCGTGCGCTTTACGCGTCTTTTTCATCGTGTAAATGAACTCAGCCATAGGACGAAACCTTACTAGTTCTTGTCGGTAGACTTGCCCGTGTACATACAGGTGCCTGTAGCTCAGTCGGATAGAGCACCCGCCTTCTAAGCGGGTTGTCGCAGGTTCGATTCCTGCCAGGCACGCAATAAAAATATCCCGGCCTCTAGATTAGAAGCCGGGATATTTTTGTTTACTATTTAATTACTTGATCTTTGCAATCTGCTCTTTAGCTTTGGTTGCAAGTGGACCAGTGATTTGTGCAAAGCCCTTTTCTGGGTACTTTGTTGGGCACTGTTCTAGAACATATGTAAACCATTCGGCAACAGCCTTTTGCTTTGCTGCATCCTTACCAGATGAGTATGCAAGACCGTAAGAAGTTGTGCCTAGTGGATATGCACCCGGAATCTTCTTAGCGAAGTCAACAGAAACAGTTCCGTTGTCATTGATTGTTCCGCCGCCAAGGAAGATTGAAGTTCCCGCAGCATCTGGTGCTACGAATTCACCATTGGCGTTTTGAACGTATGCAACTGGCAACTTATTGGCGGTTGCAAAGCTCACTTCGCTGTATGTGATTGATCCAACTTTGCCAGCAACACCAGCTGAAACTGCAGCTGATCCTGAAGCACCTTGGAAGTTAAAGAATGTGGAGATGTTGTTTGGAGTTGCATTTGCGAAAACCGCAGCTTGTGTCTTTGGCCAGATGCGTGTATCTGGATTCGATGCATTAGCTTCCTTGAGGAACTTAGTGAAGTTCTCAGATGTGCCTGATGAATCTGTGCGGTACCAGACTGTGATCTGTTGCTTTGGAAGGTCGATGTTGATTGTCTTGGTGTTATAAGACTTAACTTTCGCCTTACCGTTCTTATCTAGAACAGGAACAGTCTTTGTAACTTTCTTACCCTTATTTGTTGTTGTGACTTTCTTGGTCTCATAGATAGGAGTCTTCACAACGCGCTCGTTATCAGCAGCGATTTCTGGAGCACTCCAGTCAGTGATGTAGCCAGAGAAGATCTTTGCAATTGTTGCTGGAGTTAAGTAAATAGGTTCCTTAACTGTTGGCAAGTTATACATGACTGCAATTGGAGCTGCATAAATTGGAGCATAAACTAGGTTTGCTGGTGCACCTGAGGAATAAGGTGCATCTGAGCCCGCAAAGTCAACTAAGTTTGAAGCGAAGTCAGTGCGTCCCTTACCGGATCCGCCACCTGGGTAGTTAACTGTGTGACCTTTGTCTTTTGAGAAATCCGCTTTACATGCATCAATTAATGGAAGAGCGAAAGTTGCTCCACTGCCATTGATTGACTCCGCAAACGCCGGTGATGCTGATACAAAAAGTGCAGAAGTAGCAATCGCGACGATCGCTAGTCTCTTGCGTGAATTCATTTATTCCTCCATATGTCAGTACTACAAGTGGAGTAAATCTATGTATCCATCCCTAACCTAAGGGACTATTTCGGCAAACAAGTTGTGTAGGTTTAGTAAACAGTAGGTTAATGAAATTAACCGAAACGACCGGTTACGTAATCCTCTGTGCGCTTATCTTTTGGATTAGAGAAGATCTCTGATGTCGACGAACATTCGATGAGGCGACCTGGACCACCATCGGATAAGAAGAAGCCCGTGCGATCAGAAACTCGGGCTGCTTGTTGCATATTGTGAGTAACAATGATGATTGTCATTGATGCTGAAAGCTCACGAATAGTCTCTTCAATACGAAGAGTTGAGCCTGGGTCGAGTGCTGAACATGGTTCGTCCATCAACAAAACCTGCGGGCTTACAGCCAAAGAGCGAGCAATACACAAACGCTGTTGTTGACCGCCTGAGAGTGCACCGCCGTACTCGTTAAGGCGATCCTTTACTTCATTCCACAAACCGGCTCGAACAAGGCAGCTTTCAAGTAGCTCACTTTGATTAGACACCTTCAATTGCGCCAACTTCAGACCTGATAAGACGTTTTCTTTAATTGTCATTGATGGGAATGGGTTAGGTTTTTGGAAGACCATACCGATGCCAAGCCTGATCTTTGTTACATCTGTACCTGATTGATAAATATCTTTTCCTTCAAGTAACACCTCGCCAGCCATCGCAGCGGTTGGAATGAATTCGTGCATGCGATTGAGGATTCGAATAAATGTTGATTTTCCGCAACCAGATGGGCCAATTAGTGCGGTCACTGTTCCAGGAAAGAAATCGATTGAGACGTCATCAATCACGTGCTTGTCGCCAAACCACGCATGAATATTCTTAGCTTCTATGCCAGTACCAGCGATGTGGTGGTCTCCTTTAGATGCACTGTGTGCTGCTGCAACATTTGCTAAGGAATGCACAGGATTTGCTTGGCTCATTTGATTTGCTCCCTGGATAGTTGACATATTAAAAACGACCCTTTCGCCCCGATAAGAAACGAGTTAATGAGAAGAAGAAAAGAACAATAATCATCAGGACAAGAACTCCAGACCATGCGCGATCAATAGCAGTTTCTGTGCCGAGTAAGAAGTTCTTCCATACATAAAATGGAATAGCCGAACTGTTTCCAGCAAATGGATTCAGATTAAGCGCATCTGCCCCGCCCATTGTCAGCAATAGAGGTGCGGTTTCTCCAGCGACACGAGCAACGCCGAGAATGACTGCCGTAATCAGACCACTTTGGGCTGCCGGAATAACAATCATGGCAACTGTGCGCCATTGAGTTCCACCCATTGCGAGACCAGCTTCACGCAAATCACTTGGAATAAGTTTAAGAACTTCTTCGGAAGTCCGAGCAACTGTTGGAATCATCAAGATTGCTAGGGCCATCGCGCCGGCAGCAGCCGAATACTGATTGCCCAATGCGATCATCCAGACAGCGTAAATGAATAGGCCGGCAACAATCGAAGGGATGCCGCTCATAGCTTGTACGAAGAAGCGAATAGTTCCCGCAGCTTTTCCTTTAATTTCGGTCAAGTACAAAGCGGTTAATATTCCAATTGGAACGCTAATGAGGCTGGCGATAATAACAATGTAAAAAGTGCCGACAACTGCGTGAATCAATCCACCTTCACTGAGTGGGGCATCAGATGCCGTAACCGCCATATCGGTTGAAAACATTCCAAGTGAAAGTCCGCCGATACCACGCCTGATGATTTCATAGAGAATCGAACCGAGTGGAAAAATAACAAACATTCCGGCTACGTAAATCATCACAGTGCTGATCGAGTTAAGAGCGGCTTTGCGATCTCTGCGAATTCCAGAAATTGCAGCAGATGCAATTACTGCAACTAAGAACAGAACAATGACAAAAGCGAGCTTTCCTTTTAGTGGCGTGTAGGCAACGATGGCGTAGGTGATTAGCAGGGTTGCAAAAGCAGCAACAACGTCTGGAATCGCCTGCTTGAAATTAACGCCCCAAGGTTTGGACGGGCGCGGAATAGTTACTGTACTCATTATTCTCGGGCCGTTCTGTTGATAATAAAGTTAGCAAGGAAGTTAATGAGAAGAGTTACTAGGAAGAGTACAAAGCCAGAGGCCATAAGCGCTTTGAGTTCGTCAGGGTTTGCTTCACCGAATTTGTTAACAATCATTGAAGCAACAGAGCCACCAGCACTAAGCAAGACTTCGATACGAATATCAAAGACGATATTAAGCACTGTGTAGACCGCAACGGTCTCACCGATTGCGCGACCAAGGCCGAGCATTGCTCCACCAACAACGCCACCTCGACCATATGGAAAAACAACTGATTTAATCATTGACCACTTTGTTGCACCAAGTGCGTAAGCGGCTTGAATACGATCGAGTGGAGTTTGCGCAAAAATTTCACGAGAGATTGACGTGATGATTGGAATAATCATGATGGCAAGCACAAGACCTGCAATAAATGGTGAACGAGTAAATGCATTAGCTGGCATATCAAAAATAGGAATGAAGCCAAGGTATTTATGAATTAACTTTGCCCAATATTCGGCGTGGGGCATAAGAACAAAGAATCCCCATAAACCAAAGACGATGGATGGAATTGCAGCCATCACGTCAATTACTAGGACCATTGGTTTCTTCAACCAGTCTGGTGCATAGTAAGAAAGGAATAACGCGGCGCCTACGGAGATTGGAAATGCAAAGAACAGCGCAATCAAGCCAATTACAACGGTGCCGTAAAGCATCGCACCGATTCCGTATTGCGCAGGTAATCCTTCTTCTGGAAGTGGAACGATCCAATCAAAACCAGTTATAAATCCAAGTCCCTCTGTTCTAAAAACATTCAGACCGTTGTACAAAAGAAATAATGAAATAAGTCCAAGAATTACTAGCGAAGAAAATCCGCCAGTCGTAACAACTGCACGAAATACCTTGTCAGAAAATCGTGGCTTTGTTGTTATCTCGCGCTTTGGCGGAAGAGTCGATGTCGCTGTGCTCACGGGGCAGATACTGCTATCACCCCGGAGAAAATGGGCAGATGGATGGTTACGAGAAGGTGAACGAGTGGTGAAATTAATCCCGAATCCCCCCATGCCGATACATTTGCCCCATGGCACTTGAGCACCCACATCTGATCTGGATTGATTGTGAGATGACTGGGCTCGACCTCGAGAAGGACGTTCTTGTCGAGATCGCCGTCCTTGTCACCGACAGCGAACTCAACGTCATCGGCGATGGTGTCGACGTTGTTATCAAGGCTAGCGATGCACAGCTGGCTCAGATGAATGAATACGTCACTGAGATGCACACTGCTTCCGGATTAATCACCGAAATTCCTAAAGGTATCTCTGTTGCAGATGCCGAAGCGAAAGTACTTGAGTACCTCATTGCATCCGGTGCAGCCGAAGGTAAGTCACCACTTGCCGGAAACTCTGTCAGCGTTGATCGCTCATTTATTGCACGCGATATGCCGCTACTCAATAACTTCTTGCACTATCGCACCATCGATGTCTCATCTGTAAAAGAGTTAGCACGCCGCTGGTTCCCACGTGTTTATTTCGCAGCCCCTGCAAAGACTGGAAACCATCGCGCACTCGGTGACATCAAAGATTCCATCTCATTGGCGGGTAGTATTAGCACCTCATGGTGGGCGTAGCTCAGCTGGTAGAGCACCCGGTTGTGGTCCGGGATGTCGCGGGTTCGAGCCCCGTCGCTCACCCCACTATTTCTTGTCCTGCATTAATTACAAATTGAAGGAGCACGTACGTGATCTTTGATGTTGTCGTAGAAATTCCTGCAGGCAGTCGCAACAAATATGAAATCGATCATCGCACTGGAGAAGTTCGTCTGGATCGAATGCTCTTTACTGCAACTCGTTTCCCACATGATTATGGTTTCGTAAAAAATACTCTTTCTAACGATGGCGATCCACTCGATGCTTTGATCATGTTGGATGAACCAACATTTCCTGGATGCGTTGTTTCCTGTCGCGTCATTGGTATGTTTCGAATGACTGATGAAAAAGGTGGCGATGACAAACTTCTCTGCGTTGCAGCCGGTGATATACGTAAATCTAATTTGACCGATCTTAAAGATGTTCCAAAATACGAATTAGATGAAATTAAACACTTCTTCGAAGTCTATAAAACCCTCGAACCAGGCAAAGAAGTCCATGGTGGCGAATGGGTCGGCCACGATGCCGCAGAGCTCGAAATTAACGCTTCGTACAAGAGATATCAGGATTCACATTAAATAAGGCACTTATCGGCAAGTGGTAATTTGCGTCCACGCGCTGATAGGGTCTGCCAAGCATTTGAAGTCACCCACTTCAAATGGGTTGTTAGCTCAGTTGGTAGAGCAGGTGACTCTTAATCACCGGGTCGGGGGTTCGAGTCCCTCACAACCCACTTAGTAAATTTTACAAACCTTCGGCAACGCCCTTATTTAGTTCAATCTTGCCACCGATGTGATCCGAGCTCTTCGTTGATGTGCCAGCTTTGCCATAGGCAACATAGATAGCGTTCTTCAGAGCTTCTGCATCGATGCCATAGAAGTTCAATAAGTAATCAAGTCCCCCACCGTGAGTAAATGTGTCGTTAATTCCAACAGGAATCAATCGTGGTCCAGGATTTTGTGCAAGGTGCATGGCAACTTCACTTGCGAGTCCACTACTCACTAGATGGTTTTCATACGTAATAACGGTTTGTGATTTTTTAATACGTGCAAATAGGTGTGGGTCTCCAAATGGCTTAATGGTGTTGATGTTAATCAGGGCAAGATCAGCAAACTCTTTTCGTAATTCGGTGACGACATTGATTGCAGTTGCAGTAAGTGAGCCACTGACAAGTACAAGTACTTTGCCGCCTTCAAAGATTTCTCGTGATTGGCCGATAGAAATTGGGCTCTGGTGAAGTTTAGGAACAAGGCCGCGCAGAGCTC
>RGSB01000005.1 GCA_010032875.1 Actinomycetota bacterium | reverse complement strand
GCGAATTACGCGAAGAATGGATAAGCAAAGAAATCGTTGCTAGCGTTTGACCTATGAGACGCGCTGTTTGTCCTGGATCTTTTGATCCAATCACGTATGGACACTTAGACATCATCGAACGTGCCAGTCACCACTTTGATGAAGTAACAGTTGCTGTACTTGAAAATCGAACCAAATCAAGTTTGTTTACAGTCGAAGAACGTATTTCAATGATTTCTGAAGTTACAAAGAAATTTACTAATGTCCGTGTTGATTCATGGAGTGGCTTACTAGTTGAGTACTGCAAATCAAAGTCGATTCAATCAATTGTTAAAGGGTTGCGGGCGGTATCAGATTTCGAATATGAATTACAGATGGCACAAGTAAACCTCCAAGGATCAGGGGTTGAGACCATGTTTATGGCGACTTCACCAACTCACTCCTTTTTATCATCCTCACTTGTGAAAGAATTAGCACATTACGGTGGAGATGTTTCCTCTATGGTTCCACCGAGCATTAACGAGGCACTTAAACGTCGAGTAGCAGGGAAGTGATCCATGGATTCGATTGAGAAGTTAACAACAGCCATCGCAATGGTCGAAGAAGCTCGAGGAGTTCCTCTCTCGGCTTCATGTGTTTTGCACCGTGGTGAAATGCTAGAAATTCTTGATGGTGCACGTGCTGCACTTCCAAATGATTTAGAAGCTGCACGCAAAATTCTTGCCTCCCGTGATTCACTTATTGAAGAAGGACGTGCAAGCGCTGAAGCTTTAATTGCAAGTGCTCGTGAAGAAGTTTCTCGAATGATTGAGCAGACAGCAATTGTTTCTGCTGCACGTGAAGAGGCTCAACACATTTTAGATGATGCTCATCTTGAAGCTGATGCCGAACGTGAAGAGGTAGAAAAATACATTGACTCAAGACTTGCAACTCTTGAGGTGATTCTTAATAAGACTTCTGATGCCGTTGCGCGGGGTCGAGAAAGACTTGCTGGCGCCGGTGATAAAGATGTTTTATCGCAACTTGCAAACGATAAGTAAAGTAATCAGGGCATGACTCGCGATAACTCACCATTTCGTGTTAACACGCACGAACTGCCTCGACGCGCAGGAGAGATGAAAGAGTATTCAATCGACTTCGATCTCACAGAAGCTTTCGGTGTCGAATTAATTAGTGTTCCACCGGGAGAAGTAATCGAAGTTGATCTACGGCTGGAATCCGTTACAGAGGGCGTGCTAGCAACGGCCGATGTATTTGCAACTGCAATGGGTGAGTGCATTCGCTGCCTTGATCCGATTGCAATAGACATAGATAGAAGTTTTCAGGAGCTTTATCGCTATGAAGTGCATCATGAAAAAGGTTCGAAGGGTTCAAAGAAGCGACGTCCGAGCGAAGATGTGATTGATGATTTAGATGTAGATGACGAGTTATTTATGCAGGGTGACTACATCGATTTAGAAACTCCGCTGCGAGATGCAATTGTTCTGGCGCTTCCGGTAAATCCACTCTGTTCCGAGGAATGTCTGGGGCTGTGCCAGCAATGCGGGGAAAAGTGGTCAAACCTTCCTGAAGGACATGCTCACGAACACATCGATCCCCGATGGGCTGCCCTTGGCTCACTTGAGGCGGATAAGAGCGAGTAGCTCGTTCTCTTCAAGCCGATTTTAAGAATTCGAACTTTTAGGGGATACTTTCACCCATATCCGCACTCCTTGTGGGCCGCGGTATCTCAGATGAGATTTAAGAAGAGATTAAGGACGCCACCGTGCCAGTACCAAAGCGAAAGATGTCTCGCTCAAAGACTCGTTCTCGTCGTAGTCAGTGGAAAACAACTGCGGCTGCACTAGCGGCGTGCCCACAATGTCAGCAACCAAAATTGCAACACACTGCATGTCCAACGTGCGGAACTTATAACCGCCGTCAGGTTATTGAGGTCTGATCTGTACTCTGAATTAACACAGCACTTAGGTGTTGACGTTGATCCAAATCTTTTAGCCTTAGCATTTACTCATCGTTCATTTGCCTATGAATCTGGTGCAAAAGAAACAAATGAACGACTCGAATTTCTTGGTGACTCAGTCCTAGGCTTGGTTGTTACAGAAGAGTTATACCTGCGTTTTCCCGATCTTGATGAAAGCAGACTCTCTCCGCTGCGCTCGGGTGTTGTAAATATGAGAGCCCTCGCTGACATCGCTCGCGAACTGAATCTCGGAAAGTATATTCGCCTCGGAAAAGGTGAAGAAGTTACTGGCGGTCGCGACAAAAATTCACTATTGGCAGATGCGTTAGAAGCGCTCATTGGCGCCATTTATCTTCATGCAGGCTTTGCAACGAGTGCACTGGTTGTTCGAAAACTTATTGATTCGACTCTGGCACAAGCCATGGCTCGAGGTTCAGGTATAGATGGTAAAACTGCGCTGCAAGAGTTAACAGCTCACATTGGTAAAGGCGCTCCTGAATACATCGTCACCGAAACAGGACCAGATCACGATAAGAGTTTTAGCGCCGACGCAATGGTCGCAGGGGTCTGCATTGCAAGTGGCACCGGCAAGAGCAAGAGAGAAGCCGAGCAAGCCGCTGCAAGAAGCGCCTATGAGATATTAAAACCTCAAGTTGTGGATGAAGGTAACTAGCTTTAGATGCTTTCAGAGCCGCCGTGTTACTTCGCTAATTAACGCGCTCGCAAGGTAGGTTTACCGCGTGTATCTAAAGAGCATCACGCTCAAGGGCTTTAAGTCCTTTGCGTCAGCAACCACTCTGCGCCTCGAGCCGGGTATTACCTGCGTTGTTGGCCCAAATGGTTCTGGAAAATCAAACGTAGTTGATGCACTTACCTGGGTTATGGGCGAGCAAGGTGCCAAATCACTTCGCGGTGGAAAGATGGAAGACGTCATCTTCGCAGGCACCAGTGGAAGAGCGCCACTTGGTCGCGCTGAAGTTTCTGTAACTATCGATAATGCCGACGGTGCTCTCAATATTGATTATTCAGAAGTAACGATTTCTCGAATTCTCTTTAGGAATGGCCAAAGTGAGTACCAAATAAATGGTGAAGCCTCACGTTTGTTAGATATCCAAGAATTATTAAGTGATTCAGGTATTGGACGTGAAATGCACGTCATCGTTGGCCAAGGTCAGCTAGATGCAATTTTAATGGCCAATCCTGACGAACGACGTGGATTCATTGAAGAAGCAGCGGGTGTACTTAAACACCGCAAGAGAAAAGAAAAAGCACTTCGCAAACTCGATTCCATGCAGGCAAATTTGGCACGCGTGCAAGACCTCACAGTTGAATTGAGACGACAGCTTCGCCCACTCGGAAAGCAAGCAGAAGTAGCAAAGAAAGCCGCCACCATCCAGGCAGATTTGCGTGATGCCAAATTGCGTTTGCTTGCAGATGATTACATTGCCATGACTAAAACTTTGGATGCCGAAGTCGCAGATGAAACGGCGCTACGCGAGCGACGTGCAATCGTGGACGCCGAATTAGACAAAGTACGCGCCCGTGAAGAAGCACTCGACGCGCAAGCAGCCGTTGACGGACCATTACTCGTAAAAGCACAAGAAACGTACTACCAGTTAAATTCTTTGCGCGAACGATTTAGAGGAACTGCTTCTCTTGCTCAAGAGCGCTCACGTTTCTTGGCCGAAGAAGCTGAAGAAGCTCGCACTTTAGGTCGTGATCCTGAAGCACTTGAGCGTGAAGCACAGGCACTTCGATTGGAAGAATCTCAACTTCGTGCCGCCGTAGAAAATGCGCAACTCTTGTTATCCGATGCAACCAGTGCATTGGCGCAAGCCGAAATTTCCCTTAAAAGTGAAGAAGATAAAGTTGCCGCGGCAATGCGAGCAATTGCAGATTCACGAGAAGGAACAGCGCGACAAGAAGGTCACATCAAATCTTTACGTGCGCGCCTTGAAGCGATCTCTGAAGAGATTGCACGTTTAGAAAAATCCCGTAATGAAGCCCAACAGCGTTCTGACGAGGCCACACGCGCATACTCAACATTTGAATTAGAAATTGCAAGTGCAGATTCGAGTGAGCTCGGCCTGGATTCGCAATTTGAATCTGCAAAATCCAAATTGGACACAGCGAAGAAAACGCTTTCAGACCTCGTGGATAATGAACGGAGCACTGAAAGAGAAAAGAACGCCGTAGAAGCAAAGCTTGAAGCGCTTCGCATTACGTCAAAGAGCAATGACGGTGCTTCGGCATTGCTAGCCAATTCACGCGGAGTAAAGATTTTGGGAAGTGTGAGCTCTCTGATCTCAATCGAGAAAGGATTCGAGAGTGCAGTTGCGGCAGCACTAGGTTCACTCGCTGATGCAATTGTTGTCCAAGATCTCAATTCAGCAGTTAGCGCACTGACAACTATGCGTTCAGAAAACCTTGGTCAAGCAGATATTTTAGTTTTTGATGAAAACCTTAAATCTGGTGATTCAATACCATCTGGGTTAACTTCACTGACAAATTATGTGCAATCAACTTCGATTGCATCCTTGGTTTCATCCCTACTGAGCGCTACAGCAGTTGTAGATTCAGCACGTGATGCGGCAGAAGTTCTTCGTAATCATCCACATATACGTGTTGTAACGCGAGATGGCGACATCGTCACATCTACCCGTGCGCGAGGTGGCTCAAAGTCGACATCTTCACTCATTGAGATCAATGCACTGATTTCTGAACTTTCAAGCAAACTAGAAGAAGTAACTCACAAGGCTGACCGAATTCGATTTGAAATTTCAACTGCAACAAATGAACTTGCCTCCTGTCAAAGTGAATACGACCAAGCTCTCGGAAAACTCAATGAATCAGATGCTCGAATAGCGGCACTGACAGAGCAATTAGCCGTTGCTGGACAAAATGCAAAATCTGCCGCAGCAGAAGTTGAACGCTTAAATGTGTCGATTGCAGAAGCAAGTGCTGCTAAAGCGCGTGATGAAAATGAATTAAACATTGCATCTAACCAACTTTCCATGCAGGGTGAAACCCCAGAGCCTGACCACGCACAAGTTGAAGTAATACGTGCACAAGTTTCAACGGCTCGTAGTACTGAAGTAGAAGCGCGCTTGGCAGTTCGTACAAGCGAAGAGCGAGTTGATTCATTGGCTGCTCGTGCAAAAGCACTTGAAGATGCAGCGCAAGCTGAACGAGATGCATCAGATCGTGCGATATCTCGACGTGGAGCCCGTGCCCGTGGTGCAGTTATTTCACAATCTGTTGCAGAAGCAGCATACGAAGTTTTAATTCACATTGAGCGATCTATAGCAAAAGCAGCAACAGAACGTGCTCGACTCGAAGATGCCCGCGCGCAACGTGAAGGAGAAACCCTCACTATCCGTGCCCGTGGTCGCGAACTTTCAACAGAGTTAGAACAGCTAACTAATAGCGTTCACCGCGATGAAATCGCAAGAGCTGAGCAGCGCATGCGCATTGAAGCTCTCGAACTCAAAGCTGTTGAAGAACTTGGCGTTGATACAACAACTTTGGTAAATGAATATGGCCCACACAATGATGTTCCAACATTTCTTGAAAACGAAGCAGGCGAAATTGTTACAACTGAGTTGATTCCATATCGCCGCGATCAACAAGAAAAACGTTTAGCTGCAACCGAACGATCACTAACGCTACTTGGAAAAATAAATCCTCTTGCACTTGAAGAATATGACGCACTCGAAGAGCGTTTGAAGTTTCTTGCCGAACAGCTAGAAGATTTGAAAAACACCAAGAAAGACCTGCTAGATATTGTTAAGGAAGTTGATGATCGAGTTCAACAAATCTTTATGGAAGCTTATGAAGAGACAGCGAAGCACTTCGAAGAGATATTCGCCCGACTTTTCCCAGGGGGAGATGGTCGTTTAATTCTTACAAATCCTGATGATTTACTGTCAACAGGTGTAGATGTTGAAGCGCGTCCTCCAGGAAAACGCGTGAAGAGACTCTCATTGCTATCTGGAGGAGAAAAATCTTTAACTGCAGTAGCTATGCTCGTTGCTATTTTCAAAGCTCGCCCAAGTCCGTTCTATGTTCTAGATGAAGTAGAAGCCGCGCTCGATGATGTAAACCTTGGTCGCTTGCTTGGCGTACTTGAAGAGTTACGTGCGAGTTCACAACTCATTATTATCACTCACCAGAAACGCACCATGGAAATTGCAGATGCTCTATATGGCGTGACGATGCGCGGAGATGGCGTGACGGAAGTTATTTCTCAGCGTCTTCGTGAATCCGAAACCGCTTAAAACTGAATTTAGCTTTTCATGGGTATTTTTTCTAATTTTTTATCAAAAATCAAAGTAAATAATTTACTAAATAAGCCAGATCTAGATGAACTTGCCAAAGAACTCATCGCCGCTGATTTAGGAGCTGATCTCGCTCATTCAATTATTGACCAAACACGTAAACTAAAATCTGCAACTCCTGAAGAGTCACTTAATTCAGTCTTGTTATCTCATCTATCAAAGAAATCGCGGGCTATCACTACTAATTCTGAACTTACTGCAGTGATGGTAGTTGGAGTTAATGGCACCGGAAAAACAACAAGTGCCGCGAAATTGGCACGATATTTTCAGAATGAAGGAGCTGTTGTATTGGCAGCCGCTGATACTTTTCGTGCCGCTGCGGTAGAGCAGTTGCAAACATGGGGTCAGAGAATTGGCGTAGAAGTTGTTAGTGGTAAAGAGAACTCCGATCCCGCTTCGGTGGCTTTTGATTCAGTACAAAGAGCTAAAGAAATCTCTGCTAAATTTTTGTTTGTAGATACAGCAGGACGACTTCACAACAAAAGTGATTTAATGAGTGAACTTGAAAAGATTAAACGAGTAATCGAAAAAGTTACTCCAGTGCGAGAAGTTCTGTTAGTAATTGACGCGACAACGGGACAAAATGGATTGCAGCAGGCCAAGATATTTGCCGAAGCAGTTCAAGTTACGGGCATAGTTTTAACAAAGTTAGATGGAAGTGCTCGAGGCGGTATTGCACTTGCCATCGAAGATTACCTAGACATTCCAATTAAGTTCATCGGAACAGGGGAGTCAATCGATGCTCTGGCACCTTTTAACCCGGATGAATACGTCAAAGGCCTAATCTCTTAACCTGGATGTAACACAAGCTCCTTCAGGGCTAAAAAATGTGATGTGTCTGAAACTTTGTACGCCCTTGCATGTAACTCGCGTAGGGCATTTTTCACCTATCTCAAAGGCGAGAATCCCAATCTTTGTTAGCAACCACAATATTGAAAGTAGTTATCTATGGATCAAATGGTTATTAATTCGGGAGATACGGCATGGATGCTGGCGAGTACTGCCCTCGTTCTTCTCATGACTCCAGGTCTCGCCTTCTTTTACGGAGGAATGGTTCGAACTAAGAGTGTTCTAAACATGATGATGATGTCGATGATTTCTATTGGCGTCGTAAGCGTTCTCTGGGTTATTTATGGATTCGAATTAGCTTTTGGTTACAAAGCAGATTCACCTTGGTACGGATCATTTTCTTTTTCAGGTTTAGGTGGGGTAGTTAATGACTTCACAAATAACGGCGGGCTATATCCGATTCCGGTATTAGTCTTTGCCGCTTTCCAATTGATGTTTGCAATTATTACTCCCGCGCTAATTTCAGGTGCAATTGCAGATCGTGCCAAGTTCACATCGTGGGCTGTCTTTGTTGCAATTTGGTCAACACTTGTTTATTTCCCTGTTGCACACTGGGTATTCGCTTTTGGAAATAAGGTTGGCGACACAGTTACCGGAGCAGGATTCTTGGCAAGTAAAGGACTTGAAGATTTCGCGGGCGGAACAGCAGTGCACATCAATGCCGGCGCTGCTGGATTGGCACTTGCAATTGTTTTAGGTAAGCGCGTTGGTTGGCGTAAAGAATCAATGCGCCCGCACTCACTTCCGTTAGTGATGCTCGGTTCAGGCTTACTCTGGTTTGGTTGGTTTGGTTTTAATGCAGGCTCAGCATTAGCTGCCAATGCAATTGCAGCTCTTGCTCTAATAAACACTCAAGTCGCAACTGCTGCAGCACTAGCTGGCTGGCTACTCGTTGAGAAAGTTCGTCAGGGTCATCCAACTTCACTCGGTGCGGCATCAGGTGCCGTTGCAGGTTTAGTTGCAATTACTCCTGCGTGCGCCTTCGTTGCACCATGGGCCGCAGTTGTTATCGGATTGTTTGCAGGAATCTTTTGCTCTCTGGCAACTGGGTTGAAGTATCGCTTTAACTTAGATGACTCCTTAGATGTAGTTGGAGTTCACCTGGTCGCAGGAATCTGGGGCTCACTAGCTATTGGCTTCTTCGGTGCTAGCTCTGTCAATAGCGTTGGTATTGATGGATTGTTCTACGGTGGCGGAACAGCATTGCTTGGAAAACAAGCAATCGGCGTTGCTGTTGTAGCTGTGTATTCCTTCATTGCAACACTTATTATTGGATATGCGATTGAAAAGACAATTGGCTTTAGAGTTAATCGCGAAGCTGAAGTTGCAGGTATCGATCTCAATGAACACGCTGAATCAGCGTATGAAATGACGAGTTCATCACGTGGAGGATTAATTCTATGAAACTTATAACAGCAATTATTAAGCCTCATAAATTAGAAGACGTAAAAAGTGCTCTTCAAGCACATGGTGTTAAAGGTATGACCGTTTCTGAAGCAAGTGGTTTTGGTCGCCAAAAAGGTCACACGGAGGTTTATCGCGGTGCCGAATACACAGTAGATCTGGTTCCAAAAATCAGACTCGAAGTGTTAGCTGACTCCGAAGATGTAAAGGCAATCATTGATGTCATTGTGAAAAGTGCCTCAACCGGAAGCATCGGAGATGGAAAAGTGTGGGCGATTCCAATTGAACAAGTAGTTCGGGTACGAACAGGCGAGCAGGGATCGGAAGCAATCTAAAAATTGTGCGGAGCTAAAGTAGGCTCTGTCTATGTTTGATGCGCTCTCGACTCGCTTTTCCAAAACTTTTGGCAACTTGCGGTCAAAGGGAAAGTTATCTACTGCTGACATTGATTCGGTCATCGAGGAAATTTCTAGCGCTCTTTTAGAAGCAGACGTTGCAAAAGAAGTTGTAGATCTCTTCACCAATCGCATTCAAACTCAAGCGATGGCAATCTTGCCAACACTTCAGGCGGGAAGTAATCAAGCACAATCAATATTTGATGTCGTTAACTCAGAATTAATTACAATTCTTGGTACTGAAGCAAGACGAATCAGGTTTGCGAAAAATCCACCAACTGTAATTATGTTGGCAGGATTACAAGGTGCCGGAAAAACAACCCTTGCTGCAAAGCTCGCAAAATATTACAAAGATCAGGGCAACACTCCACTCTTAGTTGCTGCAGATTTACAAAGACCAAATGCTGTCACTCAATTACAAGTTTTAGGTCAACAGATTGGGGTGCCAGTATTTGCTCCTGAACTAGGTAATGGAGATGGTGAAGCGGTACAAGTGGCTCGAGACGCGATTGCATTCGCGCACTCCAAAGTTCACAACATGGTTATCGTCGATACAGCAGGTCGCCTGGGTGTTGACAATGAACTCATGGATGAAGCAATTGCAATTCGAGATGAAATTAAGCCACATGAGATCCTCTTCGTCATTGATGCAATGATCGGACAGAGTGCCATCGCAACTGCACGAGCATTCGAGCAAGGTGTTGGTTTTGATGGATTGGTTCTGACTAAGTTAGATGGTGACGCACGAGGCGGCGCGGCACTTTCGATTACTGAAATCATTAAACGTCCAATTATGTTTGTCTCTACTGGTGAGAAAATTGGTGATTTTGACCTTTTCTACCCAGATCGAATGGCCTCTCGAATCCTTGGACTCGGCGATGTTGCAACCTTAGCTGAGCAAGCAAAGAAGGCGCTTAATCCGGAAACAAGTGCCAAGCTTGAAGAGAAATTCGCACGTGGAGATGATTTCACGTTAGAAGATTTTCTTGAACAATTAGAAGCAATGGCCAACATGGGTTCAATGGGCAAATTACTTTCGATGCTGCCAGGTGCTGCTTCGATGAAAAAACAGATTGAAAATTTCGATGAAAGCGAAATTGTTCGTACGAAAGCAATTGTTCAATCAATGACTCCACAAGAACGACGGGATATAAAGGTTCTGAACGGAACAAGGCGCGCACGAATTGCACGGGGAAGTGGACGTGCGGTTTCAGAAGTTAATGCACTAGTTGATAGATTTTCTGCTGCGCAAAAAGCAATGAAACAAATGCGCAGTGGATCCCTTCCAGCAGGAATGCCAGCCGGTTTGGGAGCCGGTATGGGTCAAATACCAAGTGTTAAAACGCCTGTGGTTCATAAGAAGAAGTCCAAGTCAGGTAACCCAGCTAAAAGGGCTGCAGAAGAGCGCGGATAAGCCTTAATTTCGCTTCCTGAGCTTGTGATGGCAAGATTAGCCCCCTGTGACGGGGCCCTCTACCCCCGAAACATCCAAGTCCATCGCTTGGTCAAAATGATTGCGCACCCCGCTGCGATTACTTTGGCAAGGCACACATTTACAGGAGCACACGTTACTTGGCTACAAAAATTCGTTTAATGCGTATGGGAAAAATTCGCACACCGTATTTCCGCATCGTTGTTACAGATTCACGCAAAGCTCGCAATGGTTTATCCATTGAAGAGATTGGTCGCTATGCACCAGGACAAGAACCATCACTGATCGAAGTTAACTCTGATCGTGCACTGTATTGGTTAGGCACTGGCGCACTTCCAACTCCCGCAGTAGAGGCAATTTTAAAAGTTACAGGCGATTGGCAAAAACATAAGGGACTTCCTGGAACTGAAGGAACACTCCGTGTTGCTGCACCAAAGCCTGCAAAGAGCGTTGCCTACGAAGCAGCTGTTAAGCAAGCAATGGATGAGCCAAAAGAAGGTGCAACAACTCTTAAGAAGAAAGCACAAGAGAAGTTAGCGGCAAAAGCGAACCCAGTTGTAGAAGAAACTCCTGCACCTGCAGCTGAAGCAGCCATCGAAGAAACTCCAGTAGTTGAAGATGCTCCAGCTGAAGTTGTCGCAGAGACTCCAGCAGTTGAAGAGACTCCAGCAGCAACTGAAGAAGCGGCTGCTGAATAACAATGATGGATGAAGCTCTCGAACATCTCGTAAAAGGGATCGTCGATAATCCTGAAGATGTCATTGTTAAGGAAAAGACTCATCGTCGCGGAACAACGTTAGAAGTTCGAGTTAATCCTGAAGACATCGGCAAAGTTATTGGTCGCAACGGCCGTACAGCTAAAGCTCTTCGCACAGTAGTCAGCGCAATCGCTGGTCGCACAGTGCGCGTCGATCTCATCGAGACCGACGAGGCTCGCTAACAACTCTTCGCATATGCGCTTACTCGTGGGCCGCATTGGTCGTGCTCACGGAATTCTTGGTGAAGCAACGATTGAAGTTCGTACTGATGATCCAGATAGTCGCTTTGCAATTGGTGCAACCGTAAACACGGACAAACATGGTGATCTCACCATTGTTTCAGGACGTGTGCACAATGGGATTCTTCTCTTAGGATTTAAAGGCATCACTACTCGCAATCAAATTGAAGAGTTGAGAAATGAAATGCTTTATTCGGATGTGGACATAAATGCACCAACCGGAGATGAGGACGAATATCACGTTCTCCAATTGATTGGATGTATGACATATCTAGAGTCTGGGGAAAAATTCGGTGAAGTCACTGATGTCATCAATCTTCCGGGGCAAGATTTATTAGCCATTAAAACTGAACAGGGAGAATCACTTATTCCCTTTGTTCATCAACTTGTTCCTGAAGTAGATATAAAAAATAAGCGAATACTCGTTATTCCTCCCACGATTACAGGTGAGATGAAATGAAGTTAGATGTCGTAACAATATTTCCTGATTACCTCACTCCACTTAAATTATCTCTTTTAGGTAAGGCCCAAGAAGAGGGATTGCTCGAAATTCAAGTTCATGATTTGCGAGCCCATGCAACTGATAATCATCACAGCGTCGATGACACTCCTTATGGTGGCGGAGCAGGCATGGTCATGAAGGCTGAAGTGTGGGGATCTGCTCTTGATCCTTTACTGGTACATGATGTTGATCTAATTATTTTGACGCCCGGTGGAAAGAGATTTAACCAGCGCATGGCCGAGAATTTTTCTAAGCGCTCTCACTTGGTTTTTGCTTGTGGACGTTATGAAGGAATTGACGATCGAGTTCGTCAGTACTACTCCCAAGATTCTTTTATTGCAAAAAATGTTCGAGTACATGAAGTATCAATTGGTGACTATGTACTAGGTGGTGGAGAAGTAGCAGCTATGGTGATGATTGAAGCTATTACTCGATTACTACCAGGGGTACTTGGAAATCCTGAATCAATTATTGAAGAGTCCCACATGCACGATGGATTCGCTGAATATCCTTCCTTCACTAAACCACAGACGTGGCGAGATATCAGCGTTCCTGAGATTTTGCTTAGTGGAAATCACGCACAAATCGCTTCATGGCGCGCACAATCTGCAAAAGATCGAGCTGAGAAGAATTTCTAACTCGTCAGTAGTATTGAAATTACCGTAGGGTTCTTCTATGTCCGAAGAGTCCGCGAAGATCCAATCTCGATTAATCCGCGATCTCGAACCAGTTGTCGCTGTTGAATTAGAGCGACATCTAGCAATTCAAAAAAACTGGTATCCACATGAATATGTCCCTTGGAGTGAAGGAAGAGATTTCGCGGGCCCGCTTAATGGTGATGCATGGGAAGCCAAAGATTCTCGCTTGTCATCCGTCGCACAAGATTCGCTAATTCTTAATCTGTTAACTGAAGATAATTTGCCGAGTTATCACACTGAAATTACTTTATCCATGGGCCGAGATGGTGCTTGGGGTAATTGGATCGAACGTTGGACTGCAGAAGAAGGTCGCCACGCAATCGTCATCCGCGATTATTTAATGGCCACTCGTGGAGTGGATCCATACGAACTAGAAGATTTACGTATGGCGCATATGTCCTTGGGATATCAAACTCCCTATGAAAATGACATGTTGCACACAATTGCCTATGTTTCTTTTCAAGAGCTAGCCACTCGTATTTCACACCGAAATACTGGCAAGATTTCAGATGATCCAATCGCAGAAGGAATGATGCAACGAATTGCATTAGATGAAAATCTTCACATGATTTTCTATCGAAATACTCTAAAGGCAGCACTGGACCTCGAACCAAATGCGGCCATGAGAGCGATTGCAGATGTTGTAACCAATTTTGATATGCCAGGTGCCAATATGCCAGGGTTTGGTCGCAAAGCTGTGCAGATTGCTCTGGCTGGTATTTATGACATGCAACAACATTTAGAAGAAGTTATCGCTCCCGTATTACGAGCATGGGATGTCTTTGAACGCAATGACTTATCGGGAGATGGCCTAGTTGCTCGTGACGAACTCACAGCCTTTTTGGCAAAGACGACCGAAGAATCAGATCGGTTTAATGAAAAGCGCGAACACCATTTCGAACGCCTAATTGCTCGCGGACAAGAGCCAATACGCATTCAAAAATGAGTAAACGCGTAATCTTCATCGAACACGACCACGTGAGCGAAGGTGGTCCAATCTGGCATCAGTTTAAAGTTCGCGGGTATGAAATAACTAGATTCGTTATCGTCGATAAGGAGCATCAAAAAACTCCTAATGTAACTGTTACGTGGCCTGACTTACTTTCATTTGATGTTGTCGTCGTAATGGGAGCACCATATGCAGCATATGGAGATGACGTTGTTGGTAATTGGTTATTGCCAGAATTAGAAAAAATGAAAGAAGTTCACAACGCTGGAATACCTGTCCTTGGAATTTGTTTCGGTGGACAACTTATGTCTCGCGTGCTTGGCGGCACAGTTTCTCGTTCACCTCGTGCAGAGCTTGGTTGGTATGAAATCGAAAGCAAGGATGAATCACTTATTCCACGCGGTCCTTGGTTTCAATATCACTGGGATCGATTCACTCTTCCACCAGGTGCAACATTGATTGCAGAAAATGATTTATGTCCACAGGCATATTCATTTGGACGCACACTTGGATTGCAATTTCACCCAGAAATTGATTCGCAGGTACTGGATTTATGGCTGGAAATGGATGGTGGCTGCGCTGAAGTTGAATCAGAAGGCGTTGATGTTAAAGAGTTACGCGCAGAGACGAAACAAATTGAACAGCAAACAAATCAGCGCGGTTACGATTTAGTCGATCAATTTCTTGATCGTATCGCAACCGCGCCGATTAAGCGGATCTAGTTATCAAGCGGAGTTACGTACGCTCCAGAAATACCACCATCTACTAAGAAGTTAGATGCTGTAATAAATGAAGAGTCATCACTAGCAAGAAACGCTACAGCTGCGGCAATTTCAGTGTCATCAGCAAAACGTCCCATTGGGATATGAACTAAGCGACGCGCTGCGCGCTCTTTATCTTTAGCAAAGAGCTCTTGCAGAAGTGGCGTGTTAACTGGTCCAGGAGATAGAGCATTTACTCGAATACCTTCACGTGCGAATTGCACTCCGAGTTCGCGAGACATTGCCAAAACGCCACCTTTAGATGCTGTGTATGCAATCTGAGAAGTAGCTGCGCCCATTGTTGCTACGAACGAAGCAGTATTAATGATTGAACCCTTTCCAGCCTTTTGCATATATGGGATTACGTACTTGCAGCAGTGGAAAACACTTGTTGTGTTAACGCGTAAAACTCTTTCCCAAGCATCAAGTCCAGTGGTCAAAATTGAATCATCATCTGGTGGCGAAATTCCGGCGTTATTGAAAGCAATATCTATTCGACCGTATGTATCAAAAGCAACCTTGTACATGTTCTCAACATCTGTCGCATTAGTGACATCTGCCTTTACAAAGATGCCTCCGGTTGCTTTAGCTGCAGCTTCGCCAGATTCAGCGTTCATATCTACAGCAACAATCTTTGCGCCTTCACTTGCTAGGCGCTTAGCTGTAGCTAAGCCGATTCCGCTTCCTGCGCCAGTGATTACTGCTACGCGTCCTTCTAGACGTTGCGACATGTTTCTTCCTTTTCTGTATGAGTGTGTTAGTCGTTTGAGATAAAGACGTTCTTAACTTCAGTAAATGAATCGAGAGCATCTGGTCCAAGTTCGCGACCTAATCCTGATTGTTTGAAGCCGCCAAATGGCGTCCAGAAACGAACGGAAGAGTTCGAGTTAACTGAGAGTGCTCCTGTTTCAATTCCGCGAGAAACACGGAGCGCACGACCAACGTCTCGAGTCCAGATAGATCCTGAAAGACCATATTCGCTGTCATTAGCCATTTGAATGGCTTCTGCTTCATCTTCAAAGGTCATCACCGATACAACTGGTCCGAATATTTCTTCTCGCCATGATCGAGATTGAGTATTTTTTGGCAAAAGAACGGTTGGTGGCATCCAGTACCCAGGTCCAGTCGGAGCGGAACCTTTAAATGCAACTGGCTCATCTAAAAATGATTCGACCACATCAAATTGCTTCTTTGAAATAAGTGGACCCATGTCAGCTGTAGCAAGATTTGGATCTTCCACACGGAATTTTTTTACTGCAACTTCAAAGTGCTCCATAAAAGTATCAAATGCAGATTTTTGAACAAGGATACGAGAACGTGCACAACAATCTTGACCAGCGTTATCAAATACTGCTCCAGGTGCGCCGGCGGCAGCTTTGGCAACATCGGCATCGGCAAAGATGATGTTTGAAGATTTTCCGCCAAGTTCCAGAGTTACTCGCTTTACTTGGTCTGCACACCCAACCATGATTTGTTTTCCAACTGTGGTCGAACCAGTGAAGACAACCTTTCTTACCAATGGATGGGTAACAAATCTATTTCCGACGATGCTGCCTTTGCCCGGTAGCACATTAAAAACACCTTCGGGAATTCCAGCCTTTAACGCTAATTCGCCTAAACGAATGGCAGTCAGTGGTGTGTACTCAGCCGGCTTTAATACAACTGTGTTTCCTGCCGCGAGTGCCGGTGCGAATCCCCAACCAGCAATCGGCATCGGAAAGTTCCAGGGAACAATGACTCCTACAACTCCAAGTGGTTCCTTAAAAGTCACATCGATTCCGCCAGGCACAGGAATCTGTCGGCCAAATAAACGCTCTGGTGCAGCTGCGTAATACATCAAAGTATTTGCAACGTTGTCTGCTTCCCAGAGCGCATTGCCACGAGTGTGACCGGAATTTGTAATTTCAAGTTGAGCAAGTTCTTCACGGTGATCAGTTACAACTTGTGAGAATGCGCGGAGCAAACGGGCACGTTCTCCAGGTGCAACGTTTTTCCAGTTTTCAAAAGCTTTGGCTGCTTTGGCAATTACAGCATCAGTTTCTTCTAAACTAAGAAGATTTACAGTTTCTACGATGCTTTCATTTGCTGGGTTTATAACGTCATACGTAGATGGCACTTATTAGAACCTTTCGAAGTTTCGGAATAATTCCCAGTCAGTTACAGCTTTACCGTAGGCAGCGATTTCAACACGAGCCATATTTGCATAGTGGGCTTGAACTTCATCGCCAAATGTTTCCTTAACCCATGCGCTCTTTTCCCAGAGATCAAGGGCTTCATTCATGGTTGAAGGTACACGTGGTGAATCAGAAACATAGGCATTACCGGTAAATGCTGGTTCTAGTTTCATTTTCTTAGTAATTCCATCAAGACCAGCGGCGATGATTCCGGCAACTGCTAGGTAAGGATTTACGTCTCCACCAGGAATTCGGTTTTCAAGACGCAAACCTGCACCACGACCAACTAGTCGGAAAGCGCATGTGCGGTTATCTCGTCCCCAACGGATTGCAGTCGGAGCAAATGATCCGGGGACATAACGCTTATAAGAGTTGATATTTGGCGCAAACAAAATGGAAAGCTCACGCATATGTGCAAGTTGGCCAGCAATGAATTGGCGTCCAAGATCTGACATGCCGTGTTCTTTATCTGCCTCATCTGTCATCACTAATTCGCCATTGAGTCCGCGGAAGGATAGGTGAATATGTGAAGAGTTTCCTTCTCGCTCATTTGGCTTGGCCATGAATGTGAGGGCATAACCTGCTTCCGCTGCGATTTCCTTAGCACCATTTTTATAAATGACATGCTGGTCGCAATTTGAAAGAGCATCTGAATACTTGAAGGCAATTTCATGCTGTCCGAGGTTGCACTCACCTTTAACCGATTCAACAGTCATGCCAGCACCTGCCATACCGAGTCGAATCTCACGTAGCAATGGTTCAATACGTGAACCGCCTAAAATTGAGTAATCGACGTTGTATTGGTTAACCGGTGTGAGATCGCGATATGCCTTGTTCCACGCTTCTTCGTATGAATCTTTATAGACAACGAATTCGAGTTCAGTGCCACACATCGCCTGCATGCCAGCTTTTTCTAGATTGGCAATCTGCTTGCGAAGAATCTGGCGAGGCGATGCCACAACAGGGGAGTGATCGAGCCACTGAACATCTGCAAGAACAAGTGCTGCGCCCTCTTGCCATGGAATAAGTCGGAGGGTGTTGAAATCTGGTGCGAGTTCAAAGTCGCTATAGCCGCGTTCCCAGGATGACATTTCATATCCCTGAACAGTGTTCATGTCCACGTCGACTGCGAGAAGGTAATTGCATCCCTCGGTACCGTGCTTGAGAACTTCATTGAGAAAGTGTTCTCCATGAATTCTTTTTCCAGTAAGTCGGCCTTGCATATCCGTCATTGCAACAACAACTGTGTCTATGGCACCTGATTGGATTGCAGCTGTTAATTCTTCAATAGATAGTGAACTCATGGACGTGAGTATTCCACTTAACCGGCAAAAAAAGAACTCCCCCTCATCGGTAGGACGAGGGGGAGTTCTTTTTTTATAGATTAGATAGTTGTCTTTGGTCCTGTGAACCACTTCTTAACTGATAGATGCCACCAGATCCAAAGGAAGATCAAGGTTCCACCTGCAAGAATTGGTGCGTAGTTAACGGCTGTCCAGGTGAAGTCCTTATTTCCAGGAGTTCCAGCTGGAGAGAATGGCAAGATGAAGTAAATTGAAATAATTGCAATTTCAGCAACTGCAATTGTGTTCATCCACTTGTACTTGTTTCCATTTGTCCACTCACCTTGTACAAACTTATTACCAAGCTTTAGTCGCAAATAAATTGGGACTAAGAATGCTAGGTACAAGCCGATTACCGCTACAGATACAACAGCGTAGAACGCAGTAGGTGCACCAGTTGGGCTCTTATAAAGAGCAGGAAGTGTGATGGCAATTGCCACGACTGCTGAAGCGAGAACAGCATTCGTTGGTACGCGATGCTTGTTAACTTTCTTCCAGCGCTCGCCTCCAGGCACAGCTCCATCGCGAGAGAATGCGAACATCATGCGTGAACATGAAGTAACACAGGCTGCAACGCAGAAGACCTGCCCAACAGTTGTAATAATCATGACAGTCTTAAATGCAAGCCCACCACCGAGTGATGTGTAAAGAACTGCAATAACTGATCCACCACCGAATGGGTTAACAGCTGGATCAAATGAGTTGATCACATCTGTATTGGTTGCTGCATAAAGGAAGGCCATCAACAAGATGTATCCACCAATTGCAGAGTAGAAAATAGATTTCCAGATGCCCTTAGCTGCAGTCATATGTGCAGAGTGGGTTTCCTCTGACAAGTGAGCTGATGCATCGAAACCAGTAATGGTGTATTGAGTCAACAAGAAGCCCAAAGGCAGTACGTATAGCCAGTAAGAACTATCGCTAAAGCCCGAGTTATTGATCTTCTCTGTAAACATCCAAGAAACGCTCTGGTGACTATCTGGAACAACTAACAAAATTCCGATTACGAGGGCTGCGCCAAATACGTGCCACCAAACCGAGATGTTATTAATCATTGCCAGTAGGTGACCGCTATAGATGTTGATTAACGTAACAAAGACAATAATTAATACGAACAGTACGAACTGTTGCTTGATGTAATCGCCGCCCATAAATGAAGTGGCATAACTTGGCCATTGCGCGCCCAAGATAATATTTAGGAATGATGCTGCTCCGTAACCAACGGATGCAACAACTGCGAACAAACCAATCAGGTTGAGCCAGCCTGTGTAAAAACCAGCTTTCGCGCCACCCATCTTGGCTGCCCACCAATAAATTCCGCCAGATGTTGGGTAGGCCGATGCAAGTTCTGACATACAGAAACCAATAATCAGAATGAACAATGAGATAAGTGGCCAACCGATTGATATCGCAACCGGTCCGCCGTTATTCCAAGCTTGCGCAAAGGTTGTAAAACAACCGGCAAGGATAGAAATAATTGAGAAAGAAATTGCGAAGTTAGAAAATCCACTCCATGAACGATTGAGCTCTTGTTTGTAACCAAGGGCTGCTAAACGTTTTTCGTCATCTTGTAAATTTGACAAGTCTTACGCCTCCTAAAGCCTCTTCATATTTAAGCCGGGCGGCTTAAATAAGGTGGTGCTGGTTCGGTGTGGGGCACCGAGGTACTCTTTCTACCTCATAGTGTGACTTGAGCGACAGGGGTTTAAGGTTAAATGTGCCGACTTTTGGGTTACGTGTCGCAGGACAAGCAAACTTTCAACTCAGCAGTAGGGTCCGATTTCGCCGAGTTTGTGACCCTTTCCTCCGTTCATTGCGATGGCTGGGGAGTAGCGACAATCGATCATGACAAAAACGTTGCACACATTAGTCGCGCACCTGAGGCTGCTAATAAAAGCCAAGTATTTTCAAAGACAATAGAAGCATCGGTATCTGACGGCGCATTACTCCATCTTCGATGGGCAACAGCAGGATTGCCAGTGAGTGAAAACAACACACATCCCTTTGCATACGAAGATATTTCATTTATTCATAATGGTGCGACGTATCCGCCCGCTGCACTCGAGTCAGTTATATCTCCGGAGTTAAGTCCACTCATTCAGGGAGATACAGATAGCGAACGTTACTTCTATTTTGTGGTTACGAAAATTAAAGAACTTGGATTTGTTGAAGGTTGCAAAGCCGCAGCTAATTACATTCGCAGCAATGTTGATTATTCCAGTATTAATGCGATGATCATGAATGAAAAACAGTGGGTGATAATTTGCGAACATCATCCAGACCGCGCACCAGACTGGGCGCCGGATGATTACTATGAATTGAAGTACAAAGCCGATAACAAAGGTGTCCTGGTCGCATCGACTGGATGGAATCAACCAGGCTGGTCAGTTCTACCCAACCACCACATGCTAGTCATCGACCGAGCGAGCTTTTCTGTGCAGGTCATACCTCTCTAATTTGTAGCAATAGGATTAGCGCATGGAGCGCACATATTCCGTTGAAACCTACGGTTGTCAGATGAATGTTCACGACTCCGAACGCATTGCCGGATTATTAGATGAGGCTGGATATGTTCCGGTCAGAGATGGCGAACAAGCTGACATTGTTGTTTTCAATACATGCGCAGTAAGAGAAAACGCCGATAACAAGCTCTATGGGAATTTAAGTTTCCTTGCACCAATTAAAAAATTAAATCCCGGTATGCAAATTGCAGTCGGCGGATGTTTGGCGCAAAAAGATCAATCAATAATCTTAAAGAAGGCACCATATGTTGATGTCGTCTTTGGAACCCATAACGTGGGTTCATTACCTGCTTTGCTTGAACGCGCACGAATAGAGGAAGAAGCTCAAATTGAAATTAAAGAAGCCTTAGAACACTTTCCTTCAGCACTGCCAGCCCGCCGTTTGTCTGCTTTTTCTGCATGGGTTTCAATCTCAGTTGGCTGTAATAACACTTGTACTTTTTGCATAGTTCCAACGTTACGTGGCATAGAAAAAGATCGAACAGAAGAAGACATTTTACGAGAGATCCGAGCGCTCGTGCATCAAGGTGTTATTGAAATTACTTTACTCGGTCAAAATGTTAATGCGTACGGTGTGGATTTTGGCGACAGGCAAGCATTTGCAAAGTTACTCAGAAAATGCGGAAACATCGAAGGTCTCGAGCGTGTTCGATTTATGTCTCCACATCCGCGTGATTTCACAGATGATGTCATTGAGGCCATGGCTGAAACCAAGAATGTAATGCCACATTTACATATGCCATTGCAATCGGGTTCGGATCGAATCTTGCAGAGTATGCGCCGTTCATATCGAAGTGATCGATATTTAAAGATTCTAGAAAATGTTCGAGGTGCCATTCCGCATGCATCCATAACCACAGACATCATTGTTGGATTTCCAGGAGAAACAGAAGAAGATTTTCAAGCAACATTGGATTTATGTACTCAAGCGCAATTTGCTGCAGCTTACACATACCAATATTCAATTCGTCCAGGAACACCGGCAGCAACGATGCCTGATCAGATTGCCGCAGATGTAGTCGGTGCGCGTTACACGCGATTACATGAGCATCAACAAAAAATTTCATTAGGAGTTAACAAGAGTGCTTTTGGTAAAGAGATGCGAGTTCTTGTAGGTGAATATGAAGGCCGACGCGATGCTCGAGAGTCGCGGCTCACAGGAAAAAGTGAGGATTTTCGTCTAGTGCACTTTGCGGATTCAAGTAATGCTCGCGCGGGTGATTTTGTTGATGTTCAAATAACTGATGCATCTGCGCATTATTTAATTGGCGAAGAATTGCGCACTATCCCAACTCGAGGGGGAGATGCTCACGAATTGCGCACCCACGAAAAAACAACATCCGGAGTCTCCCTCGGAATCCCAACTGTACGAGCATGAAGTTAGTTGTTATCGCTGGTGCAACTGCCACTGGTAAAAGCGCACTAAGCGTTGCCTTAGCAGAATCCATTGACGCTGAAGTAGTAAATGCAGATTCAATGCAGGTGTATCGGGGAATGGATATAGGAACAGCGAAAATTAGAATCGAAGAACGCAATGGTATTCGCCACCATATGCTTGATGTTTTAGATGTGAATGAAGATTCAACTGTTGCTTGGTTTCAAAGCAAAGCTCGACAGGTGATTGATGAAATCCACTCACGTGGAAAAAATGTTGTTATGGTTGGTGGAACCGGTCTTTATATAAAAGCTGTCATCGATGAGCTCAATTTCCCTGACACAGATCCAATGGTTCGACATACATTAAATAAAGAAGCAGAAGAATTAGGTATTGATGCAATGTTTGCTCGTTTAGAAAAACTCGATCCTGCTGCAGCGATTGCTATTGACCGGGCCAATCTTCGCAGGATT
Organism: Actinomycetota bacterium; assembly: GCA_010032875.1. Taxonomy (GTDB): domain Bacteria; phylum Actinomycetota; class Actinomycetes; order Nanopelagicales; family Nanopelagicaceae; genus Planktophila. The sequence goes on along the minus strand of RGSB01000005.1, from coordinate 21,321 downwards.
ATTCGAGCACTCGAAGTTATAGAGATTACCGGTAAACCATTTACTGCTAATTTGCCGAGAGAAGAGAGCATTCGATATCCCTATGCACGTCAATTTGGATTAGTAATGAATCGTGAAGATCTTTCGGAAAGAATCGATGCACGTGTAAACTCGATGTTTGAACAAGGATTAGTCGCAGAAGTGCAAAAATTAATTGAACAGGGTTTGACTCAAGGAAGGACTGCTCAGAGAGCTCTGGGGTATGCGCAGGTGATTTCTCACCTGAAGGGCGAAGTTTCACTCGATGCAGCTATTGAAGAAACCAAGAGATCCACACGTCAATATGCCAGACGTCAGGAAACCTGGTTCTCGCGCGATCCTCGCATTACGTGGCTTTCTACTCGTCAGCCGCGTTTGGAAAGTATTTTGGAATCCCTCTGAAGAACAAGTGCTACTAAACTAACTCATATATGAATACATCACTGTCGGTTCCTGCTACGTATGGACACGGTACCCACAATGATTTTGTAATTATTTTTGATCCAGATGATCAACGATCTATAACGACTTCACAGACGCAAGCAATCTGCAACAGAGATTCTGGTATCGGGGCTGATGGACTTATTCGTATTCTCAAACGAGACGGCAAATGGTTCATGGATTACAGAAATTCGGATGGTTCATTGGCCGAGATGTGTGGCAATGGAATCCGAGTAATGGCTCGCTACTTAGTTGCCAATGGTCATCAGGGTGAAGGAATTTTTGCGATCAACACTCGTGATGGGTTAAAACATTTACGAGTACCTGCAGAAGGAGATATCTCCGTAAATATGGGCAAAGTTCAAGATGAATCTGAAGAAGTCACAGCCTCACACAACGGCCACATATGGAATGGTTACAACATAAATGTAGGAAATCCACACGCCGTGGTCTTTGTCGATACCTTGGATAAAGTTGGCGCCCTCGATGAAGCGCCAGTCGTTCGTCCTAAAGAAAGCTATCCCGAAGGTGTAAATGTCGAGTTCGTTGAGTTTATAAATGAGACCGAGTTAAAGATGCGCGTTTTCGAACGTGGAAGTGGTGAAACACAATCGTGCGGAACCGGAACATGCGCCGTGGCATTAGCTGCAACTATTAAGTCAAAGAAGAATCTGCCGGCACATTGGGTAATTTATCCACCAGGTGGTCGTCTTGAAGTTGAAATAGACGGACACTCAAATGCAACGTTGATTGGACCAGCCGAATTAGTCAAAGAAGTAGATTTGGCAAAATTTTTTAATGAGTGAAGAGGGTCGAATTGAGGACCGAAGTGAAGATTCATTTGAAGCGCTGTTGCGCGAAAGCGCCCGCATTACGGCAGATTACGATGCAGATCAGGATGATTTAGAGGCTTCGTCACAATCTGAACTCTCGGATAGAGCCGCTCTTCGACGAGTTAAAGGTTTTTCAACTCAATTACAAGATATTTCAGATGCCGAATATCGCGAACTCCAATTAGAACGAGTTATTTTAATTGGAGTGTGGACTGAAGGCACGGCTGAGATGGCTGAAAATTCACTGGATGAATTGAAAGCTTTAGCGCAGACTGCCGGTTCTGAAGTTTTAGATGGTTTTATTCAGCGTCGCGATAAACCAGATCCTGCAACATATATTGGTTCCGGAAAAGTTCAGGAGTTACGCAATGTAGTTGCATCAAGCGGTGCGGATACTGTTATTTGCGATGGCGAACTCTCTCCGTCGCAATTACAACAACTTGAAGGAAAGCTTAAAGTTAAAGTTGTTGATCGGACGGCTTTGATTCTTGATATTTTTGCTCAACACGCAAAAAGCAAAGAAGGTAAGGCGCAAGTTGAATTAGCTCAGATTTCATATTTGCTTCCACGTTTACGCGGTTGGGGTGAATCACTTTCGCGTCAAGTTGGTGGACGAGCGGCAGGTGGCGCCGGTATCGGCGGACGTGGACCCGGCGAAACTAAAATCGAAACTGATCGTCGCCGAATCCGTGACAAGATGGCAAAACTTCGCCGAGAAATTTCAGAGATGAAGGTATCGCGAGATACAAAGCGCCAAGAACGCAGGCGAAATAACATCGCTTCCGTTGCAATCGCAGGGTACACAAATGCTGGAAAATCATCTCTATTAAATAAGCTAACCGGGGCTGGAGTTTTAGTTCAGAATGCACTCTTTGCAACTCTGGATCCAACAGTGCGCAAAACGCATACTTCTGATGGTCGCATCTATACATTAACTGACACTGTTGGATTCGTGAGACATCTTCCCCACCAATTGGTTGATGCGTTTAAATCAACGTTAGAAGAAGTCTCCGATGCTGACGTAATTGTTCATGTGGTTGACGGCTCACATGCTGATCCATTTGAGCAAATTCGCGCTGTACGAACAGTGTTTAATGAAATTGGAGCCCAAGAAGTTCCAGAAATTATCGCAATTAATAAGGCAGATGTTGCAGATCAAGATGTCTTAATGGATATTTTGCGCAAGGAACCAAATAGTTATGCAATTTCGGTAAAGACTGGTTTTGGTATTGATGCACTGATTCATGCAATTGAGAAAACTTTACCGAGACCAAAAATTGAAATTGATGTAGTTGTTCCATATAACCGCGGGGATCTCATAAGTGCGATTCATGAGCATGGTGAGATTTTGAGTGAAGAGTACGTAGCTGAAGGAACGGCAGTACATGCACTAGTTGACGGGGCTTTAGCCCGTCAGATTCAAGCAATGCAGGAATAAATTCCCTTCTCGGCGTGTTGTAACAGGCAGTAACCCCTGAAATAGGCGATTATGCGCCCGTTCAGTAAATAACCAACGAGTTCAGTGAAGGTAGGTGAGAGCAGTGGCAACGGATTACGACACCCCCAGAAAAACCGATGAAGAACTCCACGAAGAGTCGTTAGAAGAGTTAAAAGCAAAACGCGTTGATGCTCAATCTGGCCAGATTGATGTGGATGAAGCAGAAGCTGCTGAAAACCTAGAACTCCCTGGCGCAGATTTATCTGGAGAAGAACTTGCAGTTCGCGTTGTCCCGAAGCAAGTAGATGAGTTCACATGCTCACGTTGTTTCTTGGTTCACCACATCACGCAATTATCAAAAGGTGAAGGCGCGAAGGCAATTTGTAAAGAGTGTGCTTAACGCAGCGCGGCTGCTAAATCGTTTGCTCGTTTTGAAGAAATTAACCAGTACGGTGTTGTATCACGTGAATCTTTTACTTCAACCAAAACGCCGCGCGGACTCCAAAATCTAATCGCTAAGTAAGCTGATGGATCTGCATCTCGCCCGCGTGTAATTCTCATCGCCTGAGTATCCAAGATCTTTATATCTCCAAGATACTTACGTTCAATGTGAGCGTTATTGATTCGCAATTCTTTCTCATCAATTTCGATAATCATTCGAGAACGAATTGCTATGTAGATGAGAACTCCTGTTAGAAAAATCTGACACCAGAAGGCAGGCGCATTTCCGATAGATGCCCAGAGTGAAATGCTGATTGAAGAAAACAAGAAGTAAATAAAGGCTAAAAGCCATGCAGGAGGAGCAATTACTTCGCGAAATCGCACAGGAGTCACGCTACCTCATTAAGTATTGACTCGCTAACGCAGTAAACTAAATGCATGAGTCGAGTTGCAAGTACTACGCCACCTGAAGGAGCAGTAATCCCGGAACGCCATCCTGAGGCACCAGCGACGGGTTCGAAGATTCCTTCTCATTTTGCACACTGTTTTGGTTGCGGCGAAAAACATCCAACTGGATTGCACCTTGTGGCACACGTTGGAAATGCAATGAACATTACCGCCGAATTTGTTGTTTCAGAGAATCATCAAGGTGCACCAGGCCTCGCGCATGGTGGATTACTCTCTCTTGCATTTGATGAGGCACTTGGAAAGCTAATGTGGCTTTTACGAGCTCCAGCAGTCACCGCACGTTTAGAAACCGATTTTATGAAACCCGTGCCTATGGGTTCAAAACTTTACATTTCAGCTGAAATCACAGGCCAAGTTAATCGAAAAGTTTATTGTTCAGCTGTTGGGAGATTGAATTCGCCAGATGGAGAAATAGCAGTGCGCGCGGCTGCACTCTTTGTCATCGTTCCAATGAGTCATTTTTTGCAAAATGCTCCTGCAGAATATTTAGAAGCAATCGCTAAGACTCCAGAGGTGTTGGCATTCGTCGATCCGAACTTTAATATCAATCCATGAGCGTAAAAGTATTAGTTAAGCGGTTGGATCCAGGCGTCCCATTACCGAATTACGCAAAAGGTGGCGATGCTGGCGCAGACATAGTTTCTGCAATTGATATTACCTTGGCACCGGGAGAGCGAGCTCTAGTCCCAACTGGAATATCAATCGCGCTACCGGATGGTTTTGTGGCTCTTGTTCATCCGAGATCTGGTTTAGCAATTAAACATGGAGTGACAATGGTCAACTCTCCTGGAACTGTTGATGCTGGTTACAGAGGCGAATTAAAATTAATTCTTATAAACCATGACCCAAATGAATCTGTCTCATTTAAACGTGGTGATCGGGTAGCACAGCTCGTAATTCAGCAAGTAGAACGAGCTAATTTCATCGAAGTTCAAGAGCTTCCTGGTTCCGGTCGCGGAACAGATGGATTTGGATCGACGGGACGAACATGAGTCAAGAACACGAAGATCGCGCGAAAGTCGTTAATGCGCTTGGGGGCAAAAAAGGATTAATAGATTCAGGTCTGCCGTCTATTCTTTTTTTGATTGTTTTCAATGTGGCTGATGATTTGCGTATTGCACTATATGCAGCAGTTGCCACATCGGCTCTTTTAACAATCATTCGCCTAGCAAAGAAAGACACCATTCAACATGTAATTTCAGGTTTTATAGGTGTTGCGTTTTGCGCATATTTAGCCAACCGCACCGGAAACGCAAATGATTTTTTCTTGCCAAAGTTTCTAACAAACCTTGTCTACGGAACCATTTATTTGATTGGCAATGTTGTTGGATGGCCAATTCTTGGTTTAGTGCTTGGACCAATTCTTGGTGAGAATCTTTTGTGGAGAAAACATCCAGAGCGCAAAAAAGCTTATATACGCGCAGGATGGTTGTGGGTTGCCATGTTTTATCTTCGATTGCTCGTGCAAGTTCCTATTTATTTAAGTGGGCCAGAAAATCTCAACTTACTCGGAAGTGTCAATCTTGCGATGGGCTACCCACTCTTTGCTGCTGCAGCCTGGGGATCCTGGTTAATAATTAAGAAAGTTCCCAGCGTCAAAGCTGAAGATTAGCTCTGAATAAAACACGCTTTAATTTGTGCTTCAGCTGCGGCAGATGCAACAAAAAGCAATTCATCGCCTGCAGCAAAAACATCATGAGCTGAACAAGCAATTACTTGACCATCTCGCACAATCGCAGCGAGTGATGCGTTATCTGGTAATTGAATTTCTTCAACAGTTTTACCGATGCATGAGGAAGTATCAGGAAGAGTGAGTTCAACCAAATTGGCTTGTCCCTTTCTAAAAGAAAAGAGGCGGACGACATCTCCAACACTGACTGCTTCTTCCACTAGAGCGGAAATAATTCTCGGAGTGGAAACAGCAACATCAACACCCCATGAGCTATCGAAGAGCCACTCATTTTTTGGATGATTAATTCGCGCGACTACACGTGGAATTCCGTATTCTGTTTTTCCAAGAAGGGATGCAACGAGATTAACCTTGTCATCTCCAGTTGCTGCAACCAAAACTTGGCAATTATTTAATTTTGCATTATCTAGTGATGTAATTTCGCAAGCATCTGCCATGAGCCACTCAGCATCAGGGACGCTCTGCATCTTCATCGCTTTTGGATCCTTGTCGATAAGCAAAACTTGATGGCCGTTATCGAGGAGTTCGCGTGCAATCGCACGACCTACATTTCCTGCTCCCGCGATTGCAATTCTCATGAGGCACTCTCCGGAGCATGTGAAAAGGACTTTTCAACATTCGCTAAATCTTCATCACGGACCATCATGTGCAGAAGGTCGCCTTCTTGGAAAACTGTATGTTCATCTGGAATCAAACCCGCCCCGAGTCGAGTGATAAATGCCACGCGAGCACCCGTAATGTTTTCAATTCTTGAAACTGCAATGCCAAACCAACTAGCAACTGGATGGAATTCACAGAGTTGAATTGCACCGCTTGCATCACGCCATTCTGATTTTGATCCTTCAGGAACGATTCGGCGCAGAATTTGATCAGTAGTCCAAAGAACAGTGGCAACAGTTGGAATACCTAAGCGTTGGTAAATTTCTGCGCGACCTGGGTCATAAATGCGTGCAACTACATTTGCAACTTTGTAGGTTTCTCTCGCGACGCGTGCTGCCAAAATATTTGAGTTATCGCCATTGCTTACAGCTGCGAATGCTTCAGCCCGCTCGATTCCAGCTTCTAAGAGAGTATCTCTATCAAAACCCATACCAGTAACTGTGTGACCTTTGAAGTTCGGACCTAGTCGACGGAAGGATTCACGAGCTTGATCTATAACTGAAACTGAATGACCCGCAGATTCCAACTCAATAGCAAGGGAAGAGCCAACTCGACCGCAACCCATAATGACTACGTGCACGTAGTACAACTTACACCCTTACTCTTAGATACATGGAATCAAAGGCGCAAATAAGCCTGCAGGTGGGTCAGCGTCTCACGGTAGATATCGAAAAAATTGCCCACGGCGGACATTTTATTGCACGCCACGAAAGTGAAAGTGGGAAGAAAGCTGTGATTTTTGTTCGCCACGCTATCCCTGGCGAAAAAGTCGAAATTGAAATTACAAGTACAAGTACAAATTTCATTCGAGCCGATGTTATCAAGGTTATTTCTGCAAGCCCAGACCGCGTTCAAGCACCTTGCAAATTCTCACACCGAAACGGATGCGGTGGTTGCGATTTTCAACATATTTCAATAGAACGGCAGAGAAGTCTTAAGTCGGAAGTAATTAGAGAGCAATTTGAGAGAATCGCAAAAATGGATCTCTCGGTTGAAGTTGAAGGAGTGGGAGATGCTTTACATTGGCGAACACGAATAACTGCAACCACTGATCACCAAGGGTCTCTGGGGTTCTACTCTTCTCGAAGCCATCATGTGATTCCTGTGGATGAGTGCATCATTGCACTTCCTGAGATAGGTATTGCTTCAATGTCTTCTCAAAAACTTACACCTGATGTTCGTATAGAAATCGCATACTCATCTGAAGGTGAACGCATGGTTGCCGAGGCGCCAAAGAGTGGCGATGGAAAGTTTCGACAAAATACTGGCCCAGCTGTTCTTCACGAAAGAGTCGGTGGGGATTTATTGCAGGTGAGTCAGCGATCATTTTGGCAAGGACACAAACGAGCACCGCAAGTTCTCAGTGACGTTGTTCGTGATTTTGCTCAAATTCAAGAAGGAGAAAATATCTTGGATTTATATGGGGGAGTTGGATTATTTACTTCAGCTTGCTTGAATGAAGTTGGTGCAAGTGGATCAATACATTTAGTTGAAGGCAGCAAAGATGCAACATCAGATGCCAAGAGTAATTTTGCCGACAAACAGAATGTGCACATTACAACTGGCGATGTTGCGAAGGTAATTTCACGTATAAATCGAGCTGATGTCATTATTTTGGATCCACCGCGTGAAGGAGCAGGAAAAGATGTCGTGCAAGAGATTGCGCGAATAACCCCGCGATCTGTTATTTATGTGGCGTGCGATCCGGCAGCACTGGCAAGAGATACGGCATATTTGAGTGAAAAGGGTTATAACCTAAAAAAGATTCGAGCTTTCGACTTATTTCCGATGACTCACCACATTGAATGTGTTGCACTGTTTACCCCGAATGAGGTATCTTGACGTCAAGATACTTTTAGCTGGGAGTCACGATGAGTACGAATTCATTTAATGCAAAGAGCACACTCAGCGTTTCCGGAAAGACCTTTGAAATATTTGATATCTCAAAAATCGAAGGCGCGAATTCTCTTCCATTTAGTTTGAAGATTCTCTTAGAAAATTTGTTGCGAACCGAAGATGGTGCGAACATAACCTCCGCGCACATTAAAGCTCTTGCGCAGTGGGATCCAGCAGCAGAGCCAGATACTGAAATCCAATTCACACCTGCGCGAGTTGTTATGCAAGATTTCACTGGTGTTCCCTGCATCGTCGATTTAGCGACGATGCGCGAAGCGATTGTTGCCCTGGGAGGAGACGCGTCGAAAGTTAATCCACTCGCTCCCGCCGAGTTAGTCATTGACCACTCTGTCATTGCCGATGTCTTCGGAACAAAAGATTCATTTGAGAAAAATACAGATATTGAATATGAGCGAAATCGCGAACGGTATCGTTTCTTACGATGGGGACAAGGCGCTTTTGATGAGTTTAAAGTAGTGCCGCCCGGAACTGGAATTGTTCATCAAGTAAATATTGAATATCTCGCACGTGTCGTTATGACTCGAAACGTCAACGGAGTCATGCGTGCCTATCCAGATACAGTTGTTGGCACTGATTCACACACAACTATGGTCAATGGTCTTGGAGTTCTTGGTTGGGGCGTTGGTGGAATTGAAGCCGAAGCAGCCCTTTTAGGACAGCCAGTGTCTATGTTGATTCCGCGAGTAGTTGGTTTCAAACTCAGCGGAGAATTGCCGCTTGGAACAACTGCAACAGATTTAGCTCTAACAATTACAGAGATTCTTCGAAAGCATGGTGTGGTTGGAAAATTCGTTGAATTTTATGGTCCAGGTGTTATTGCTGTTCCAATGGCAAATCGAACAACTATCGGAAATATGAGTCCTGAATACGGATCAACATGTGCGATATTCCCGATTGACCAAGAAACACTCCGTTACTTAACTCTCACTGGTCGCAGCGCTGAGCAAGTTGCTTTAGTTGAACAATATGCAAAACTTCAAGGATTGTGGCATAACCCAGAGAGCACTCCACGTTTTTCTGAAAATATCGAACTCGATCTTTCAACAGTTGTCCCATCAATTGCTGGTCCTAAGCGGCCACAAGATCGAATCTCTCTTTCAGATTCTAAGAAAGCTTTCGAAAAAGTTTTGCCCAACTATTTTGGTGATAAAACATCAAGAAATGCTATTGATATAAAGGTTAATGATAAGAGCACAACCATAAAAAATGGTGATGTTGTTATCGCTTCCATCACTTCATGTACAAATACTTCGAATCCATCGGTCATGATTGGTGCTGCACTATTGGCTAAAAAAGCTGTTGAAAAAGGCTTGCATTCGAAGCCATGGGTGAAGACAACGTTGGCTCCAGGTTCTAAGGTCGTAACTGATTATTATGACCGTGCCGGCCTGACACCGTATATGGAAAAACTTGGATTTAACCTTGTTGGATACGGGTGCGTTACATGTATTGGTAACTCTGGTCCTCTTCCAGTAGAAATAAGTAAGGCAGTAAATGAAAATGATTTAGCTGTGAGTGCTGTGCTATCTGGAAATAGAAATTTTGAAGGTCGCATTAGCCCAGATGTAAAGATGAACTACCTTGCCTCACCTCCACTAGTTGTCGCCTACGCACTCGCAGGAACAATGGACCACGATTTTGTTAACGATTCACTTGGAGAAGGATCCGATGGAAAGCCAGTTTACTTGGCAGATATTTGGCCATCTCCACAAGAAATTCAAAGCGTTATTGATTCATCGATATCTTCTGAAATGTTTAGCAAAGATTATGCCAGCGTTTTTGATGGCGATCATCGTTGGAAATCACTCGATACCCCAACAGGTAAAACTTTTGAGTGGGATGCAAAATCAACTTACGTACGCAAGCCTCCGTACTTCGATTCGATGCCGGCGCAACCTACGCCGGTCAGCAATATTTCTGGGGCACGAGTTCTGGCAATTCTTGGTGACTCTGTTACGACTGACCACATTTCACCTGCAGGAAACATCAAAGCAGATTCACCTGCAGGTAAATATCTTCAAGAAAATGGAGTAGATCGTAAAGACTTTAATTCATATGGTTCTCGTCGTGGAAATCATGAAGTAATGATTCGTGGAACATTTGCAAATATTCGTTTAAAGAATCTACTGCTTGATGGTGTTGAGGGTGGATTTACTCGCAACTTCTTAAAAAATGGCGAGCAAGCGACAATTTATGATGCATCCATTGATTATCAGAACGCTGGTGTTCCACTCGTTATTTTGGCCGGGAAAGAATATGGTTCTGGATCCTCCCGAGACTGGGCAGCAAAAGGGACGGCATTGCTCGGGGTTCGTGCGGTAATTGCGGAAAGTTTTGAAAGAATTCACCGTTCCAATTTGATTGGTATGGGCGTGCTTCCATTGCAGTTTAAGAGTGGCGACAGTGCTGCAACTCTTGGTTTGCGAGGTGATGAAGTATTTGATGTATCAGGAATTACGGAGTTAAATTCTGGGATCACTCCAAAAGAAGTGACAGTTAAAGCGGGAGATAAAACCTTTAGTGCATTAGTTCGCATAGATACCCCAGGAGAGGCGGATTACTACCGCCACGGCGGAATCATGCAGTACGTATTGCGTTCACTTCTCGCTTAGCGTGCTTAAACTGACCGGGCGTTCTAGACTACGGGCGTGCTTTCAGATATCAAGTCGCCACAAGATTTAGCGCACTTAACTCACAGCGAACTCGAATCGCTTGCCGCACAAATCCGTGAATTTCTGATTGAAAAAGTTACAAAGACGGGCGGCCACCTTGGCCCTAACTTAGGTGTTGTTGAACTAACGATTGCGATACATAGAATTTTTGAATCTCCTAAAGATGTCATTCTTTTTGATACAGGCCATCAGAGTTATGTCCACAAAATACTTACCGGAAGAAGCGAGGGTTTCGACTTACTTCGCCAACGTGGTGGACTAGCCGGCTATCCAAGTAGAACTGAAAGTGTTCACGATGTCATCGAAAATTCACACGCATCGACCGCTCTTTCATGGGGAGATGGAATTTCTCGAGGCTTTGCGCTCAGCGGGCAAGATGATCGAAATGTAGTTGTAGTTGTGGGAGACGGCGCTCTGACAGGTGGAATGTCCTGGGAAGCACTGAACAACATTGCAGCTTCAAAAACACAAAAGTTGGTCATTGTTGTAAACGATAATGAACGTTCGTATTCACCAACCATTGGCGGATTAGCAACATATCTTTCGACACTACGTGCGACTCGCGGATATGAAAAGTTCTTGGATTGGGGCAAGGAAATTCTTTCCCGCACACCAGTTGTTGGTGGTCCAATTTATGACACGTTGCATGGAATGAAAAAAGGAATAAAAGATATTGTCGCCCCGCAGGGAATGTTTGAAGATCTAGGTTTGAAATATCTTGGTCCATTCGATGGGCATGACATCGAAGCCATGGAGAAAGCACTTCTGAAAGCAAAAGAGTTTGGTGGTCCGATTTTGGTCCATGCCATAACTGAAAAGGGTCGTGGATACGCACCCGCCATTGAAGATGAAGCGGAAAAATTCCATGCTGTTGGAATTGTTGATGCAGAAACTGGATTACCTGTTAAAAAAAGTGCAGCCTCATGGACTAGTGTTTTTGCGAATGAATTAGTTGAAATCGGTCGTGAGCGAAAAGATATTGTGGCAATTACTGCTGCGATGCTTGGACCAACTGGCTTGGATAAGTTTCAAAAAGAATTTCCTACACGAACAATCGATGTGGGTATTGCCGAACAACATGCAGTAACAAATGCAGCTGGTTTAGCTTTTGCTGGGCTCCACCCTGTTGTGGCGGTTTATGCAACATTTCTTAATAGAGCTTTTGATCAGATGCTTTTAGATGTTGCTTTGCACAAAGCAGGAGTTACGTTCGTATTAGATCGTGCCGGTATAACCGGAGATGATGGGCCATCACATAATGGAATTTGGGATTTAGCGTTAACGGGAATAGTTCCGACACTTCAAGTTGCTGCGCCGCGAGATGGTGCACGAGTCAAGGAAACTCTTCGCGAAGCATTGCAGGTTAAAGATGCGCCTACCCTGATTCGTTTTCCAAAAGGTGCGGTAGTTGCCGATATTCCAGCATTTGAGCGACGAGATGGAGTGGATGTTTTATATCGTGGCGAAAGCGCAGATGTTTTATTAGTAAGTATTGGTGCAATGGCACACATGGCTGTTGAGGCTGCATCTCAAGCATATAGAGAGGGTGTTGGTGTCACCGTTATTGATCCGCGATGGGTGAAGCCACTTCCAGAATCTTTGGTCACAATGGCTCAACGTTATAAGAGTGTTGTTGTTCTTGAAGATGGTATTCGCCATGGTGGAATTGCGAGCACCGTTTCAGAGATGTTCAGAGATGCAGGATTACAAGTTCCAATTCACTCAATCGGTGTTCCACTTGAATTTTTAGAACACTCAAAGCGTGATGAAGTTTTGCAAGACCTCGGAATAACCGCACAAAATATTACGCGATCAATTGTTGAGTGGAGCAGCTCCCTTAAGGAAGGGATGCAATTCCCGGTTGATGAAAACGCTTCCCGCTCACAGCTTCGCTAATTCCCTCACGATCTAGATACGGCAATATTCCACCAAGGTGCATCGGCCAACCAGCTCCGAGCAACATACATAAATCTATTTCTGCAGGAGTTGCAACGACGCCTTCATCAAGCATCATGCGAGCTTCTTCTGCCAGTGCTGTAAGTGCGCGCGAGCGAACCTGTTCTGCTGTAGATGATTTGTCTCCAGAAACAATTAATTCAACGGCTTCAGGATTAGCGATTAAGCCACCTTTGTCATCTTTAATGTAGAAGGTACGAATACCAGCTTTAACCATTGCTTGCATAGTTGGCGAAATCTTGTATCGGGGACCTAAATTCTTATTGAGAGTTTCGGAAACATGAAGTGCAACTCCAGGACCGACGAGTCCTAACAATTCAAATGGTGACATTGGAAAACCAATGGAGCGCATTGCGTTATCTGCAATTTCTGGGGGAGTTCCCTCATCCATTGCATCGGTGATTTCACCCATGAAGCGAGTGAGAAGTCGATTAACTACGAATCCCGGAGCATCTTTTGTGATGACCATAGTTTTCTTGAGTTCTTTACCTATGTTTACAGCTGTTGCTGTTGTCGCATCGTCTGTCTTTGTTGTACGCGCAACTTCTAGTAGCGGCATGATTGCAACAGGGTTGAAGAAATGGAATCCGACCACGCGTTCAGGATTTTTCAGTCCTTCGCTCATTGCTTCAACAGATAGCGATGAGGTATTTGTCGCTAAAACACACTCAGGTGAAATTATGGTCTCTAGTTTCTTAAATAGTTCCTGCTTAAGTGAGAGCTCCTCAAAGATGGCTTCAATAACAAAGTCGCATCCAGTAAAAACACTTTGGTCAGCAGATCCAGAAACAAGAGCTGACAGACGATCCGCACTCTCTTGAGACATGCGACGCTTCTCAACTAGTTTTGCTAACTCTGCGCGAACCCAAGCGACACCTTTATCTGCGCGCGCCTGATCAATATCTGTCATAACAACTGGGCACTTCAAATTACGCACGAACAAAAGAGCTAGTTGTGAAGCCATTAATCCAGCACCGACAACTCCAACTTTGGCTACTTTGCGACCAAGTGCAGGTTTTGGAGCACCTTCAACTTTCTTTCGCTTTTTTTGAATGAGATTAAATGCGTATAAGGATGCGCGTAATGGATCTGACATTGTCAGATCAGCTAACGCTTGATCCTCGGCATCAAAACCACTTGAACGAGTAGCAGTTTTTGCAGCCGCTATTAGTTCGAGTGCGCGAGTAGGTGCTGCAATTTCTGCACCGCCATATTTCTTTAGTGCCGCTGCGCGACCGGTCGCTAGCGCAGAGTCCCATGCTGGATCATTGCTGAAGTCTTTGCGTTCAATTTTTGTCGATCCACTTAAAACTGATGCTGCAAATGAAACAGATTTTTCTAAGAAATCTGCTGGTTCGTACACTGCATCAACAACACCCAGTGAGAGTGCATCCTTGGCTTTCATCATTGTGTTGTTATTAAGAGCATTAAGCATGATTACTTGGACGGCCTTTTCAGGACCAATCAATTTAGGTAAAAGAGTTGCTCCGCCCCAGCCTGGAACCAGGCCAAGGAAAACTTCAGGCAAACCAGTAAATGCAGTTGATGAAAGCGTTCTGTAATTACAGTGCAGACCAACTTCTAAACCGCCACCGAGTGCCAACCCATTTATAAATGCAAAGGTCGGAATATCGATTTCGCCAAGACGTCGAAATACGTCGTGACCAAATTTACCAATTGCTAGTGATTGCTCGCGTTTGTTTAAAAACGCTAGCGCTGACAAATCTGCACCAGCAGCGAATATAAATGGCTTTCCGGTGATTGCAATTGCTGCAGGTGCACTGGCAATCGCTGAAGTAATCGCTTCATTGAGTGCGGCAAGAGATTTTGCACCAAATGTGTTAGGACGAGTGTGGTCTTGACCATTATCCAAAGTGATCAGCGCCAACGTACCCTTAAAACCAAATGGAGTGAGATCAACTGGGCGCACAATTGCGTGAGTTATTACTTCTTCAGGAGCACCTTCTGGAAGTGTGAGATCTGCAGGAGTGCTCATTACTTTGCGCCCTTCGTAAAGTGTGGGTTTTCCCAAATAATTGTTCCGCCCATACCTAGACCGATACACATAGTTGTAATTCCGTATCGAACTTCTGGATGTTCTTCAAAACCACGAGCTAAGTTAAGGGCCAGGCGAACACCTGATGAAGCAAGTGGATGTCCAACAGCAATAGCGCCGCCCACGGGATTTACACGTGGATCATCATCTGCGATTCCAAAGTGATCTAGAAATGCAAGGACTTGAACTGCAAATGCTTCATTAATTTCAAATAAACCAATATCAGCAATTGTTAGCCCAGCCTTTTTCAAAGCTTTTTCAGTAGCTGGAACAGGTCCGTATCCCATTACTTCTGGTTCTACTCCAGCGAATGCAAAAGTAACTAATCGGGCCTTTATCGAAAGTCCTTTTGCTTTAGCAAAATCTTCACTTGCCAATAATGAAACCGTTGCTCCGTCATTGAGGCCTGCCGCATTTCCTGCAGTGACACGACCTGCAGGACGAAATGGAGTCTTTAGTGCAGCAAGTGCTTCCATTGTTGTTCCAGGGCGTGGTGGTTCATCAATTGTTGCAACGCCCCAGCCAAGTTCAGGACTACGAGTTGCAGTTGGAATCAAATCTTTTTGTATTTTTCCTTCAGCATAGGCTTTCGCTGTTTTTTCTTGTGAACCGAGTGCATATCTATCTGCGCGTTCTTTTGTGATTGCGGGAAAGCGATCATGTAAACGTTCGGCTGTATTTCCCATAGCTAGCGCATCTTGTTCAACAATTTTTTCTGCAAGATAGCGAGGATTTGGATCAATTCCTTCACCCATTGGATGATTTCCCATGTGCTCTACTCCGCCTGCAATTCCAACATCATATGCACCCATCGCAATTGATCCAGCGATAGTTGTCATTGCAGTTAATGCACCAGCACACCAGCGGTCAATTGAATAACCTGGAACAGAGTTTGGAAGTCCAGCTAATAGAGTGGCGCTGCGACCGATGTTCATTCCTTGATCACCACTTTGAGTTGCAGCAGCAATTGCCACATCATCAATATCAGTAGGTGCGATTTTTGGGTTGCGTTCCAAAAGTCCACGCATTGCGCGAACGATTAAATCATCAGCGCGTGTTCCGGCATACAAACTTCCGGCTTTTCCAAATGGAGTGCGGACTGCATCTACTAAGACAACTGAACGTGACATCGTAAACTTCTCTCTATGAGCACCTGTGTGAGGTACCCATAGGTTACTCGTCAGTAGCCAAAAGTAAAAGATTTAGGCTGAAATCAGCTCTTTCTTAGGCGCACGAGCAGGCCTTAGATAGAGCCACAGAACAAATCCAAGATAGACACCAGCAACTAAGAACTGCAACCATGAAGTTGTTGTATCGAATCCGATAGATCCTGCAAGCACCGTTGCCACAATCGAATCCTTTGCCATCCAGCTAGTGACATCCCAAATAAATGAGTCGACGCCTGGCAGCCAACCTAATTCTTGGTATTCGTGAATTCCATAAGAAAGAACTCCGGCTGCCACTACTACAAGCGCTGTACCCGTAATTTGGAAAAATTTACCTAGGTTAATTCTGACTGCTCGGTTGTAAATTAAATAACCAAGAGCAACGGCTAGAGCTAGGCCTAGTACTAATCCGATTGTCGCTGAAGATGCAGCGCCAACTGTTTTGAAGTTTGCATAAATGAACAGAGCTGTTTCTAATCCTTCACGCACAACTGCAACGAAAGCAGTTACCGCGATGGCTAGGGATCCGGTACCCACTGCAGAATCAACTTTTCCATGAAGTTCTTCACGTAATCCCCGTGCCGCGCGCTTCATCCAAAAGACCATCCATGTCACGAAACCAACAGCTAGGAATGATGTGGTTCCAGCAAAAAATTCTTCGCCGCGAGCAGATAACTCAGCAGATGTGAAGGAAAGGAAACCACCAAGACCTAAACTGGCAAGAAGTGCAACGCTCACACCAAGCCAGAGGGGAGCCAGTAGGTGATTTCGTCCTGTCTTAACCAGGTAGGCAACAAGGATTCCGACAATAAGTGCGGCTTCTAAGCCTTCACGTAGTGCGATTAAGAATGTGCTCAACATGGAAATAACTTATCCCGTGGTTTCGATTTACGCAACTTAAGTGTTGCGTAAATCAGGGCGCTTCAGGATCGGTTTCAGAGGCCTCGACAGCGGGTATTTCCCTAGGTTCACGCTCAAGTAAGGCTGGCGCAACCAGAGGTGCCACGATGTCGATCTGCCATGGGCGGGCACCTAAATTCTGCATTGCTTGACTCACGGCTGCGACATTGAGCGCCTCATGTGAATCCCCTGGGGGAGCCCAGCAGATTCGGCGGATGATTTCGGGAGAGATTAAGTTTTCAGCAGGGATCGATAACTCTTGTGCGATGTTTTCTACAGCAAAGCGCGCATGAGTTAGGGGTGCGTATTTATCTGCAAATCTTTCGCGCCACAATTTCAGCGGAGGCAGAGTATCTGCGCCGGATTTCATCGGCGGCCATTGATCTTCTGGGGTATTGAGAGCGGATTCAATTGCAGCTAACCACGTTGGCATATTTTCTAGCCATCGCGCTCGCATGCCGATGGGTCGTAGTGCTTTTTCTGCATCTTTTTTATTGAGCGGTTTGTGAATTGCAAACTCAATGATGGCCGCATCATTTAAAAGTTTTCCACTCGAAATGTCATTCGCTTGCGCAATCTCATCGCGTGCGAGCCATAAATTTTTTATCACTGCGAGTTGATCGCGTTTCTTAATTCTGTGCATTCCGGAAGTTCTTCTCCACGGATCAACTCGTGGCGCAGGTGCGGGGGCTTGCAGAATTGACGCAAATTCAGCTTCGGCCCACTTCCATTTTTTCGCCGAAGAAAGAAGTTCATAAATTTTCTCTCGTAATTCAATAAGCAGCTCAACATCTAGGGCTGCGTAATTGAGCCATTCTTGTGGCAAAGGACGCGTAGACCAATCAACGGCAGAGTGCTCTTTGGCTAAGGAAACGTGCATGAGTGATTCCAGTAGTGGTCCTAATCCAACTCTAGGCAAGCCCGCAATTCGACCTCCAAGTTCAGTATCAAAAAGACGAGATGGATTAATTCCAACTTCTCGTAAACAAGGTAAATCTTGAGTGCTTGCGTGCAAAATAACTTCGTCCGTATTGAGCAAGTCATTAAGTTGAACAAAGAGTTGGTGGCCGGGGCCAAAAGGTATGGGATCTATGAGATGCAACCCACCATCGGTGCGCTTTATCTGAATTAAATAAGCTCGGGCGCTGTATTTGTAACCTGATGCTCGCTCAGCATCTACAGCGAAAGGACCCGTGCCCTTTTTTAGTACATTGAGTGCAGATTCAAATTTTTCGACGGTATCGATGACGTCAGGAACCCCATCGGCTGGAGCCAATAGGGGGATGGCAACAGAAACTTCTGGGGTAACTTCACTCATGTTTATCTGCGTTTTGCAGATGTAATTGCCGATACACCTTCTGGAACGGGTGGCAAACCTGATACTTCTGCAATTAAATTACACCAACCCTCGATATGTTTTATGAGATCGCGTGGATCGTCAACAATTGGACTCCATGATGCACGAATTTCCATTTCAGATTCATCATGACGTGGGGATAATTTTCCAAACGATGCACTAGAAACTCTTGTGACAGTTCCACTTGGCGCATTAAATTCACAACCAGCATTTGTAATTGATTCCAGAAACCAGCTCCAACCAACTTCGGGCAAGAGGGGGTCTTCTTGCATAACTGGATCCACATCCGCACGAACAAAAGTTACGCAGCGAAATTCACCTTCCCAGGTGTCTTGACCACCGGGTTCATGAAGTAAAACAAATCGGCCTGAAGCAAGTTCATCTTCAGCATCGCCCAATAAGCCGTTGCTGACATCGGCTGAAAAGGCAAAGGAGAACGATGCAAGTTTTTGCGGCGCAGGTACTTCTTCGAGAATGATTTCTGAACGCGGAGTAATTGATCGTAAGTGCTCGATTAATTTTTCAAACCCCAGGGAATCCACTGTCTAATTCTAAATCGCACCTTCCTGCTTACGTGGGAGGCAGGGCTGTACCCTTTGGCAATGGCATCGCTACTGGCTCTTTTATCTAGCGCATTATGGGGAGCAGCGGATTTTTTTGGCGGTACATTAAGTAAAAAATATGCGCCAATTGTCGTACTGGGCATGACGCAAGCAATTGGATTGTTTTTTGGAATTACATTGGTGTTATTAAACGGTGAACTTCTTGGCTCAAATACGCCACAAGCTTTTGGTGATGGTGGTTATTTCTTTCCGGGCGCGCTTGCTGGAATTGCCGGTTACCTAGGTCTGATCTGTTTATACGCGGGTTTATCAACTGGACGCATGGGAGTTGTTTCACCAATTAGTTCACTGAGTGCAGTTATCCCTTTAACTTTTGCACTGATAACAGGAGAAGTTTTAACAGTTGCTCAAGGTGTTGGCGTGGTGATTGCGTTGGCTGGGGCATTTTGCGCGAGTGGCCCTGAGTTATCTCAAGGATTATCTCCCAAGCCGCTTTTCTTAGCTGTTGGTGCGGCAGCAGGTTTTGGAACAGCAATGACATTTATGTCGATTGGATCAGAGTCAAGTGCGCTAATGACCATGGTAATGATGCGGGCTACAACTTTTTTGGTCACTATCACATTAGTTATTCGGTACAGAACCATTGGCAATTTTAGTAAATCGGAGATTCCAGTTTTAATTTTTGTGGGTGTAGCAGATTTTTCGGCAAATCTTCTTCTAGGTGTCGCTACAAATTTTGGATTAGTATCATTGGTTATGGTTTTGGGATCAATTTACCCAATCGTAACCGCGCTAATGGCATTTAAGTTTCTTCATGAACGTTTGCATCGAGTGCAATATGTTGGCATTGTGTTAGCTGTTGCTGGAGTTGCACTCATCTCAGCTTCTTAAGTGGGCATAAATCTTGCTGTATAGAATGTTGTTTCATCAATAATTTTTTCATCGATTTTTTTGGCAAGTGGGAGATATTTCTTAAAATCAAAAATATCTGATCCGCCATTGGCTGCCGTAAGACTAAGCTCGAGGGTGTCAATCACTTCGTGATCAAGCAGGTATGAAATAAATTTGGCACCACCTTCAACCAGAATATTTTTACCAAATTCTTGTTGAGCGCGCTTAAGAGCATCTATTGGATCCATATTCCATACATGTGCGGCTGGAAGATTCGGATGCATCTGCCTGGAAACCACGACTAAGGCGACAGGGGTTTTTGAATATGGCTCATTGCGAGCAGTGTTTCCGCCAATCACGATGCAATCTACGAGCCGTCGACGCTTTAGAAAGTTTTCTCTATCGGCTTTTGAAGTGACCTGCGCTGAGGAACCATTGATAGTTGTGCTGCCATCGGCCCCAACCACTAACGTTGCTATGACGCTCATAGGGGAATCCTTTCACAGCTAAAAATGTCAGTCCCTATCTCTATCGTAAGCCTCATGATCATTGACTGCGATACATGTATAAAGAAGAACATCGAATGTTCAGAGTGCGTCGTCTCCTTTTTCATAAATCCACCTGAAAAATCTGAGATATCAGCACAGATGCACTCTGTAATTACTTTGTTGGCATCTCGAGAGATAACCAAAGAGCTCAAATTCGAGTTACCAACTGATGGGAAGCAAACGGGTTAGAAACCCAGAAATATCGGCAATCTTCGGTATTTCTCAGGCTCATACGCGCGTTTGAAGTTGAGGCCCGCTCTTCTGACAGGTTAACCTCATAGCCATGTCACTCTTAAGAAGGCGTGCAGCCATCAGCCTGTTGCTAACAAGCAGCTTAGTTTGCACACTTCTTCTTGCTCCAGAAGCGCAAGCTGCGCCAACACTGGCAGAAGTTCAAGCCAAGGTCAGACAACTAGAAGAAGATGCAACTGCCGCGGCCGAAGGTGCTCAAGAAGCAAAAGTTAAGTTGGCCTCTTTAAATAAAACCCTCAATGGCATCAAACAAAAAGCAGCCGTCCAAGGTCAAAATGTCTCAGAACTCTCAAAATCTTTAGGTGCAATCGCAATAGATCAATACAAAAATGGTGGATTAAGCCAGAGCCTTGAGTTGCTCTTCTCTTCAGATCCAACACTCTATTTATCTGCGGCTGGTTCACTCGACGCTCTTACTCGTCGCAAATCTATTCAGCTGAACAAATTTGAAGCTGCGGAGCAACGATTAAATGCAACAACCCTCACTGTTGCTGACAAGGTTGCTTTAATTGCTGCAGCACAGAAAAAATATCAAGCACAAGCACGCCTAGCTCAATCAAAATTAGAAGAAGCTGAAAAATTACTGGCTCAACTTAAAAAAGAAGATCGCGAGAGACTCGCACGATTGGCCGAAGAACAAGAAAATGCGGATCAGGCATCATCTCTTGAAGCAGCTAAAGGCCTGGCAGGAGTCTCAGGTCGAGCAGGTGTTGCACTCAAGTACGCACTCAAACAAATTGGTGATCGATACGTATTTGGTGCGGACGGATTAACCACGTGGGATTGTTCTGGACTCACGATGCGCGCTTTTCAAGCAGCCGGAGTATCTCTACCCCACTCGTCGGCTGCCCAATTTAGATATGGAAAATTAATTACTCGCTCAAACCTTAAGCCGGGAGATTTGGTTTTCTTCGGATCTCCTATTTCGCACGTCGGCATTTACTTAGGTGGAAATAAAATGGTTCACGCGCCTCGCTCAGGTTCTCGAGTAAAAGTAGCCACAATGGATATGGGACGTAAGAAATTCAGAGGTGGAAAACGTTTATAAGAAAAT
>RGSB01000040.1 GCA_010032875.1 Actinomycetota bacterium | reverse complement strand
CGCTTGGCTGAGATTTCATATCAAGAAATCGAACGCGGAGTAACACTTGTTGGTCCACATCGCGATGACTTACATTTACAACTCGGAGAATTCCCCGCAAAAGGATATGCAAGCCACGGTGAATCATGGTCAATCGCAATCGCACTACGAATTGGATCTTTTAACTTACTAAAATCTGAAGGCGCCGAACCAATACTTATTCTCGATGATATTTTTGCAGAGCTAGACACCTCACGCCGACAACAATTAACATCTGTAGCGCAGATGGCGGAACAAACAATTATTACTGCCGCCGTTGAAAGCGATTTACCAAAAGAGTTGCTTACAGAAAAATATTATGTAACACCGGGTGTTGTGAAGAAAGCGAGAAACTAATGGCAAAACGTGATCTCGCGCTAGATTTGTTCCGGTCATTTAAAACCGGATCCATCAAAAAAAGAAAAATAGTTGAAGTCAGAAACAACACCGCAACCGACCCACAATTACTCGGAGATGTATTAACAAATCTCATTGACGAACGAGATTGGAAAACTGGGGTTGCAGAAGGCACACTCTTTACACAATGGGCATCAATTGTTGGAGATGACATTGCACAACACGCGTCACCAGTTTCAATAAACGAAAACGTTTTAACGATTCAAACAACATCGACTGCGTGGGCAACACAACTCTCACTTGTTAATAATGAAATTTTAAAGACAATTCAAAACAATCCATTTGGCGCGACAATAGAATCTGTTTCAATCATTGGTCCAAACACTCCTTCGTGGAAGCGTGGCATTAGATCCACACGCGATGCCCGTGGACCCCGCGATACCTACAACTAAAGGTCTAAAATAGGCTCAACCCAGTAGCCACCCTCAACCCGCAGATTTTCGCTCGGCTATACCCACTTCTACGCCTTATTTGCGCTAAACCTACAAAGATTTACCACTAGGATAAGCGGCGTGCTCGTGGGGAATTCCCACCCAGCGGCTATTAGAGGAGTTTCATGTCAGGCAAGAGCGGCAATTACGACGCTAGTGCAATCACAGTTCTCGAAGGGCTCGAGGCTGTCAGAAAACGCCCAGGCATGTACATCGGATCAACCGGTGAGCGCGGATTACACCACTTGGTTTATGAAGTAGTCGATAACTCAGTCGATGAAGCGCTCGCAGGGTACTGCGATGAAATAAATGTAACTCTCATGGCAGATGGCAGCGTTCAGGTCGTCGATAACGGTCGCGGTATCCCAGTTGATATGCACCCCGTTGAGAAAAAACCAGCTCTCGAAGTTGTTCTTACAGTTTTACACGCCGGCGGAAAATTTGGCGACAGCGGTTACTCGGTTTCTGGTGGTTTACACGGAGTTGGTATCTCTGTTGTTAACGCACTGAGCTCTGATCTTTCAGTTTTTGTGCAACGCGACGGCTTTCATTGGTCACAAAGTTACAAACTTGGTGTTCCAACCGCGCCAGTTAAAAAAGGCGAAGCGTCAAAAACTTCTGGCACCACAGTTCAATTCTGGCCTTCTGCAGAAATCTTTGAAACAACAGATTTTTCATTTGAAATTTTATCCGCACGTTTTCGCGAAATGGCGTTTTTAAATAAAGGTCTCACAATTTCACTAACAGATGCCCGCACGGGACACGTTGATGAAAAAGGCGAACAATTACATGCACGTTATAAATACGACGGCGGTATCGCAGACTTCGTAAAACACCTCAATTCAACTCGCGGCGAGACCCACAAATCAATTATTTATTTCGAAGCAGATGAGAAGAAAAACCGCATGTCCCTAGAAGTGGCAATGCAGTGGAACGCTGGTTTTTCTGAATCTGTATATACCTTCGCAAACACCATTAATACACATGAAGGCGGAACCCACGAAGAAGGTTTTCGCACAGCACTTACATCAATTGTAAATAAGTTTGGCGAAGAACAAGGTTTCATCCGAAAGAAAGAAGATCGCCTCACTGGAGATGATGTTCGCGAAGGTTTAACTGCGATTGTTTCTATCAAGTTAGGCGAACCACAATTCGAAGGTCAAACAAAGACAAAACTCGGCAACACTGAAGCAAAATCTTTTACACAAAAAGCGGTTAATGAATCACTAACTGCTTGGTTTGAACAAAATCCTGCAGAAGGAAAAGAGATTGTTCGAAAGAGTATTGATGCAGCAGCAGCACGTGTTGCAGCGCGTAAAGCACGCGATTTATCGCGCAACCGCAAAGGATTACTTGAAGGCCGCGGAATGCCAGGAAAGCTTGCAGATTGCCAGTGGACTGATCCAGAAAAGTGCGAGCTATATATCGTCGAAGGTGACTCTGCTGGTGGTTCAACAAAAGGTGGCCGCGATTCACGTAACCAAGCAGTACTTCCAATCCGCGGAAAGATTCTTAACGTAGAAAAAGCACGTATTGATCGCGTTCTACAAAACAATGAAGTGCAAGCGTTAATCACCGCACTTGGCACAGGCGTTCATGATGATTTTGATATTGCAAAACTTCGCTATCACAAAATTATTTTGATGGCAGATGCTGACGTCGACGGACAACATATCCGCACATTGCTTCTTACACTTCTATTTAGATTTATGCGCCCACTCATCGAACAAGGTTTTGTTTATTTAGCACAACCACCGCTATATAAACTTAAATGGGGCGGCAAAGAACCAGTGCAATACGCATTTTCGGATCGCGAACGCGATGGCTTTATCAAACTAGGACTAGAAGCAGGAAAACGTCTTCCAAAAGAAGATGGAATCCAACGCTTTAAAGGTCTCGGTGAAATGCCAGCAAAAGAGTTATGGGATACAACGATGGACCCAGAACATCGCGTGCTCATTCAAGTAACACTTGAAGATGCAGCAGCAGCTGATGATCTCTTCTCTGTATTAATGGGAGAAGATGTGGAACAACGCCGTGCATTTATTCAACGCAACGCCAAAGACGTTAGGTTCTTGTTTTGTATGCGATGTATGACGCTGGTTATCGACCAGATAAGGGTTACTACAAATCTTCACGCATTGTTGGTGACGTCATGGGTAATTACCACCCACACGGTGACACTGCGATTTATGACTCTGTAGTTCGTTTAGCTCAACCATGGTCACTTCGCTATCCACTCGTAGATGGAAATGGAAACTTCGGTTCTCCAGGAAATGATCCAGCCGCAGCAATGCGTTATACAGAAGCGCGTTTAGCGCCACTCGCAATGGAAATGATGCGAGATATCGATGAAGACACAGTTAACTTTTCACCAAACTACGATGGTCGATCACAAGAGCCAGATGTATTGCCATCTCGTTTACCAAACCTTTTAGTTAATGGTTCTGCAGGTATTGCAGTTGGCATGGCTACAAATATTCCGCCACACAACCTTCGTGAAATCAGCGAAGCAGTTATTTACGCACTCGAAAATCCAGATATGCCATCTGATCAACTACTTAAGCATTTGCTCACAGTTGTTAAAGGCCCAGACTTTCCAACAAAGGCGCTCATTGTTGGTCGCACCGGAATCGAAGATGCATATCGCACAGGTCGCGGATCAATCACTATGCGAGCAGTTGTTCAAGTAGAAGAGATCAACAAGCGCACATGTTTAGTTGTCACAGAACTTCCATATCAAGTTAACCCAGATAATCTTGCGCTAAAAATCGCAGAGCTTGTAAAAGATGGAAAAATCAAAGGCATTGCAGATGTTCGAGACGAAGGCAATGAACGTCTTGGACAACGTCTCGTTATTGTTTTACAAAACACTGCAATTCCAAAGGTAATTCTTAATAACCTTTATAAGCAGACACAATTACAAGACACATTCGGTGCAAACATGTTGGCGCTCGTCGACGGTGTTCCACGCACACTGCGTCTAGATGAATTCATTCGTTATTACATCGAGCATCAAGTAGAAGTAATTGTTCGCCGCACAAAATTCCGCTTAGCAGAAAAAGAAAAACGAGCACATATTTTGCTCGGTTATCTCAAAGCGCTAGACGCACTCGATGCTGTTATTGCATTAATTCGCGCGAGTACAACACCAGAAGAAGCGCGCACAGGGTTAATGAAGTTACTAGATGTTGATGAAATTCAAGCCAACGCAATTCTTGATATGCAGTTGCGTCGTATCGCAGCTCTTGAGCGCCAAAAGATCAACGACGAGTACGACGGCTTAATGAAAGACATCGTCGAACTCAACGCGATTCTTGTAAGCCCTGAAAAGCAGCGCGAGATAATCAAAACAGAGCTCTCTGATTTAGTTGCGAAGTATGGCGATGAACGCCGCACACAGATCATTGCCAGCGAAGGTGATTTCTCAGCGGAAGATTTAATCCCTGACCAAGACGTAGTTGTCACAATTACTCACGGCGGTTATTCAAAGCGCACAGTTGCAGATCTTTACCGATCACAACGTCGCGGCGGCCGCGGAGTAAAGGGCGCAGCGCTTAAACAAGACGACGTTGTCGACCACTTCTTTGTCGCATCAACACACGATTGGCTGCTCTTCTTTACAAACCAAGGTCGCGTGTACCGCGCGAAGGTTCACGAATTACCAGATGCTGGTCGCGATGCACGCGGACAACACGTTGCAAACTTGATGGCATTTAAACCCGACGAACAAATTGCACAAGTCTTATCTCTTAAAGATTACGAAGCTGCTCCTTACTTAGTTCTAGCAACAAAGAGCGGGCTCGTTAAGAAAACTCCACTAGTGGAATACGACTCTCCACGCACAGGTGGACTCATAGCAATTTCTCTCAAAGGTAGCGATGAAGTAGTAAGCGCATCCCTTGTAAATAAAGATGACGAACTTCTTTTAGTCTCTAAAAAAGGAATGTCACTTCGATTTACTGCAGATGATGAATCACTTCGTCCAATGGGTCGTTCAACAAGTGGTGTTATCGGAATGAAATTCCGCGCAGGAGATGAATTACTTGCAATGGCTCGCGTTAATTCACAACTCGAAGGCAACTCATTTGTCTTTACTGCAACCGATGGTGGTTACGGAAAGAAAACTCCAATCGATGAGTATCGTTTACAAGGTCGAGGTGGAATTGGAATTAAAGCTGCAAAGATCGACGAAGATTCACGCGGATCACTTGTTAGTGCACTTGTATTACAAAACGAAGACGAAGTTCTTGCAATCACATCTGCAGGAACTGTGATGCGAACACCTGCTGCAGAAGTGCGCCAAACAGGACGCGACTCAATGGGTGTGCGCCTAGTTAACCTTGATGAGGGCGCAGTTCTGCTCTCAGTGACCAAGAACAGCGAGGATGAAATACCCGCTAAAGATGTGTAGAGTTCACCCGAGTTTGGGCTCACAGGAAGTTCGGGGTAACCTTGCGCTTCTGTAATTAGTGGCAATCACTTTTTACGGGCCTATAGCTCAGCCTGGTTAGAGCGCTTCCCTGATAAGGAAGAGGTCGATGGTTCAAGTCCATCTAGGCCCACCCCGCTCTAATACGGGGACCTAGCTCAATTGGTAGAGCACCGCCTTTGCAAGGCGGGGGTTAGGGGTTCGATTCCCCTGGTCTCCACAATTTTTAATTTGGAACCAGTAAAACTGGTCTCCACAATTTTTAGTGTTCGAATTTATCCAAGAAGTTGAGCAAATTTGTAATACAACGGAATTCCAACAATTAAGTTAAATGGAAATGTAATTCCAATACTTGTTGTTAGTGCCAATGTCGGACTTGCTTGTGGCAACGCCACTGATACCGCAGCCGGAGCAGCAATATACGAAGCGCTCGCGCATAACAACCCTAAAACAGTTGCACCACCAACACTTAATCCAATTAATGATCCTGCAAGGACACCGAGCGCTCCGCTGAATACAGGAAAGATAATTCCAAATACCGCAAGCGGTGCACCAACTTTGATAACTTCATGGAAGTTTGCACCCGCCATATATCCCAAGTGCAGCAAGAATAAAACCAAGAAACCACTAAGCAATTGAGCAAAAAATGGACTCACTTTTTCGTAGCCTTCTGCGGTTGTTGCAAAACCAATAACCAAGCCCGCTAACAATAACAAAACCGTTTTTCCAAGCAGAACTTCTTTAAAAGTTACACCCCAACTTACTTTTACAACTGATTTACGTGATGCTAAGTAAATACCAACAATCAATCCCGGAATTTCAAGCAGTGTCAGTAGAGCAGGCGCGAATCCTTCTACAAAAATCGAATTACTTTCCAGAAACAAAATTCCAGCTGAAAATGTAACCAAGGAAGTGGAGCCGTAATGTGCCGCAATTGATCCGCGATCAATGTGGTTCAAAACTTTAATCAGTCGCAGAGAGTAAAAAGCAATAAAAGGAATTAATATTCCAAGCAGAATTGTTGTGGCTGACGGAGCAAATAATTCTGAAAAACTCGTGGACTTAAGGGAGTGGCCACCTTTTAATCCGATGCCAAAGAGGAGATAGACCGTTAAGAATTGATAAATAGCATCTGGCAGGCGCACGTCACTCTTAATTCTGGCGGCTAAAAAACCAAATGCGAAGGTTAAGACTCCCACCGACGTTAGGTTGGAGGCAGCGATTTGCCAGGAGCTCATGAGCCCTCCCTCAGGTAATTACATGAAATACTATACATGAATTAAATCTCATGTATACTTTACTCATGAGTAAAACTGTCGAAATGCCTGAATGGACCTTTCTCTCCAACCATGGGCATGTTTTGGTTCAAATAAGCATGAACTCAGAGTCTCGGGTACGCGATATAGCCGAAGCGGTAGGCATCACAGAGCGCAGCGCACTCTCAATACTCGCAGATCTTGAAAAAGGAGATTTCATTTCCGTAGAAAGAGTTGGTCGGCGCAACACATATCGAGTTAACCCACACAAGAACTTTCGTCATCCAAATGAAGCGAGAAAACCCATCGGCGCGTTAATGAAAATATTTTCTTGATCAATGAACGAACACCCGTCCCCATATTTCGGGAAAAAAGCAGTAATCACAACAAAACATGAAAAAGGAAAAATAGTCGCGCCAATTTTCAATACAGCTTTAGGTTTGCAAGTTTTAGAGTGCAATCTAGATACAGACGCTTTAGGAACCTTTACGGGTGAAATTGAGAGAAAACAATCTCCAAGAGAGACGGTTTTAATCAAAGCTCGACTAGGTATCGAAAAAACAGGTGAGAGTATTGGAATCGCATCAGAAGGATCAATTGGTGCAGATCCGTTCATTCCATTTATCAACTCTGATTTCGAAATGATGGCCTTCGTGGACACAGAACTAGATCTTGAGATTATTGAGAGTATTCGTTCAACTGACATAGTCACAGCAACAAAGATTGTGCATGCACAAGAAGACTTGAATGAATTTTTAAATCGAGCAGATTTCCCAAATCATAAATTGATTGTACGTACACAAAAAACTCCGACAACTTTTTGCATTAAAGGCATCGACGATGAGTACTCACTTCGCAAAGCAATCGAATCCGTAAAAAACAAAGACCCCAATGGCGTTGTAGTGATAGAAAGCGATTTACGAGCACACTGCAGCCCATCTCGGCAAAAAATTATTGGAGAACTTGCGACAAAATTAGCTCTCCGAATAAAACAAACATGTCCACAGTGCTCCACTCCAGGTTGGGGAGTTGTGACCTATGTCAAAGGAATCCCTTGCTCTGCGTGTAAACGAATATCAGAGAATGCGATTAAGGAAGAGGTTCTAGGTTGTTCGCGATGTTTGTATGAAACCAAAGGAAAAAGCATTGCCGATACCTTAGATCCGGCTCGATGTGATTGGTGTAACCCGTAACAACTAAGGAAAAATTAGCGTAATCTTCTGCCCATGACTTCTACAGCGATCCTTCACACATCACTCGGCGACATCACAATTGAATTGTTTCCAAATCACGCACCAAAGACAGTTGCAAACTTCGTTGAACTAGCAACTGGAGCACGCGAATGGACAGATCCACGTACCGGTGCCAAGACAACTGCAAATCTTTATGACGGAACTATTTTTCACCGCGTCATTGATGGCTTCATGATTCAAGGTGGGGATCCACTTGGTCAAGGAACAGGTGGACCGGGTTATCGCTTTGCTGATGAATTCCATGGCGAATTAACTTTTGACCGCCCATACATTCTTGCGATGGCTAACTCAGGACCAGGAACAAATGGTTCA
>RGSB01000039.1 GCA_010032875.1 Actinomycetota bacterium | reverse complement strand
TCGCACAAGCCGTAGCAAAAATTCATAGCGGAGACATTGAAAAAGTTGTTCTCGCGCGCGACTTAACTGCGACCTCTGCAAAGTCGATAGATGAACGTTTTGCACTTCGCAATTTATCTTCAGCGTATCCATCAACCTGGGTGTTTAGTGTTGCTGGATTAATTGGTGCAACTCCTGAGCTATTACTTCGCTTAAAACGCGGGATGGTTACCTCGCGCGTTCTTGCGGGCACAATTAGTAAGTCTGGAGATGATGCCCGAGATTTAGCGCTTGCAGGATCATTGGCGCGTTCGTCAAAGGATCTCGAAGAGCATGAATATGCGGTGCGTTCTGTGGCTGATGCTCTCGAACCATTTTGTTCGTCAACAAACATTCCGGAAACACCATTCGTTCTTCACTTAGCAAACGTTATGCACTTGGCAACAGATGTAACTGGCGCGTTAATTGAATCTAAGAGCAATATTGATGTCTTTACGCTGCTCAATCAATTACATCCATCTGCTGCAGTTTGCGGAACACCTACAGATAAAGCTGCGAAAGTCATTAGTGAGATTGAAACAATGTCGCGTGGACGTTACGCAGGTCCTGTTGGTTGGATTGATGCACGTGGAGATGGTGAACTTGGGATTGCACTTCGTTGCGGACAAATCTCTGAAAATACAATTCGTTTATACGCTGGGTGTGGAATCGTTGCAGGTTCAGATCCAGAAAAAGAGTTAGCTGAAAGTGAAGCTAAATTTTCTGCAATGAAGAGTGCACTTGCCTAATTAGATCTGCATTGCTCTCACGATTAGGCATGTCGGCAATAACAACTCGAATTCCCTCAATTGGCGCAGAGAGTTCTTTTTGTAATTGGTCTACAGAATTAACTGAACTGGTTTTAATGTTGAGAGCCTTTGCAATTGCAGCTAACTCCAAGTTATGTGGAGTGCCGAAAATACTTTCGAACCCATCTGATCCACGGTGAGCCAAAGTTGAAAAGATTCCACCACCGTTGTTATCTACAACAAGAATAAGCAGGTTGGGTTTTTCTGAATGAATCAAACCAGTTAAGTCATGTAAAAACGAGAGATCACCAAGCACAGCAATCGTTGATGTACGCGAAGTTGCAATGCCAATGGCAGTTGAAATATTTCCATCAATTCCAGCTAGTCCACGATTGGCAAAGGTTTCGATACCGGTGCGCGCATTGGCAAATGCTTCGATATCTCGCACAGGTCTAGATGAAGAAACAAATAGTGTGGTTCCATTTTTAATGTGCGCAGCAACAGTGCGCGCCAATACTGGCTCTGACCATTGGGTAATTTTCTCTAATTCTTTTGAGGTTCGCTCAGAGAACTTTTGCCACTTTTCTAGCCACTCTGAATCCCCAGCATGAGATTCCAAAGTTGGAATTTGGGTGAAGCGCTTATCGGCATTTCTATCTGTATCAACTGTAGCGATTCGCGAATCAATAACAATATTTTTATCTGCTGATGCAATGAAATTATTGATTGAGCGCGACAGAGTTGTGCGCCCAATTACGATGGCTGTTTTTGGAGTGAGTTCTTTTGCAATCACAGTTGAAGCAAGAAAAAGAGCAGCGTGGGAAATGCACTTATTTAGAGACAAAGGATCTTCGCTTATAACTGGCCATCCAAGTTGCTCTGCAAATTTATTTACTTCTTCGACAGTGAATCCACCGCGGTCGTGGCCCACAATTAAGACTCCACGATCACTCTTAACTTTTAGCGCACTTGGTGCCTTTGAAGATTGAATATTGCGCGGAGCTATCTTAATTTCATCTAGCCATGTTGAATCTGAATCTGCTGCAAGCGGTTCTTCAAATTGAATATTGAGATGAACTGGACCACTGGCTAATGAATAAAGCGGTAACTCCATCGGGAAAACGGCTCCCGATATATCTGCAAAGTAACGGACAGATTTACCAAAAATACGAGCTTGCTCCGTAGTTTGGTTTGCTCCAGTTTTACGTAAACGTGCTGGCCGATCTGCTGTTAAAACTAATAAAGGCGTATTTGTGTGATGCGCTTCTAAAACCGCAGGATGGTAATTTGCAACTGCGGTACCGCTAGTGCAGACAATAGGAACGGCTCGGCCACTCGCTTTTGCTAAACCAAGTGCAAAAAAGGCTGCCGTTCTTTCATCTATACGTGTGTGAAGTTTTATTAAACCTTTTTGAGATGCAGCAAAAAATGCAAAACTCAGTGGAGCATTTCGAGATCCAGGAGAAATGACAACATCAGTTATTCCTGCTTCGATTATTTGTCGAACTATGACGCGTGCAAGCGAGGTTGTTTCACTCACCAATGCCACCCCATCTCGCCAATAATTTCATCTGCACCTGCGCTCCAAGTATTACGAACCCGATCTTGCCACCATTGAGTTCGTTCCGCACTCGCTTCAAATTCAATCATTGATGCTTCACTTGGTGTTACATCAGCGACGCGCATTTTTCCACCTTCAATTGGAATATTGGCAATATCTGATGCAAGTAGTTGTCCAGTTGCTAATCCACATGCAAAATCTAAAGAAGGAAGCGCTCCGGCAAGTCGAATCCCATGTCCGATACCAACAGCACTTTCGAGTGCACTCGAAACAACAACTGGCAATCGATAGTGGGCAGTAAGTGCAAGAGATCTTTCAATACCACCAAGTGGTGCGGCCTTTAAAATCAAAACATCTACTGCATCTTCTAAATCTAAATCAAATGGATCTTCTGCTTTTCTGATGACTTCATCTCCGGCGATTTTTACAGGCACCATGCAAGCAGCCTTAAGATCACGAAGCTCTTCAATTGTTGCGCAAGGTTGTTCAATATATTGCAATAAATCTTCGTCAAATGAATCATAAAATCCATAAATAAATTCGAGAGCTTCTTCCACATTCCAGCTGCCATTCACGTCTAATCGAAGTGATGCGTGAGGCAAAATCTCGTTTACATATTTGATTCGAGTTAAGTCTTGTTCGGCGCCAGAACCTACTTTGATCTTTACGGTTGTGGCACCTGGGTACCAAGACAAAATGTTTTCAACTTCAGCTCGTGTATCTACTGCTGGCAGAGTTGCATTGATATCTATGTATTTTCTTGTAGCTTTTGCACGAGGCTGAGTGGCACCTTCAATTGCACTAATTAGCCACGGAATTGATTCATTTTCGTCGTACTCAACAAATGGTGAAAATTCTCCCCAACCAGCGCTTCCTTCAATGAGTGCAACTTCGCGTGTATTTATTCCACGAAAATCAGTTTTCATGGGTAGCGAAATTACTCGAAGATTGTTAAGGATGGATTCGAGCATTTAATTAACTTATGGACGCTTAGGGAATTGACCAAAATCTGGCGCGCGTTTTTCTTTATAAGCATCGCGACCTTCTTGGCCTTCTTCAGTCATGTAAAAGAGCAGAGTTGCATCCCCAGCTAGTTGTTGCACGCCTGCTAATCCATCATCGGCGGCATTCAAACTTGCTTTGAGTAAACGCAGTGCAAGTGGGGAGTTGCGTAACATTTCGCGGCACCAAGAAACTGTTTCAGCTTCTAGTTCGGCCACAGGTACAACTGTGTTTACGAGTCCCATCGCTAGCGCTTCTTTTGCATCGTAAGAACGAGTCATGAACCAAATTTCACGGGCTTTTTTCTGGCCAACATTTGCAGCAAGTAATCCAGATCCATAACCGCCATCAAATGAACCAACCATTGGACCAGTCTGACCAAAGAGAGCGTTATCTGCAGCAATTGTGAGATCGCAAACTACGTGCAAAACATGACCGCCACCAATTGCCCAACCTGCAACCATTGCAATAACTGGTTTCGGTGTTCGACGTATCTGTACTTGTAAATCTAAAACATTAAGTCGTCCGATGCCCTGTTTAGCTAATGTGTCATCTCCGAGATAACCATCATCTCCACGAACACTGATGTCTCCTCCTGAACAAAATGCTTCGCTACCTTGTCCAGTTAAAATTATTACGCCAACTTCTTGGTTATCTCGCGCTAACGAAAATGCACTCTGCAACTCAATAATTGTTTGCGGACGAAATGCATTACGCACCTCTGGGCGATTGATGGTGATTTTCGCAATGCCGTCAGCAGCTTCGTATTTAATATCTGTAAATTTTTCTCCGCCTGGTGCGACTTTCCATTTCGGAATGTCACGGCTTCCAAATTCACGCTTGATTGGCTTACTCACGAACCCTCCATCAGACATCACTACCGATACAAGCGATAGCCTACGCGGGCAATGGACACATCTTCACATCGAGAAGTGCGCAGCCTTGAGCCCACGCACACTCTGGCCGAATATGTGAGTGCGCTAGAAACAGCCCTCACAACAGATGGTGCTGCCCTCGGATGTGGCCCAATTCATTCCGCCACAGTGCCATCAAATATTTCACTTCTAGTTGCAACGAGCGGAAGTACCGGTAAGCCAAAAGAGATTGCACTTACTTCATCTGCACTTATAGCCAGTGCTCAGGCTTCAAATAAATACCTTAAAGCTGCTAAAGGAAATACATGGTCTTTATTATTGCCATTGACTCATATTGCGGGGATTAATGTTTTAGTCAGAGCGCTGCAATTAGGAACTCAGCCCATTGATCTACGTAATCATGTCGGTGTATATCCACAGGCAGATTTCACTGCAATTGTTCCGACACAACTCTTTAGCGCGCTTAATGAAAATGCAGAATTATTAAAACATTTACAGAGTGCAACGGCAGTTCTGGTTGGCGGCGCTTCTCTATCGCAAGAACTTCGAGAACAAGGTGAAGCAGCAGGCATAAACATGGTTGCAACATATGGAATGTCTGAAACATGTGGTGGTTGTATTTATGATGGCGTTGCACTCGATGGAGTTACATTCGAGATTGCCGAAAATGGACAGATCAAAATCTCAGGTCCTGTCCTTGCGGAGGTAGAAAGAGAAAATGGCTGGTTTATTACACAGGATTTAGGAAGAGTAGTTGATGGGAAACTTCAGGTGATTGGAAGATCTGATGACACAATTATCAGCGGTGGCGAAAATATCTCCTTGAGTGCAATCGAATCAGAAATTAATAAGAGATTTCCACATTTAAATGTAGCTGCCTTTGCAACCACTGATAGCAAGTGGGGACACGCTTTACATGTTGCCGTGGAAAGTAATGATGAAACAATCAAAGCAGCAATTTCAGATTTACTTGCTCAAACAATTGGTGCTCACACAAAACCAAAGAGTGTGATTCTTCTTGATAAACTTCCACGCATCGGCATCGGTAAAGTTGATCGTATTTCTCTAGCAAAGATGGTGAATTAATGTATAAGTGGGTTGCTGGAGCGCGCCCAAAAACCTTGCCTGCGGCCATTGCCCCAGTTGCTGTTGCAACAGCCCTCGCAGGCGAAAATTTTGATCCCTTCTTGGCATTACTCGCTCTTCTTGTGAGTCTGTCTCTGCAAATTGGTGTGAATTATGCAAATGATTATTCAGATGGCGTAAAAGGTACAGATGACAACCGCATTGGTCCGATGCGCTTAGTTGCAAGCGGTATCAATAACTTGCGAGACCGCGCAGCAGATGAGTTAGTTGGAAAAAGAACTCTGGCCGTTCGACTTGGTGATTCCAGTGCTCGTGCCGCATTCATCGCACTCTTACTTATTGCCCACATTAGTGTTCTTCTCTCACTGCAGCCTTGGACCTTAATCACTCTTGTGCTACTCCCAATGACGTTCTCCTTGATTAAAGCTATCCGGGCAGGCGCTCAGGGAGCACAGTTAATTCCGTTATTAGGCAAAACCGGGCAGTTGCAACTGCGCTTTGCAATCCTTTTATCCCTGGGTTTGTTGCTCTCTTAGAAAAGCGTAGAATTACAACATGAGTCGCGTAATCCTCGTAGTTTTGTTTGTGGCACTTAATTTGTATGCATTCATTCACTGTGCGCAAACTGAACAAGATAATGTTCAAAAATTACCTAAGTGGGGCTGGCTACTTATCATTGCGTTGTTACAACCATTTGGCGCAATTGCATATTTGATTTGGGGCCGTCAACGCAGACAAGGTCCTGGACGCGGTGGCCCACGCAGAGTTATTGGGCCAGATGATGACCCAGATTTCTTACGTAAACTTTAAAACTTACAAACCAGAATACGTGTGCTTTCCGGTTCCCCAAATATTTACGTAAATATAATTAAACAAGAATGTAGAACCAGCAAAAATACATAACCAAGCTGCTCTACGTCCACGCCAACCAACTGTTACGCGTGCGTGTAAATATGCGGCGTATGCAACCCATGTAATAAATGCCCATGTCTCTTTAGGATCCCAGCCCCAATATCTTCCCCATGCACTCTCTGCCCAAATCGCACCTGCGATGACAGCAAATGTCCAGAGTGGGAAAACAAAAGCAACAAGACGATAAGAGAGCTGATCAAGTACATCTAATGATGGCAAACGCTTAGCCCACGGTGCACGTTCGCCTTTTCTCTCCATTGAATCTAAGAATAGGAATGCACCCGCAATTACATTCGCAAGCAAGAAAACTCCACCAGAAATAATTGCTGCCGATACGTGAATAACGAGCCACGTTGATTTCAGTGCTGGAACCAGTGGTGCACTTGGAACATATAAAACAGTTACGGCCGTTCCAAGTGTGAGCAAAACAGAAATAGAGACAAATAATCCCAACCAACGAAGATCATATTTACGAAGTGCAGCCAGATATGCGCCTGAAAATGCTAGTGCTCCTGTAATCGAAAACTCATACATGTTTCCCCATGGCACTCGACCTGCAGAAATACCGCGAGCAATTACTCCAGCAAATAGGAGCAGAAAACCTAAAATCATCATTGCTGTAGCAACTCGAGCTACTTTTTCAGTACGTGTGTAATCAAAAGTTTTTGTACGTAAATTTCCCTGTGCAGAATCAGCTAGATGTGGTGCACGAACAGCGAATGCGGTTTCATATGTGTGAGCAATGAAAGCAATGGCAAAAACGCCCATTGACGAATACACCAAGTAATTTGAAATGTACGCCCATGTTGTGGACATTTATTCTGCTCTCCCTAAAGCTCGTGCTAGTTGTGCAATTTCACTTTCAAGTCCAGGTGCCGCATTTTTTGCTAAACCTGCTACTTCAATCTTCTTATTTGAAACACTTACCCAAATTCTGCGCCGACGCGTAAAGAGTGAAGCAAGTAATCCAAGTATCGCAACGATACTGCCAACCAGCGCATAACTCTTGCCGGGATCTTTCACCACTTGCAGGTTCACCCACGGAACGTAGGTTTCAAATGTGATTGAACCTTCTGCAAATTCGTATGTCTCACCAGGTGCAAGTGATTTAAGTCCTATTTTTGTCATCGGGTCAGTATCAATTCGATATACCGATTGCGGGCGACCATTATCTAAACCGAGATCACCCGTCCACGCTGCTGGCAAGAATGGAACTGGTCCTTGGAAGGCAACATTTCCAATTGAATCTCTTACAGTCACGATCGGCGAATAGCCATTTGCTTGCAAATAAACGCGGGTACTTCCAAATGTCAGTGGACTATTTACTTTAACAATTTTCTTCTCTGGCGCGGACTCTGGTGAATTTTTAACAGTTACAGACAATGTGTAATCCTCAGGCGCGTTTGTTACTGGATCGTATTTTGCAACAAATTTATCAACCTGAATTGAGAATGGTGGAAGCGATTTTTCGCTAAATAACTTTCCGAACGTAAGCGAATCAAAGGTAGTTGGAGTATTAATAAATCGTTCACCTACATTGACGATTGCATCGCCACGCATTCCAAAGAGTGAACCGAAACTAACGCCTATAAGTATTAGAACAAGGGCTAAATGGAAAAATAGATTTCCGGTTTCGCGAGTGAATCCTTTTTCCGCTGAGATAGAACCTTCAAATTCGCGGACTCTAAATCTGTTTTTCTTAAACCAAGCACGCGCAACGTCAAGTTCATTGCCTTTGCCTTTCCATTCTGTATGAAACTCCATACGTGAGAGATTCTTTGGTGTGAGCGGCGGAAGTGCGCGTGATGCTTTGTAATGTTCAAATGCCCGCGGAAGAACGCAACCAATAAGTGAAATAAATAGCAGTATATAAATCGCACTAAACCAAGGGGATGCATAAACATCAAAGAGTGAAAAACGCTCGTAC
>RGSB01000038.1 GCA_010032875.1 Actinomycetota bacterium | reverse complement strand
TTGTCTCCATTATTTAATGAGACTGCTTATTGTTTAGCAACAGAAAAACTTCTTGGAATCACTAATGACGTTCCAGAGCGCGCATCAGCAATTCGTGTGTTGATGATGGAACTCAATCGAATTTCTTCACACATGGTGGCACTCGGAACAGGTGCGCTCGAACTCGGTGCGATTACTCCGATGTTCTTTGCATTCCGCGAACGCGAACGAGTTCTAGATATCTTCGAAATGATCTCTGGTTTGCGTATGAATATGGCGTACATCCGCCCAGGTGGAGTTCAACAAGATCTTCCAGCAGGTGCAACCCAAAAGATTCGTGAAACCGTAAAAGAGATGCGTAAAGCATTCAAGGACAATTCAACACTTTTGATCGGCAATTCAATCTGGATGAAGCGCACCGAAGGTATTGGTTATTTGGATCTAGCTGGTTGTACAACGCTGGGAATCACAGGTCCAGTTCTTCGCTCGACTGGTTTGCCTTGGGATCTTCGCAAGACGCAACCATATTGTGGATATGAAAATTATGATTTCGATGTTGTCACAACAGATACATGCGATGTGTACGGACGTTTCTTAATTCGCATGAACGAACTAGAGCAATCACTTCGCATTATCGAACAAGCATGCGACAAGATCGACAAACTATCTGGTGAACCAGTAATGGTTGCAGATAAGAAAATTGCATGGCCCGCACAACTAGCAATGGGTGGCGATGGACTCGGTAACTCACTAAATCACATCCGCGAAATTATGGGCACATCAATGGAATCACTTATTCATCACTTTAAATTAGTGACAGAAGGCTTCCGTGTTCCTGCCGGACAGGTTTATGCAGCTGTTGAGTCACCTCGCGGCGAACTCGGTGCACACATTGTTTCTGATGGCGGAACACGTCCTTACCGCATGCACTTCCGTGAACCATCTTTTAATAACTTGCAATCAACTTCTGCGATGTGTGAAGGCAGCATGGTTGCCGACATCATCGGTGCAGTTGCTTCTATCGATCCTGTTATGGGAGGTGTTGATCGCTAATGTTTTCAGATCAAGATCTTGCCGTAATGGATTCAATTATCAAACGCTATCCACGTAGTCGTTCTGCAATCATGCCTTTGCTTCACTACGTGCAATCAAAGGCTGGGTACGTAACAAATGAAGGTATCGAATTAATCGCCCAACTTTTGACTATCGAAACCGCAGAAGTTTCTGCAGTCGCAACTTTTTACACTCAATACAAGCGCAAGCCAGTGGGCGAATATCACGTAGGAGTATGTACAAATACTCTGTGCGCAGTAATGGGTGGCGACGCAATTTTTGCTGGACTTAAAGAGCACTTAGGAATTGAAAATGATGGCGTCACAGCAGATGGCAAAGTTTCACTCGAACACATCGAGTGCAACGCCGCATGTGACTTTGCACCAGTGGTTATGGCTAACTGGGAGTTCTATGACAACCAAACCGTTCAATCTTCAAAAGATTTAGTTGATTCAATGCGTCAAGGAAATCCAACTCCACCAACTCGTGGACCAAAGTCACTTCCTACATGGAAAGAAAACTCCGCTGTCCTTGCTGGAATTAATGATGGCCGCGCAAATGAAGGTGTGCAGGCAGGCGAACCAACACTTCTTGGTTTGAAGTTAGCAAAGGAAGGTAAATAAGCAATGTCAAAGCTCACACCTGTCCTTTCAGCACACTGGGACGAAAAAGATTCATTCACAATCGATGCGTACACACGTCACGGTGGATACAAAGCTTCAGCAAAAGCTCTAGCCATGGATCCTGATGCAGTAATTCAATTAGTTAAGGATTCAGGATTACGTGGTCGTGGTGGTGCGGGATTCCCAACTGGAATGAAGTGGGGATTTATTCCACAAGGCGATAACAAAGAACACTATTTAGTTGTTAACGCAGATGAATCCGAACCCGGCACATGCAAAGACACACCATTAATGATGGCTAATCCACATGTTCTTATTGAAGGTTGCATCATTGCTTGCCACGCTATTCGTGCAAAGCACGCATTTATTTATATTCGTGGCGAAGTTACACACGTCGTTCGTCGTCTTAATCAAGCAATCGAAGATGCTTACAAAGCTGGTCATCTTGGTAAAGGAATTGATCTTGTTCTACACGTTGGTGCAGGTGCTTACATCTGTGGTGAAGAAACAGCACTTCTTGATTCACTCGAAGGTTTCCGCGGACAACCACGTTTGCGCCCACCATTTCCAGCAATCGCTGGTTTGTATGCACGTCCAACTGTTGTAAATAACGTTGAATCAATTGCATCTGTTCCAGCAATCGTTGCAAATGGCGCAGAGTGGTACCAAAAATACGGTACAGAAAAGAGCAAGGGAATGACTCTTTATTCTCTTTCTGGTCACGTAAATAACCCAGGACAATTTGAAGCACCACTTGGAATCACTCTTCGTGAAATTCTTGATCTAGCAGGTGGAGTTCGCACAGGTCACACACTTAAGTTTTGGACTCCTGGTGGATCATCAACACCATTGTTTACAGATGCACATTTAGATATACCCCTTGATTATGAAGGTGTTGCAGCCGCTGGTTCGATGCTTGGAACGAAAGCACTCCAGATATTTGATGAGACAACATGTGTTGTTCGCGCTGTTCTTCGCTGGACAGAGTTCTACAAGCACGAATCATGTGGAAAGTGCACACCTTGTCGCGAAGGCACTTGGTGGCTTGTTCAAATTCTTCGTGATCTTGAAAATGGTTCTGGTTCGGAAGAAGATCTTGCAAAACTTCTTGACCTCTGCGACAACATTATGGGTCGCTCATTCTGCGCACTCGGTGATGGCGCAACGAGCCCAATTACTTCATCGATTAAGTATTTCCGCGACGAATACATTGCACACGTAACTGGCAAGGGCTGCCCATTTGATCCTGTTGCTTCAACACTCTTTTCTAGTGCAGGTGCACGATGACAACTACGCAATCACAGACAACTGAAGTCGTAGACATGATTACTGTCGTCATCGACGGGTTCGAAGTCACCGTTCCAAAGGGAACACTTGTTATCCGTGCAGCAGAAAAACTTGGAATTCAAATTCCACGTTTTTGTGATCACCCACTACTAGATCCAGTTGGCGCATGTCGCCAATGTTTGGTTGACATCGAAATCAATGGCCGCGCATTTCCTAAGCCACAAGCTTCATGCACTATCCCAGTCGAACCAGGAATGATTGTAAAAACACAACTGACTTCTGATGTTGCTGAAAAAGCACAACGCGGTGTCATGGAGTTGTTACTCGTCAATCACCCACTTGATTGCCCAGTCTGTGACAAGGGCGGAGAGTGTCCACTTCAAAACCAAGCAATGACAAATGGACAAGCAGAGTCACGTTTTGAAGGCAAGAAACGCACCTTTGAAAAACCAATTAATTTGTCTTCACAGGTTTTACTAGATCGCGAACGTTGTGTTCTTTGCGCGCGCTGCACTCGTTTCTCAGAACAGATTGCTAGCGATCCATTCATTACCCTTAATGAACGCGGTGCACTACAACAGGTAGGCATCTATGAAGAAAAACCATTTGAATCCTATTTCTCTGGCAACACTGTGCAAATTTGTCCAGTGGGTGCACTCACCGGTGCTTCATATCGTTTCCGTGCACGCCCATTTGATTTAGTTTCAACACCATCTGCATGCGAACACTGTGCATCAGGTTGCGACATGCGCACCGATGTTCGTCGTGGAAAAACACTTCGTCGCCTCGCTGGTGATGATCCAACAATTAATGAAGAGTGGAACTGCGATAAGGGTCGTTGGGCCTTTAAATACATCACAGCAATTGATCGCCTTGCACAACCAATGGTGCGCAATTCAGATGGCGAACTAGAAGTTGCATCATGGCCGGATGCAATTGCAGCAGCAGCTGCAGGATTATCTGGTGCAAAAGCTGCGGTCCTAGTTGGTGGACGTGCAACATATGAAGATGCATACGGTTATAGCAAGTTTGCTCGCGTTGCACTTGGAACAAATGACATTGATTTCCGGGCACGTGCAACATCTGATGAGGAACGTGATTTCCTAGCAGCGCACGTTGTGGGATCACAGACAACATATAAAGATATTGATAAAGCAGATCACGTACTTCTTGTTGGTTTCGAACCAGAAGAAGAGTCACCTATTGTTTTCTTGCGCATTAATAAGCAAGTTAAAAAGCGTGGACTCAAGGTCACATCTATTGGAACAAAACTTTCGATAGGTGTTGAAAAACTTGGAGCGACTTTTGTAAAGGTTGCTCCTGGTTTCGAAGCCGCTGCAATCGCATCTCAATCTTTAACTGCACAATCAATTATCTTGGTGGGAGAGCGTGCATCTGAAAGCGCTGGAGCACTTTCAGCAGTTGCATCACTTGTTGCACAATCTGGAGCGAAGTTTGCATGGATCCCACGTCGCGCCGGAGAACGCGGTGCACTTGAAGCAGGTGCAATTGGAAATCTTCTTCCAGGTGGACGTCCTGTAACAGATGCTGCTGCTCGTGTTGATTTAGCAAGTGCTTGGTCTGTTGATTCTTTGCCAACAAATGTTGGTCGTTCCACAAAAGAAATTATTTCTGCAGTTAATTCTGGCGAAGTTACAGCTTTAGTTGTTGGCGGAGTAGATCCGCTTGATTTAGATAACAGTAACGAGACACTCTCTGCTCTGAAGAAAGCTTTCGTGGTCTCACTCGAAATTGCACCTAGCGCGGTTACACAAAGTGCGGACGTTGTGCTTCCAGTTGCAGCAGTTACTGAAAAGAGCGGATCATTTCTTAACTGGACAGGAAGCGCTCGAGCATTTGATGCAGCTGTGGCTGATTCACTCAACCGAAGCGATGTTCGAATACTTTCCATGATTGCAGATGCACTCGGTAAAACAATCTCACTCGGAACTGTTTCGGCAACATCTCGCGAAATTGCATCTTTAGGTCTATGGGATGGAGCACGTTCAACATTTAGTCCAACACTAGCCCCCAGCGCAGTACAACTATCTAGCGATGAAGCTCTTATTACTTCTTGGCGTCGTTTACTTGATCTCGGAACTCTGCAAAAGGGTGAAGAAAATCTTGCAGGTACAGCACGACAAACTGTTGCTGTTATTTCTCCAAAGCGCGCAACTGCAATTGGAGTAATAACTGGAGACAAAATTTCAATTTCAAATTCACAAGGTTCAGTCGTGTTACCTGTTCTTGTAGAAGATATTCACGATGATGCAGTGTGGGCACCACGAAACTCTCGTGGATCTGAACTTCTTGCAAAACTCGGTAACGCTCATGGCGGAGTAGTAAAGGTGGTGAAGGCATGAGTAACGCGGAGTTAATAGCAACAGATCCAGGTTGGATTATCTTGGTTAAAGGTCTTCTTGTTTTTGCTACCTGCGTTGTTCTCACTCTTTTAGCGATTTGGGCAGAACGTCGCATCGTTGCTCGCATGCAAGAACGTCCAGGACCAAACCGAGTCGGTCCACTTGGTTTGCTTCAATCTTTATCTGATGGCGTGAAGTTAGCCCTCAAGGAAGATTTGATTCCTGCAGCTGCAGATAAAGTAATTTTTATTATTGCGCCAATTATTAGTGCAACAACGTGCTTTATGGCATTTGCAGTAATTCCAGTAACTGGTCCTGTAACGCTCTTTGGGCACGAAACAGTTATGCAGATGACAGATATTCCAGTCGGCGTTCTCTACGTTCTTGCTGTTGCATCCGTAGGTGTTTACGGAATTGTTCTTGCTGGATGGTCTTCAGGATCCACATATCCACTTCTAGGTGGTCTACGTTCGAGTGCGCAAGTAATTTCTTATGAAGTTGCAATGGGACTCTCACTTGTTTCTGTCTTTATTTATTCAGGGTCAATGTCCACATCAGACATCGTCGCTGCGCAGGGTAAATGGTGGTACGCAGTTGTTTTATTCCCATCATTTGTAATTTATGCAATCTCCATGGTCGGCGAAACAAACCGTGCACCTTTTGACTTAGCAGAAGCAGAAGGTGAACTCGTTGGCGGATTCCATACCGAATACTCATCACTTAAATTTGCGCTCTTCTTTTTAGCTGAATACGTCAACATTGTCGGAGTTTCAGCTCTTGCAACCACACTCTTCCTTGGTGGATACCACGCACCACCTGGACTCGGATTTACAGAGAGTTGGCTCGGTGGCTGGTTCACAGCTATCTGGTTCTTTGTAAAGGTTGCAGCTTTCTTCTTCTTATTCGTATGGTTACGCGGAACGCTTCCACGTATGCGTTACGACCA
This sequence comes from Actinomycetota bacterium, assembly GCA_010032875.1. Taxonomy (GTDB): domain Bacteria; phylum Actinomycetota; class Actinomycetes; order Nanopelagicales; family Nanopelagicaceae; genus Planktophila. The sequence goes on along the minus strand of RGSB01000038.1, from coordinate 1,896 downwards.
ATTTATGCAATTCGGTTGGAAAGTTTTGATTCCTGTCTCACTCTTCTGGATTTTGGTTGTTGCAACACTTCGTTTGCTTTCACAACAAGGAACTTCGCGCACTGGCTTATTGATCTTCTCAGGAATTGTTGTTGCAATCGTCATGTTTGCAAATGTGGCATTTGATAACGCTAAGCAGAAAAAGAAAAACACTCCACGTCCGACATTATCTAAACCAGATTTTGCGGTTCCAGAGTTACCAAGCAAGGGGAGCGATCGTGTCTGATCAATTAGAGCCAAAGGCATCTAAAGATGTTGACGTCAACAACGTTGAATTCACACCTGTCGTGAATGAAGGTCCATCCTCATTGCTCTCACAGCTCAAAGGTTTTTGGATCACATTCCGAACAATGTTTAAGAAAACACTTGTTGTTGAATATCCAGAAGTAAAAGCCCCAACTCAAGAGCGTTTTCACGGTCGCCACCAACTTAATCGTCATCCAGATGGTTTAGAAAAATGCATTGGTTGTGAACTCTGTGCGTGGGCATGTCCTGCAGATGCGATTTATGTAGAAGGTGCGGATAACACCGACGAAAACCGTATGTCTCCAGGAGAGCGCTACGGCAAGGTTTATCAAATCAATTATTTGCGTTGTGTTTTCTGTGGACTGTGCATCGAAGCGTGCCCAACTCGCGCACTCACAATGACTAATGAATACGAGCTTGCAGATAATTCCCGTTCAAGTTTGATTTTTGAAAAGGAAGATTTACTCGCACCACTTCGCTCAGGAATGTTGATGCCACCGCATCCAATGTATCCAGAAGCGGATCATCACACGTATTACCGTGGTGAAGTTCCAGAAGCGCATCCATCACAAGAGGTGAATAAGTAATGCCAGAGTCCGTTCTGTTTTGGATCATGGGTCCACTTGCAGTTATTGCTGCTCTTGGCATGCTCCTTGTTAAGAAGGCTGTGCACTCAGCTCTCTTGCTAGCTTGGGTAATGATTACTCTTGCATTTTTCTATATTGCACAAGGCGCACTCTTCTTAGGAATTGTTCAGGTCGTTGTTTACACCGGTGCGGTAATGATGCTCTTCCTCTTTATTTTGATGCTTGTAGGTGTTGACGCATCAGATTCACTCACTGAAACAATTCGTGGATTACGTCCTATTGCAATTACAGCCGCAATTGGTTTCGGCGGATTAATGGTTTCACTCATTGGTCGAGCAACTCTTGGTCGCGAATCTGTTGGCCTAGAAGAAGCTAACGCTGCTGGAAATGTTCAGGGATTGGCTTACTTACTCTTCTCAACTTATGTCTTCCCATTTGAAGTTGTCTCTGCGCTTCTCATCACTGCAGCAATTGGTGCAATGGTTCTTGCGCATCACCAACGAGAAGTTCCACGTTCTACCCAACGAGATCTTTCCGAACAACGTTTCCGTTCTGGTTCACTTGCAACGGCTGCGGGTCTCCCCGGTCCTGGAGTTTTTGCGCGACACAATGCAGTTGATGTTCCAGCGCTATTGCCTGATGGAACTCCTGCGCCGGCCTCAATTTCTGAAACTCTTCGTTCTCGTGGTGACATGCGCGATTCTGCTCAATATCAACTCGATCAGATCAAGACAGAAGTTCCGGAGGAGAAGTAATGAATCCAATGAACTATCTGTATGTTTCTGCACTCCTTTTCACTATTGGCGCTGTCGGTGTTGTTGTTCGTCGTAACGCAATCGTTGTCTTTATGTGCATTGAATTAATGCTTAATGCTGTAAATCTTTCATTCGTAACTTTTGCTCGCATGAATGGCAATCTAGATGGTCAAGTCGTAGCTTTCTTCACGATGGTTGTCGCAGCATGCGAAGTTGTTGTGGGGCTTGCAATTATCGTGACTATTTATCGCTCTCGCAGATCAGCATCT
>RGSB01000037.1 GCA_010032875.1 Actinomycetota bacterium | reverse complement strand
CGTAGAGTTGTTATGTCTGCTCTCTTTTCAGTCAGTGTCGGAGCTGGATTAACTATTTTCATGAATGCGCCGTGGCAACTTATGGCACTGTGGGGATTTGTTGTTGGTGCAAGCACCGGTTCTCTTGCACTTGTCTTCGCCGCAACTGTTGCCAATCGATGGTTCGTAGAAAAACGTGGGCTTGTAATTGGCGCACTCACTGCGAGCTCTGCAACTGGACAATTGATTTTCTTGCCAGGCCTTTCACATATCGCAGAGATGAACGGTTGGAAGAACGTTTCGCTAACAATTACAGGTGTTGCACTCGCATTAATTCCTTTCGTCTGGTTATTTTTAAAGGAACGTCCACAAGATGCGGGCGTGCTTCCTTATGGTGCACCAGCAGATTGGACCGCACCTGCAAAGAATTCGATGGGCGCTGGCGAGCTAGCCATTGATACCCTCAAGCAAGCGAGTAAGAAAAAGGATTTTTGGTATTTATTTGGTTCCTTCTTTGTTTGTGGACTTTCTACTAATGGATTAATTGGAACTCATTTCATTCCAGCAGCTCATGATCACGGCATGGGAACGACAACAGCAGCAAGTCTGTTGGCACTGGTCGGAGTCTTTGATTTAGTAGGAACAATTGCATCTGGCTGGCTCACCGATAAATATGATCCAAGAAAATTATTGTTCTTTTACTATGGATTTAGAGGATTATCACTTCTACTGCTTCCATCGATTCTCTTTGCATCAGTGCATCCTTCAACTCTTGTCTTCGTAATTTTCTATGGACTCGATTGGGTCGCAACTGTTCCACCAACAATCATGCTCTGTCGCACAATTTTGGGACCAGAGCGAGCCACAGTTGTTTACGGCTGGGTATTTGTTGCGCATCAAATCGGTGGAGCAATTGCAGCATTTGGCGCCGCGGTTCTACGAGTTCAATTTGGTGATTATGCGATCGCGTTCTATATCAGTGCGCTTATGTGTTTGATCACTTCATACTTCGTTTTACAGATTGCTAAAGGCCAATCTCGTGAGGCGATAACTTCATGAGCACCATGTATGACGAGATAGGTAGTGAAGCATTTGAGCAATTAGTTTCACACTTTTACGCACTAGTTTCTATAAATCCAGTGATTGCACCAATGTATCCAAAGGATGATATGCACGGTGCAGCGATTCGACTAAAAATGTTCTTAGAACAATATTGGGGTGGACCGACTACCTATACAGAAGAACGTGGGCATCCGCGTCTTCGCATGCGCCATGCAGAGTTCCATATCGATACGAAGGCTCGAGATGAGTGGCTATCCTGCATGAGAGATGCTGTCGCAGATTTAAAAATTCGAGAAGATCTAAAAAACCAATTATGGGAGTACCTTGAAATGGCAGCAAATGCCATGGTCAATCAGCCAGATTGAGAAAGATTTCCGACCTTTAGGATTTCACCATTACGTAAATACCAGAGCGTTCCGTTCTCGTCGCGAACAGTTGTGATTCTCAAGCCAACTTTTTCAACAGTACCTTTAACTTCTAAAACATCAACTTTATCGCCCACGCCGTATTGATCTTCGATAAGCATAAAAATTCCTGACAAAATATCGCGCACTAGAGTTTGTGCACCAAGACCAAGTGCAACACCAATAACTCCCGCCGAAGCAATAATTGGTCCGAGATTAAATCCAAACTCTCCAAGAATCATTGCAATTGCTAGAACCCAAATAATTGCATTTAGTGTGCTTGATAAAACGGTTCCAGTCGTACGTGCACGTTCTTTTTGACGAGCAACCGTGTTTGTTGGCCCCGGAATTAAATCTGCAGAAGCTAATCGTGACATGGCGCGATCAATTGCACGTCCGCCAAAGAATTGAGTGAAAAGTGCACCAGCGACCACAAGTAAAATTCGCAAGGGGGAGCCGCTAAACCACTCCCAGATTTGTTGCAAACTCTCGCTCATAAATCACACTCTAACGAAATTGACATGAAAAATTAGCCTTGAAATGCCCCCTTAGCCTCGCCTTTTGGGGCAAGATAAACCAATCGGTGCGAGCCACGTGCTGAGAATCGGAGTGCAAATGTTGCGGACCCTGGTCCTAAATGCCACCTACGAACCACTAGGTGTTATTTCAGATCGTCGTGCGCTGATTCTTGTTCTGAACTCCCGAGCAACAATGGTCGAAGACTCCGGAACAGTTTTGCATTATTCATCTGGAGAAATTGCACTTCCATCAGTTATTCGACTAAATAAATTTGTTCGGATTCCGTATCGCCATTCAGTTCCGCTTTCACGACGTGCAATATTTGCACGTGATGGTGGCCGTTGTGTGTATTGCGCGGCTCCTGCAACTTCAATTGATCATGTGATTCCGCGTAGTCGTGGTGGTGCTCACAATTGGGAGAATGTTGTTTCAGCCTGCCATCGCTGTAACCATACAAAAGCAGATAAACCACTGAAAGATTTAGGTTGGCGTTTACGCACTTTGCCACGCGAACCTGTTGGGGCTGCCTGGAGAATTCTTGGTACTGGTCGCACCGATAAGACATGGCTTCCATACTTAGAGCCATTTGGTGTGACAGCAGCAACTGCGTAAACTAAGCAATCTTATGAACATGATTAATCAAGAAGATGGAACTATTCCTGGGCCGGCATTAAGTGCACTTGAAACCGTGATTACATTTGTGGTTGTTCCAACGGCTCTGTTTTTAGTGATTTCACTAATTGCCTATGTTGCAACAGCACAACGTAAGAAGAACACAAAGTCAGTTATTACTCATATCGAGTAATTAAGCATCCCTCTTTTGAGCGCGCAATGAACGTGCAAGTGCGTCACGTCCCTCTGTAATCACACGACGAAGCGCATTTGGAGCATCTTTACCTGTGACATCAAGCCACTTCTGAGCTTTACCCAAAGTGTCTTCTGTGACAACAAAACCAGGAAATAGCATCGTTGCAGTGGTTTCAGCGATTTCATATCCCTTGGAGTTCCAAAGATCAATCAGAATTGCAAAGTATTGATCAATAAACGGAGTCAATAATTCAGATTGCATGGCAACGTTAAATCCACGGCATGTGTATGCATGAATCGTGTTACTCAAACTCTCTTGCGTAACAGCCTTGAAGGCTTTTTCCTTTGCTTGCGCAGTTGGAATTGCCGCGTGAGCCAGTGCTCCGTATTGCTTGCCATGGGCTGTGTTGTCTTTAGCAAGTTCTGCATCAATATCTGATGCACCTAAGAGTCCGCGCTTGACGGCGCAGATTAATAAGTGCCAACGAATTTCAGCATCAACTGTTAACCCTTTAATAGATCCATTAAGAATTTCGAGAATTTCTTTACTTTGCTCTGCTGTCGCTGCAGATTCGGCAAATCCACGCGCGAAGGCAAGTTGGTGATCGCTTCCGGCAGGAGCTGTTTTCAAGAATTTGCCTAATGAATCAGCAACTGTGGCACGTAGAGTCTGACGGTGAGCAGGAGATGCGTACTGCCAAATAGCAGTTTCGATATTGGTAGTCGTTGCAGAAACTATTGAGATATCTGTCTCGGTTCCGAGAGCATTGAGTGCAATCGCTATGTAATCAGATGCACTGAGTTCGCCATCACGAACTGAATCCCATAGGGATGCCCAAATGAGCGCACGTGCCAATGGCTCGTTTAAGCCACCCAAATGTGACTTAAGTGTTGCAATTGAGCGATCATCAAAGCGCAGTTTTGCGTAAGACAAGTCCCCATCGTTGATGAGAACTAAATCTGCTTCTTTTTCACCTTGAAGCTCTGTTACTTCGGTAAGCGCTCCCGCAACATCTAGTGCCACACTTTTTCTTTTTACTAGTGAAGTTCCGGCGACATCAAAGAGTGCAACGCGAAGTCGATGTGGACGTAATTCTTTTGATCCCACTGGCATCGTAGGAGCTTCTTGTTTAATAGAAAGCTTCTTATATGTTCCTGATTCGATTTCTATCTCAGGACGTAAAGTATTGACGCCTGCTGTCTGCAACCACGTTGCCGCCCACGGCTTGAGATCGCGCCCACTTGTGGCTTCCAGTTCGACCATGAGGTCATTAAGAGTTGTGTTCTTAAATGCATGCTTTGTGAAATAAATGCGGAGTCCTTTAATGAAATTCTCACGACCTACGTGTTCAACGAGTTGTTGAAGAACTGAAGCACCTTTTGCATATGAAATTCCATCGAAGTTAGTCTTTACATCTTCGAGGTCCTTCATCTCAGTAGCAATTGGGTGAGTTGTCGATAGTTGATCTTGACGGTAAGCCCAGTTTTTACGAAGCGCATTGAACTCAGTCCAGGCCGTTGTGTATTGAGTAGCTTCACTTGTTGCCATGTATGAAGCCCATTCGGCAAATGATTCGTTGAGCCACAAGTCTTCCCACCATTTCATGGTGACAAGATCGCCAAACCACATATGTGCCATTTCGTGAAGAATTGTGCTGGCACGACCAAGATGTTTGCTCTCTGTGACTTTGCTTCGGAAAATCAAAACATCTTCATGGAAAGTCACACAGCCAACATTTTCCATTGCGCCCCAGTTGTACTCAGCAACTGCCAGTTGGTCGTACTTACCAAATGGATAAGCCAAACCAAAAGTCTTCTCGAAGTATGCAAAGCCTTGCTTAGTTACTTTGAAAATGTTTTCTGCATCAACATGCTTGAAGAATGACTTACGAGCGTAGATACCAAGCGGAATAGTTTTCTCACCAACGTATTCGTCATGCACATGTTGGTATGGACCAGCCACGATTGCAGTGACGTAAGTCGAAATTATCTGTGACTCTTTGAATTGAGTTAACTTTGAATCTGCGCCAACATCCGTTACAGAGGCAACATCATAATTCGAGATTACTTCCCAATGCTTGGGAGTTATTGCGCTGATTGTGAAGGTAGCCTTTTGATCTGGCTGATCGAAGCAGGCATACATTTGTCTTGCATCGCCAGTTTCAAATTGTGTATAGAGATAAACTTCATTATCTGCCGGATCGACGAATCGGTGGAGACCTTCTCCGGTGTTTGAGTACTTCGCTTCGATTTCAAGACATAACTCATTTTCGGCAGCAAGTGCTGGAAGATTAATTGTTTGGCCATCGTAATCTTTAACTTCAAATGCAACGCCGTTGAGAGAAGCGGAAATCACTCGTTTACCAACAGCATCAATGAATGTGCTCTGACCTGGCTTTAAACCAGAAAATTTCACACAAGTTTTAGCAATGAATGTCTCTGTACTAGTTGTTAGATCGAGATCAATTTGATAACTATGGGTTTTAACTAGCGTGGAACGGATTGTGGCTTCATCGCGGGTCAGATTTATTCCAGGCACAAAAACTCCTCATGTTGATTATCGTGTGTGATTTCAGGTTGATATCTAATCATGTAAGAGTTACCCAATGGAACGCCAAGCATCACAAGGGTCGGGGATCAAGAGCTTTCGCTTACGCGGAAAGCGCATGACTCGGGCACAGAATGCTGCCCTAATTCGTTCGTGGGATCAGTTCGGTATTGAGTTTGGAACCCCCGTTGATATCGATCACTTATTTCCAAATGCTCGAGAGATTATTGTAGAAATTGGTTTTGGTATGGGAGATGCAACGGCAGAGATTGCAAAAGCGCATCCAGACAATGGTTACGTGGCTATCGAAGTGCATCCACCCGGAATCGGAAAGTTACTCTCTCTGATAGAAGAGCACACACTTAAAAATGTCTACATTATTGAAGGTGATGCAATCGAAATTCTGGAGAGTATGTTTAAAGATCACAGCATCAATGGGTTCCACCTATTTTTTCCAGACCCATGGCCCAAGCAAAAGCACAACAAGCGTCGAATCGTAAATGCTGAGTTTTTAAAATTGATTCATCGCAAGCTGATTGCGAATGGGTACATAAATATTGCAACGGACTGGGTTCCATATGCACAATGGATCAGCGATGTATTTGCTCAATCAGCTCAATTCACTGGGGGAGAAGTGCCTCGTCCGACATGGCGGCCATATACAAAGTTTGAAGGTAAAGGTTTAGCTAAAGATCACCGGGTCAGTGACTTTCACTACGTTGCAAAAGGCTAAATAGAACCCTTAATTTCGAAATTTGATACTTGTCCGATGCGACGAATATGTCGTTCGTCGTTACTAAAAGGTGTGGCTAGAAAAACATCGATTAACTCTTTGCAGACTTCGATGGAGTGCATACGTCCACCGATTGCAATGACATTCGCATCATTATGTTCGCGTGCTAATTTTGCAGTTTCAACACTCCACACAAGTGCAGCGCGGATCCCTTTCACTTTATTTGCAGCCATTTGCTCGCCATTTCCAGAACCGCCTAACACAATTCCGAATGAACCTTTTTCATTAGCGACTCCTTGAGCCGCGGGAATGCAAAAGACTGGGTAATCATCGAGTGCGTCATATACATGCGGACCATGATCGATAACGTCATGACCTGAAGCTTTGAGGTGTTCTACAAGTGCATTCTTTAACTCAAGTCCAGCATGATCACTGCCTATGTGTACGCGCATGGCGACATACTCTCACGTGCTCTGCTTCAAAACGAAAGACCCGCCACTAAATTTCTTAGTAGCGGGTCTTTCTACCCGTAAGGAGGAGGTACGAATATTTAGTTTGTTGGAGTTCCTAGCGGAGCTGGCGCTCCCATAGGTCCACCATGCTTGCCCTTGCCCTTTACTTCATTTAGTTCTTCCGTCACATGTGCAACAAGATTCGCTTTTAAAGTAGTTGCTTGAGCTGAAGTGATTTTTCCTGCTGCAACTTTTTCATCGATTCTCTTTGAATGTTCAGCAACAAGAGCTGCGATCAACGCATCTTTCTTGGAGCCAGCAATTGCAGCAAGAGTTTCTCCTGCTTTCATGCGTGACTTAATTGTTGCGATATCAATCCCTAGAGTTGAAGAAATCAATGCTTGCATTGCTGCACGATCCGGACCACCCACTTTGCCAGGACGATTAGCTTTAGCAGTTTCGGCTGCACTCAACACTGCATCCTTAATTGCCTTTGCCTGATCCGATGTAATAGTTCCTTTGGCAACTAAGCCAGACAAGATGCCATCTAATGCAGCAACTGGCCCGCCCAGTCCGCGTGCATTAACTCCTGGTTGTGAAACCTTAGTTACAGATTTAGTAACAACTGTTCTCGTTGATTTTGAAGCAGCATTAGCTGTTCCAATTCCACCAGCTGTGAGTGCAACTGTTGTTAGTACAACCGTTGCAATTGTTCTCTTTGACATTGACTGTCCTTTCGTTCCCTAGGAACTTTCATTAATGGCCCCACGCCATTAACAACTCGTACTAAACCCCCTGACCTTCATAAAGGAAGTCGAGAATCCTGTGCGGTTCTTGTGAGTTTTTAGGCTGGTTGAGTCCCCTGTCACATTCACCGCATAGGGGTAGACCTATTCCTGTGAACTCTTTAAAGGTTCAGACTGAACTCCAACCCGAAAGGTGATTCCCTATGAAAAGTCCACGTGCTCTCATCCGTCTAACTTCTGTTTTTTGCGCACTCTCACTTTTCGCTGTTCAGCCAGGTTTTGCAGCCACGAAATCCGTCATCAAGTTAAAGTCTGCAGGCAGAACAGCGAATTCAATTCCAAACACAATTCTTAATGGAATCTCTGCACCAACTAAGTCCATTGGTATCAATGGTGATTTTTACATCGATACAAAGAATTTGAATATCTACGGACCAAAGAAAAACAACACGTGGCCATTTCCAATTTCACTTCGCGGAACTGCGGGAACGGATGGCAAAACGGGAACACCAGGTGTTGCTGGTTCTGACGGTAAAACTGTGACGAATACTTCGACAGTTTCAGGAACTGCGGGTGCAACAGGAAGTACTGGTGCAACGGGTTTAGCAGGCGCAACGGGTTTAACAGGCGCAACGGGTTTAACAGGCGCTGCAGGATCTAATGGAGCAGCCGGTGAAACGGGCGCCGCAGGTGCAGCTGGCGCATCTGGAAGTGCTGGTCCAGCGGGACCTCCTGGACCAGCAGGAAGTACCGGTGCAACTGGTGCACTCAATCGCGAGATTTCGGAAGCTTACTTCCGGGAAAAAAGTATTCCATTCGATTAAATATCTCTGGGTCGAAAGCTTCATACGGTGATTTAGACACAACGCTGGTCTTGGAAGTTTTTACGACAGCAGGAGTTATTCCAATTACCACGGGATATTCAGTGTCTTCAGGAAAAAAATTCATATCTCCTTCCACGATCTATTCTCAAAATATTTATGCTGATTTGATAATTGATGGATCTTTAGTTACGAATCCATTTAATGTTTTTGTGAAAGTCAGTGCTTCTGAAGCCATAAGTTACGTCGTAACATTGAATGGCTATTTTGCCCTAACCGAAGTTGGTTCAATTACTTAATAAAACTTTGGAGCGGGTGACCGGGATCGAACCGGCATGGCCAGCTTGGAAGGCTGGGGCTCTACCATTGAG
>RGSB01000036.1 GCA_010032875.1 Actinomycetota bacterium | reverse complement strand
AAGTGCCGCTGCAATTCGAGCCAGCGATGCCTCTTTACCAAGTAGTTCCATTGATTCAAATAGTGGTGGTGAAATTGTGCTGCCAGTTGTTGCAATGCGTACTGCGCCAAATGCAATACGTGGTTTGAGGCCCATCTCATCAATTAAACATGCACGTAGTGCCGCTTCAATACTGTCGTGATTCCATGTTGTTAATGGTTCTAACTCTTTGAGCGAACGCTTGAGAACATCTTTTGAAACATCATCAGTAATCTTTGAAATACTATCTGCTTCAACTGCAAACTCTTTTACGAATAAGAACTTAAGCATCTGTGGCACTTCATTTAGTTTGACAATACGCTCTTGAATAATTGGTAGGGCGGATTTAACAAGTGCGATTTCGCTATCGGTTCCGGTAATCACTCCAGCCTTTGTCAGGAATGGAAGGGACCACTGTAAGAATTCATCGAGAGTAAGGGCCCGAATCTTGTCTCCATTTATAGCCTCAAGCTTTTTCATATCAAAGCGGGCGGGAGATGAATGAACTTTTTCAACAGTAAATAATTCGCAGAGCTCTTTCATTGTGATGTTTTCACGATCATCACCTGGTGACCAACCAAGAAGTGCTAGGTAATTACAGATAGCCTCTGGCAAATAACCTTGTTCGCGATACCAAGCGATTGAAACTTCACCATTTCGCTTAGACAACTTGGCATTGTCTTGACCCATAACGAATGGCAAGTGTGCAAATACTGGGTAATCCTCAGGTTTTACTCCCATTGCTTGATACACACGAATTTGACGCGGCGTTGAAGAGAGAAGATCTTCTCCACGCAAAACGTGCGTAACCTTCATCAAAACATCATCAACTGCAACTGCCAATGTGTATAGCGGTGAACCATCTGCACGAACCAAAACAAAGTCTGGGACAAATTTATGATCAAAGGAGACTTCTCCCCGAATTTCATCAACGAATGTTGTTGAACCATCTGGCATACGCATGCGAACAACTGCTTCGCGGCCTTCGGCTTTATATGCTGCGATTTGTTCTGCAGTGAGATTGCGACACTTTCCGTCATAGCCAGGTGCAACATTGGCAGCGCGTTGTGCTTCGCGCGTTGCTTCCAACTCAGCTGGTGTGCAATAACAATGGTAAGCATCCTTTTGATCTAAAAACTTCTGTGCCCACTCTGCATAAATATCTAAACGTTGTGATTGAAGGTACGGGCCATTCTCGCCACCAACTTCAGGACCTTCATCCCAATTAAGTCCGAGCCACTTCAAGGTGTCTATTGCTGCTTGAATATATTCATCAGTTACGCGAGTGGTATCTGTATCTTCGATACGAAAGAGAAAAGTTCCACCAGTATGGCGTGCATAAGCCCAGTCAAATAAAGCAGTGCGAATATTTCCAACGTGCAGATCACCGGTTGGAGATGGCGCAAAACGTACTTTTACTTTTTTAGCCACGTGCGCTCACTCGATTCGTTAACTCGCCTAATCCTTCGATGGCAACAGTAACTGTGCCTTGTGGTTGTAATGGTCCAATTCCTGCAGGTGTTCCAGTAAGAATTACATCTCCAGGTAAAAGCGTCATCACTTGTGAAACAAATTGAATAATCTCTGCGACGCCAAAGATCATTTGATTTAAGCGGGCATCTTGCTTTTGATCATCATTAACTTTTGCCGAAATTCTCTGGTTGCCTGGAACGAAATCTGTATCAATCCATGGTCCTATGGGACAGAAAGTGTCAAAACCTTTCGCTCGGCTCCACTGTCCATCTTTCTTCTGCAAATCACGAGCAGTCACATCATTGGCAACTGTGTAACCAAAAATTACGTCATTGACTCGCTCGCGAGGAACATCCTTGCAAATACGACCAATGACAATTGCGAGTTCGGCTTCGTGGTCTACACGTTCTGACATGGATGGCCAGACAATTGTGTCCATTGGACCAATAACAGATGTGTTTGGCTTTAGAAAAATAATTGGTTCACTTGGTACTTCTGAATTCATCTCGGCTGCATGATCGGCATAGTTTTTTCCAATGCATACAACCTTGCTCCGTGGAATAACAGGTGCTAGTAAACGAACATCAGATAACTGGGTCACCGCTCCAGTTTTGCTTACACCGGCATATATTGGATCTCCGGCGATGACCGAGATATTTGTTCCATCCTCTTCAAGCAAGCCAAAGAGTGGATCAGTACCTAATCCAGAGTTTGGTCCAGGAGAGAATCGAACAATACGCATTGTTAAATTGTATCGGGGCGATTAGCCAATGGCTAAAGCGTAGAAATTTCCCCATTATCTGCGCAATAAAAGAGGGTTGCGCTAGATGAAAAATCTCGGAGTGCTCCAGGCTTTGAAGGTTTATCTCCAACAACTACAACGCTTTCAATTCCTGATATTCCTGATGCCATTGCAACAGTAAATACAGAGTCACAGGCATCGAGTGTCAACGATGGCGTTGAAATATTTATTGCAACATAGGTACGGCCAGTGTTATCGCGAAGTGCTGCAGCTTGAGCAGCGCCACTGCGCTTAAGCGTTGCATGAGCAAGTGTTGCTAACTTCTGATCTTCGGGATTACTAAAGGTTGTCATCGCCAGCACTCTCTTTTTCGATAAGAACGCTGCTAATTCTACGACGACGGCCGACTGGACGTTCGGAAGTAATTAAATACTGCCCAACTGTGATGGTGCTGCCGGCGATTGGTACTCGACCGAGTTTTTGTGCCATTAAGCCACCGATAGTGTCTACATCTTCAAAGTCTTCTTTAGAGATTTCAATACCAAGTTCGTCAGCTAAATCTTCGATATGTAGTGTTGCCTTAGCACGAGCCTTACCATCAGAAATCCATGTAAATGCTTCTACGCCATCATCAAATTCATCGGCAATTTCGCCAACAATTTCTTCAAGAATATCTTCAATAGTAATAATTCCTGCAGTCCCGCCATATTCATCAACAACTATTGCTAAGTGAATCTGATCGCGTTGCATCTCTTTAAGTAAGTCAGCAGCAATCTTGCTCTCTGGTACAAAAGTAGCCGGGCGCATATGTTGCTCTACACGTTCAGTTGTTTCTGCTTCGTGGTGATCAAGTGTGCGTCTTGCTAAATCCTTGACGTATGCAATTCCGATGATTCGATCAATGCTGTCGCCGACAACTGGAACTCGTGAAAAACCTGAACGAAGAGCGAGCGAAAGAGCCTGACGTAGCGTCTTATCTTTTTCAATCCAGACCATTTCTGTGCGCGGAACCATGAGTTCGCGAACCAATGTGTCACCTAATTCAAAAACAGAGTGAATCATTTCGTGTTCGTCTGATTCCACCAGACCACGTTCGTGAGCTTGATCAACTAGATCACGGAGCTCTGCTTCATTGGTAAATGGTCCAGTTCTAAATCCCACACCTGGTGTGATTGCATTTCCAATTGCAATAAGTAATTTAGTCACTGGTCCTAAAATAAAGGCCAAGAAGAATGCAACTCCGATACCTGCACGAGCCCATGTATGTGGATGCTGCCTGCCTAATGTACGTGGACCAACACCCACAACAACATAAGAAACGATCACCATTATCAAGACTGTTAATGCCATGGCTTGTGCAGATGGATAGTTTCGAAGCAGAATTGATGCAAGCAAAACAGTTGCAGTAAGTTCGCAAGTTTTACGCACAAGTAAAATTACATTTAAATATTTCGCTGGCTGAAGAGTGAATTTTCGAAGTAACTCTCCCCCACGCTTACTCTCAAGCTCTTCAATGAGCACGCGTGAAATTGAAGTTAATGCAGATTCAGTTGCTGCCAGAAATCCCGCAAATCCCAAAAGAAGAATTATTGCTGCAATCGCATAAGGACTCATTGCATTTCTTCCCATTCGCTGACAATGCTTTCCTGTAAGGCAAACATAACTTTTTCATCGTCAATATCTTCGTGGTCATATCCAAGAATGTGCAGTAAACCATGTGTGGTCAGAATAAATATCTCGTGATTGGTGCTGTGACCAGCATTAGCTGCTTGATCTTCGGCAAATCGGGGTGAAATAACAATGTCTCCGAGAGTTACGGGGTCATCGCCATTTTCTGGCATATCCATTGGAAATGAAAGTACATCCGTACTTCCTGGAAGATCCATCCATTTAATGTGAAGCCCTTCCATCTCTTTGTCATCGATAAAAGTTAAGTTGAGATCGCACTCTGGATGTAGTTCTAATTTTCCGTACGCATAATTAAGGAGGGAGAGACACTTATCGCTCGGGACTAATTGTCCAGAGCGATTGTTAATTTCTATTGTCATGAGTTTCGAATAGGCCTTGGGACTTGCTTGGATTCATCAAATGCATCATAGGCTTTTACGATGTCGCCAATGAGACGATGACGAACAACATCTTCAGCAGTTAACTCTAGGAAAGCGATGTCATCAATATCGTTAAGAATATTTCGAACTACGCGTAAACCTGAGTGCTGAAGGTTTGGTAGGTCGACTTGAGTTACATCTCCGGTCACAACCATCTTTGAACCAAAACCGAGGCGAGTGAGGAACATCTTCATCTGCTCAGGTGTGGTGTTCTGTGCTTCATCTAAAATCACAAAGGCGTCATTGAGCGTTCTCCCGCGCATGTACGCAAGTGGGGCTACTTCGATCACACCAGATTGCATTAATCGCGGAATTGAATCTGGATCAATCATGTCGTGCAGTGCATCGAAGAGGGGGCGCAAATATGGATCAATTTTTTCACTCAAGGTTCCTGGCAAGAATCCCAAATGCTCACCCGCTTCAACAGCAGGGCGTGTCAAAATAATTCTGGTTACTTTCTTATTCTGCAGAGCGGATACTGCTTTTGCCATTGCGAGATATGTCTTACCTGTACCAGCAGGACCAATTCCAAATGTGATTGTGTTCTCTTCGATTGCTTCTACGTATCGTTTTTGATTCGCTGTTTTAGGTCTAATTGTGCGACCACGATTGCTGACAATGTTCAGCGATAAAACTTCTGCAGGATGATCTTGCGGTTCTTGAGAAAGCATCGCAATCGAGCGAGTGATCGCATCAGTTGTGAGTACTTGTCCTGAACGAATTACTACCAATAATTCAGCAAATAACTTTTCAACTTGGCCACATTCGGCGTGTGGACCGCGCAATGTAATTTCATTTCCACGCACTGTGATTGCAACCGAAGGGAAAGCTGCTTCAACAATTCGAAGGTTGTCATCGTGGGTACCAATAAGTGCAACCATTGAAATGGCTGGCGGTACAGTGACTAGAGTGCGCTGCATATTGGGCGAAATACTACTTTTAACCTGGCGGCCATGCGAGTCCACGCCCGCCTAAGAGATGCATATGAGCGTGGAAAACACTCTGACCTGCTTCAACGCCAGTGTTAAAAACTGTTCGATAACCATTAAGTCCGCGTTGCTCGGCAATCTCTGCAGCAGCTGTAAATAACGCTGCTGTAATTGTTCCAGAAATCTTTGCAAGGCCCGCAGCATTTTCTGTATGCACTGTTGGAATCACTAATACATGTGTTGGCGCTTGTGGGTTGATGTCATTGAATGCAACAACATTGTCATTTCTAAAAACTATGTCAGCAGGAATGTCGCCTTCGATGATTTTGCAGAATAAACAATCTGGATCTAGCGCCATGTCTTCACCATACTTTAATGAGTGCGTTGACAGCGCTCATTGCGGCAAGACCCGCGTGAGCACTTCGTAAAATTGGTCGACCCATAAGTGCGACTTTGGCTCCGGCTGATTTGAAGAGTTCAAGTTCTTCATCGGTAATGCCACCTTCAGGTCCAATGATGATCATGACACTTCGGGATTCGAAGTATTTTCTTGTAACAATCTCGGAGACTTTACTTCTTGCACTTTCGTGAAATACCAAAACAAGATCATGTTGAGGAATTAGTTCGACAACCTTGGATGTGTTTGCCACGTCTGTAACATCTGGAATAAATAATCTACGAGATTGTTTGCTGGCCTCACGAGCAGTTACTTGAAGTTTTTCCACGCCCTTTTCTGCCTTGCCAATAGAGCGTTGCGCCGACCATGGAATTATTGTGTCAACGCCACCTTCTGTGAGAAGTTCAATAGATTCCTTTAGACGATCACCTTTAGGCAGCGCCTGAACTACTGTAAATGAAACTTCTAGCGGATCTTGAATTCCGGTTTCTATCACTTCCACTTCGAGGGACTTTTTCTTAACCGCGAAGATTTTAACTTTTGACCATTTACCTTGACCATCAGAGAGCATAAAGACTTCGCCGGCACTCATTCGTAATACACGGATCGCGTGCTGTGCATCATCTGAATCAAATTCGTAACTGGATCCAACTTTTCGAGGCAAATCATCGACAAAAAATAGAGTCAACATGATTATCGGTGAAACACTCCTCTAAGTTTTCCAAATAATCCGCCGTCGCGGTTACTTAAATGTATATCTCCATCTTTTTCTCCACGTGCGTGTGCAAACTTTTGAAGTAACTCTTCCTGCTCGCGATTGAGTTTTGTTGGCGTCTGAACTTCGACGTGGACAATCAAATCACCCCTTGAAGTGCTGCGTAGATGAGTTACGCCTTTTCCTTTAAGAATAATTGTTGAACCACTTTGTGTGCCAGCTTTAATATCAACATCGAGATTTCCATCTAAACCTTCAACTTGCACATGAGTTCCGAGAGCTGCGTGTGCCATTGATATACCAATTTGGATATGTAAATCATTTCCATCGCGCACCAAATATTCGTGTGGCTTTTCAACAATTTCTACATACAAATCCCCTGCAGGTCCGCCGCCAGGACCTACTTCACCGCGACCAGACATTTGAATTCGATTGCCGGTTTCAACACCTGCAGGAATTTTCACATTAATAGTCTGACGTGCACGTACGCGTCCATCACCTGCACACTCACGGCATGGATTTGGGATCACAGAACCGAATCCATTACATGTATTGCATGGACGTGAGGTCATCACTTGACCAAGAATTGAACGTGTTACTTGTTGTGTTTCACCACGACCTTTACAAATTAAACACATTTCTGGATGGGAGTTTTCGGCACACCCTGTTGCTTGGCACTTTTCGCATGCAACTGCGCTTTCTAATGTGATATCGCGTTCGGTTCCAAATGCTGCTTCATATAAATCAACTTCAACGCGAATGAGTGCATCTTGTCCTGCACGAACGCGTGGACGGGGGCCACGACTTCCGCCACCGCCGAAGAATGCATCCATGATGTCACCAAATCCACTGGCGCCACCAAATCCACCAAAGCCACCGAATCCATTTCCACCTGCGTCATACATCTGACGCTTTTGAGGATCACTGAGAGTTTCATAAGCAGCAGTTACTTCTTTAAATTTTTCTTGTGTTGCAGGGTCTGGATTTACATCAGGATGTAGCTCGCGAGCCAATTTTCGATATGCCCGTTTAATTTCATCTGCAGATGCATCTCGTGAAACACCTAGAAGGTCGTAATGATCAGCCACTTATGCACCTTCATTGAGATAGCGACCAACATAACGAGCAACAGCTGAAACGGCAGCGATAGAACCTGCGTAATCCATGCGGGTTGGTCCAAGTACACCGAGTGCTCCTAATGGTGAATCAGTTGCTCCATAGCCAACGGTTACGAGAGATGTAGATCGAAGATTTCGCTCACTCTGTTCGGTACCGATTCGAACCTGAACATTTTCGCCAGCATCACCTAATAAACGCAGCAACACAACTTGTTCTTCGAGTGCTTCTAATACTGGATGCATGTTGGTAGAGAAATCTTCACTAAAGCGAGCCAGGTTTGCTGTTCCTGCTAAGACAACTTTTTCTTCTGGTCGCTCCATAGCCATTTCAATCAATGCAGATATGACCACTGCAACGTTTTTTCTATCGGCTGCGCTATAACTCTCAAGGATTCCAGATATACGATCAGCGACATCTGGCAAGCGTTGTCCCATAACGGCGTTGTTGAGTTGATTACGCAGGGTTGATAAGAACAAATCGCTGGCATCAATGGCAAGCTCGAGCACGCGTTGTTCAACACGACCTGCATCAGTAATCAAAATCATCATTAAGCGAGATGGCGTAAGGGCAACGAGTTCAACGTGGCGCACACGTGATTTCACCATTGATGGATATTGAACGACTGCCACTTGTTTTGTTACATCTGCAAGCAAACGAACTGTACGCAAAACAACATCATCTAAATCAAGTGCGCCTTCTAGGAATGTTTCAATTGCACGGCGTTCGGCGACTGATAAAGGTTTTACTGTCGCTAATTTATCGACGAATACTCGATATCCAAGATCTGTTGGGATACGCCCAGCACTTGTATGAGGGTGCGTAATTAAGCCTTCTTCTTCAAGAACTGCCATTTCATTTCGAATAGTCGCAGGTGAAATTCCAAGACCGCTGCGTGCAGCAATTGATTTTGAACCAACTGGTTCTTGCGTCGCTACATATTCATCAACAATGGCACGCAGAATTTCTAAACGGCGAACTGACACGAGTGTTTTCCTAGATTGTTACGAGAGCAATAGAAATAACTGTAAGCAAGAAAAATGCTGGAAATGAAGTTTTAGGTTTGTCAGCACGGAAGTGGAAATAAATTGCGCCAGCCATGAGCGCCCATAATGTCATCAACGGAACGAAAAGCATCCAGTCATATTTCAAACCAATAAGTAGACCAAGGGCTGACGCAGTTTCGACTAGACCAACGATGCGGGCCAGCCAATCTGGGACATTCACATCACGTGTTCCTGAAAGACCCTTTGCATTTCCGCTTGCCTTTGAAAGACCAGAAACAACAAAAACAACTGCCAACGCGATAACTAAAATATCCATGGTCTAAAGGTACTACATAACTAATTCGCGCACGATTCGATCTGCGATAAGGCGCCCGACTGGGGTCAATGTAACGCACTCATCGTGAAGAGAGACATAACCATTTTCTTTGTAAATA
>RGSB01000035.1 GCA_010032875.1 Actinomycetota bacterium | reverse complement strand
CCGGGCGATGTAGTTTTGGTTGAAGCACCTTCATACGTTGGTGCTCTCGGAACATTCCATCAATACCAAGCATCTGTTGTGCACGTATCGATGGATGAGAACGGAATGATTCCGGATGCTTTGCGCGATGCAATTAAGACAACTCGCGCAACTGGTCGCAAAATCAAGTTCTTATATTTAATTCCGAATTACCAAAATCCAACTGGTGTTTTATTGCCAGCAGATCGCCGCACCGAAATTCTTAATATCTGCCGTGAAGAAGAGATCTTCGTTGTTGAAGATAATCCATATGGCTTACTTGGTTTTGATCGTCCAAGTCCTAATGCGATGCGTGCAGAAGATAGCGAAAACGTAATTTATTTAGGCTCGTTCTCTAAGACGATTGCTTCTGGTCTGCGTGTGGGTTGGGCGCTTGTTCCGCCATCACTAAAAGATAAGTTAGTTATTGCAAGTGAGTCTTCTATTTTGTGTCCATCTAACTTTTCCCAAATGACAATCTCTAGTTATTTGGCTGATCAACCGTGGCGAGATCAGATTGCATCATTTTGTGAGCTGTACAAAGTTCGTCGCGATGCGATGTTGCAGGCACTTGAGGAGCACTTTCCAGCATCTGCTACATGGACAAAACCTGGTGGCGGTTTCTATGTCTGGGTTAATTTGCCGCCAGAGATTGATACAAAACTTCTTGTTCCGAAAGCGATTGTTGCAAAGGTTGCATATGTTCCTGGAACTGCGTTTTATGCAGATGGTCTAGGTTCGTGGCAGTTGCGTTTATCTTTCTGTCATCCAACACCAGAGCGAATTCACCAAGGTGTTGCGGCTCTTGGCGGCGTCATCAAGCAAGAAATCGAGCGCCGCAGCGGAAATAAACTTAATTAACCCTTTATTTTCTTAACAATCCGCGCAAGATCGGCATAACCGGAAAACTCAATTGAAATCTCGCCTTTCGTCTTTCCGCCCTTAATCTTTACGCGTGTGTCTAGGTGATCACCTAACTCTTCTGCAATCTCATTTACTTCAGGTGATGTGCCAGATGACTTCTTTTTTGCTCTGCCCGCACTCTTTGGCGATGTTGCGGCAATGATTTCTTCTACTGCGCGAACACTTAAACCTTCGGCAACAATGCGCTTTGCTAAGCGATCAATCTCTGCTTCGTTGCTTAATCCCAGCAATGCACGAGCATGTCCTGCGCTGATGACACCTGATGCAACTCTGCTTTGAACACTTGCTGGCAAGTTAAGTAAGCGCATTGTGTTTGAAATGAGTGGGCGAGAGCGACCAAGTTTTTGCGCAAGCTCGTCGTGGGTGCAATTAAAGTCTTGAAGTAGTTGTGTGTACGCAGCAGCTTCTTCGAGTGGATTAAGTTGGCTGCGGTGAATATTTTCAATCAACGCTTCGCGTAGTAATTCATTATCTGGAGTCTGTCGAATAATTACAGGAATGCTTCGAAGTCCCGCCAGCTTTGCTGCGCGGAAACGACGCTCTCCCATAATTAATTCATAACGGCCTGGCGATGTTTGACGAACAACAGGTGGTTGCAGAATTCCAATTTCTTTAATTGATGCAACGAGTTCTGCCATAGCATCTTCATTAAATACTGTGCGTGGTTGTTTTGGATTCGGCGAAATCGAATCAACAGAGACTTCGTTCTGTTGTGCAACTTCATTTCCGCCAACAGTAAGTGATGTTGGAATAAGTGCATCTAAGTTTGTGCCTAATCCCCCACGTTTTGCCATCATGCAATCTCACCACTTTGTTTCAACTTGTAATTAATGCTGACAACATTTGAATCAAATGCTTTTCCGCGATCTGCAACCTCGCGTGCAACTTGCATGTATGCAAGAGCACCTGGTGAAGTTGGGTCATACGTCATAACTGTCTGACCATATGAAGGCGCTTCAGAAACACGCACTGCTCGTGGAATTGGAATATCAATTAATTCATTTGGGAAGTGTGAACGAACACTTGCAGCAACATCATTGGCAAGACGTGTGCGGCCATCAAACATTGTTAAGAGAATTGTTGAAAGTTCTAGCGTTGAATTTAAACGTTTTTTAACTACGTTATAGGTTTCTAATAATTGCGTTAAACCTTCGAGTGCATAGTATTCACATTGAATTGGAATCATTAACTCTTTTGCTGCAGCAAACGCATTAACGGTTAATAAACCTAAACTTGGTGGGCAATCAATAAAGATGTAGTCATAAGGGTTGCCTTCTTTAATCTTTATATTTACTAACTCATCAATTGCTTCTTTTAATCGCAATTCGCGCGCAACCATTGAAACTAAATTAATTTCAGCTTGTGCGAGTCCCGTATTTGATGAGATGCAATCAAGAGAAGGAAAGCCGACAACTTTTTGTACGACACTTGCAACATCTACTGTGCCCATTAGTACTTCATAAATTCCGGCGTTATCACGGTGTTCAACACCCAGAGCTGTAGATGCATTTCCTTGTGGATCAAGATCGATGACTAGAACGCGCAATCCGCCCATAGATAGGGCTGCGGCGACATTCACTGTTGTGGTGGTTTTGCCTACCCCGCCCTTTTGGTTGGCCACCGTAAAGATCCGAAGATGCTCCGGTTTGGCCATGGGCTCTTTCAGGCGACGGACGCCGATGACCTGCTTTGTTTCACGTGAATCATCGGGCATGCGCGTAGTTAAGCACCTTTAGGTACCTCAACTATTCGTGCCGGCTCTATGCCCTCCAAAGAAATTTCATGTAAGCGAGCGCCTGGGACTGCCTGCATCTCTGTAGCTGCGTTTTCGCCCTTCATTGCAAGGAGTGCGCCCCCATTTTTAATCAGATGCCACGACATTTTCTTGAGCTTTTCAAGGGGGGCCACTGCTCGAGCCGTTACGTAATCCGCACTCTTTTTTACGCTCTGGGCCTGCCCACGAATAACAGTAATTCCGGTGCCAGCCGTCGCCTCTTCAAGGAAATCGACGCGGCGTTGAAGGGGTTCAATCAGGGTTACCTGTAAATCGGGGCGAGCAAGAGCAATCACGATTCCAGGCAGACCCGCGCCTGAGCCGATATCAAAGACCGTTGCCCCTTCTCTGAAGAGGGTGGTTACTGGAAGGCAGTTAAAGATGTGACGCTCCCAGATGCGGTCGGCTTCGCGGGGGCCAATCAGCCCACGCTCAATTCCGGCGCCCTGCAGGAAGGCGGCATACGTAGTAATCGCCTCTACTGAGCTGGGAAAATAGCGCTCGATGAGGGTTTCACGTGAAACCTCCATCTTTTTAGGCTGGGTAGATAACTACGTAGCGATCTGGGTCTTCACCATCAGATTCGCTCGTAAGGCCTAGATCTTGAATCGTGTCGTGGATGATTTTGCGCTCAAAAGCGTTCATTGGCTCCAGTTTGATAGATGCGCCGGTGGTCTTCGCTTTTTCAGCCATTTTTTCAGCGAGCTTTTTCAGCTCTGCTTTTCGCCCGGCACGGAATCCTTCGATATCGAGCATTAAACGGCTGCGATCCCCTGTTGAGGTTTGCACCGCTAGACGAGTCAACTCCTGTAGGGCATCGAGGACCTGACCTTGGTCTCCGACGAGGTGGTTGAGTTTGCCGCCGACGATCGCAAGTGCTGCGCGCCCGTTTTCAACATCAATATCAATATCGCCATCGAGATCGGCGATGTCGAGTAGGCCCTCTAGGTAGTCCGCCGCGATATCGCCCTCTTCTTCAAGTTTGGCCGCGCTCTTTGGAGCCTTGACCTCTTCAACAACTGCTTCTTCTGAAGCCTTTTCTACAACTTTGCTCTTTGCCATTTTTATCCTCGCCACCCATAGTGGGTTTGTAGTGTTTTAAGCCTTTTTGTACCGCTATATACCGTTATGTACGGTTCTACCTCTTCTTCTTTTTCTTTCCTTTTGGTTGCTGGCGCTGCCCTTTGATCTCGTTCTCTGGTCGAACTTCGTCAATGGTGGTGCCATCAATAACTGTTCCTGCTTTACGTGCTTTCTTATGTTGTAACTCTTCATACGCAGGCGAACCTGGTGTTGGGTTACGTTTAATTACGTAGTACTGCTGTCCCCATGTCCATAAGTTTGTGGTTGACCAATAAATAAGAACACCTATTGGAAAGTTAACTCCAGAGATTGCAAAAATCACTGGGAATAAATACAACATAATTTTTTGCTGTTGCAACATCATGTTGTTACTGGAATCCATCTTTGGCATTCCTTTAACCATGAGTTGGCGCTGAGTTGTAAATGTTGTGAGCGACATAAATGCAATCAAAAACACAGTGACAATTTTTACTGTTGTACTTGATGATCCTAGGAATGTCTCTGAAATCGGCGCACCAAAGAACTTTGCTTGTGCAGCATTTACAACATCTGCTTGTGAAAGCACACCGTGTTTAACTGGTGGGTTTTTACCGATCCCGTTAAGCACTGTAAAGAGTGCAAAGAAAATCGGTGCCTGCGCCAAAATTGGAAAACAAGAAGCTAGTGGGTTTGTCTTGTGCTCTTTGTAGAGCTTCATCATCTCTTCTGATTGCTTCTGGCGATCATCTTTGTACTTACTTTGAATCGCCTTCATTTGTGGTTGAAGGGCTGTGAGTGCACGTTGGCTTTTAATTTGTTTTACAAAGAGCGGAATTAAAATAATACGAATAAGAATCACAAGGCCGATGATTGAAAGGCTCCATGTCACACCGCTTGCTGAACCAAATATTGGTGAGAGCAATCCGTGGATCGAAATAATGACCCAAGAAACAGCGGTATATAAGGGGTTTAGGATCGAGCCCATATTTAGATTCCTGCCTTCTGTGATTTCATAACAACATAATCAACGCCACCATGCGACCATGGATTACAACGCAACAACCGCCATGCAGCCATCGCAATACCTCTAACTCCGTACTCTTGAATCGCAGTTGCTGCATATGACGAACATGATGGGTAGTACTTACACCGGGGACCAAAAGCTGGTGAGATCCATTTTTGATACGCGTGAATAAGTCCGACCAAGAGAGTTCTCATTGTGCAGCCGCCTGGTTTGCTTTTTTTACGAGACGAGAAAAAATCTCTGAAACCTCTTGGGTGGTTTGCGCCTTTTCTGCTTTTCCAATTGCACGTAAAACTAATAACGATCCTGCTGGGAGCATGGCAATGTTGTGAGCAATCGCGTGACGCGCTTTACGTGCGATGCGGTGACGAAGCACTGATCCTCCAACGCTTTTGCTAATAATTAATCCAGCTTTGGGGCTTTCATTAGTACCTGTGAGATAGAGGTATCCAACAAAAAATTCAGTTGCGACTCGGTGACCGCTTTTGGTCGTACGAGCGAAATCTGAGCTTTCTGTTAAACGCGCGCTTTTACGAAGCACAAAGTTCTTCGAACTCGATTAAGCCGAAAGTCGAACGCGACCTTTTGCGCGGCGAGCAGCGAGAACAGCGCGGCCTGCACGTGTAGCCATACGTGCGCGGAAGCCATGCTTCTTTGCGCGACGGCGCGTATTAGGCTGGAAAGTGCGCTTAGTCATTTCGAACTCCTTCTAATCAAACAAATCTAAATCGGGGCCATAAATGCGGGGGAAGTGCAGTAAGAGGGGTAACGGTAGAGGTCTGGGGATAACCCGGTCAAACTGGCCTAAGGGGTCATTTTGAGGTTGAGAGTTGTGGATAACTAGTTGCGCTTTTGACTAAATGCCTCTACTTTTCGCTCTCCTCCACAGGTTTTGGCCCCTTAAAAAGGCTCAACCCGCGGTTTAGGACACAGCCTGTGGATAACCATGTGGATAAGAGCTTTTGAGTGAAAAGGTGTGTAAATGGCCGTTATTGAGATGGAACTTACCGATCTCTGGGGCCGCGTTATCGACGTTGTTGCAGCCGATGCGCCACAACACCGTGCATTTCTCTCACTAACAAAACCACTTGGGTTGTTACAAAGCGATGGCACAACCAATTTATTAGTTGCCGCACCGAACGCTTTCGCAAAAGATGTTCTCGAAACCCGACTTCGCGCACTTGTTAGTGAAGTGTTGACTCGCGAACTCGGAGAAAAAACAAATATCGCTGTCACAATCGATGAAACACTTGAGGCCACAGATTTACCGGCGCCCGATGTTGATATTGAAATTGTTCCTGCTCGCGCCGGCACCGGTCGCGACGATGTAATGACGCAATCATCTTCGAAAAACACAGAGCCTTCTCAATTAAACCCTCGTTATATTTTTGAAACTTTTGTTATCGGCGCATCAAATCGCTTTGCTCACGCAGCTGCTGTAGCAGTTGCTGAAGCGCCAGCAAAGGCTTACAACCCGCTCTTTATTTATGGTGAGTCTGGCCTTGGAAAAACCCACTTATTGCACGCTATTGGCGCCTACGCCAAAGAGCTATACGGCAGTGTCCGTGTGCGTTATGTGTCCAGTGAAGAGTTTACGAATGACTTTATTAACTCTATTCGTGACGATAAAGCATCTGCTTTCCAGCGCCGTTATCGAGACTTAGATATTTTATTAGTTGATGACATTCAATTTTTGGAGAACAAAGAGCGCACCCAGGAAGAGTTCTTCCATACATTTAACACTTTATATAACGCTAATAAACAAATTATTATTTCTAGCGATCGCCCGCCAAAGCAATTAACAACTCTTGAAGATCGCCTGCGCTCCCGATTTGAGTGGGGTTTAATTACAGATATTCAACCGCCTGAACTAGAAACTCGTATTGCGATTCTTCGTAAGAAAGCTGCGCAAGATAAATTAAACGCACCTGATGATGTGCTCGAATATATTGCATCGAAAATTTCTACAAATATCCGCGAGCTAGAAGGTGCACTTATTCGCGTTACTGCTTTCGCTAGCTTGAATCGCCAAGGCGTTGATTTAGGTTTGGCAGAAATTGTTCTTAAAGATTTGATTCCAAATGACGCATCCTCTGAAGTAACCGCAGCAACGATCATGGCGCAGACAGCTTCGTATTTCAGCCTCACAATTGATGACCTTTGTGGCACCTCCCGATCTCGAGTGTTGGTAAACGCCCGCCAGATCGCTATGTATTTGTGCCGCGAGTTAACCGAACTCTCTCTTCCAAAAATTGGCCAAACCTTCGGCGGTCGTGATCACACAACCGTGATGCACGCCGATCGCAAGATTCGCCAACTAATGGCAGAGCGTCGCTCTATCTATAACCAAGTGACAGAGCTGACAAATAGGATTAAGCAGCAGGCAAAAGCGTAAAAAGTCCAAATTTTCCTATTTAGGGGTGTTTACCCCCAACATGGGGAAAACTTGTGGATAACTGTGGAGATCTGGCCGATTTCTGTGGGTAACTAACAAGTTATTCGAGTAACTAAGGATGGAAAGGGGTTGTGTGATGAAGTTAGCTCGCGTTACACACATCTTCGCCCACAGAAAAAGTGGAGAAGAACAAGGCTCTGAACTGGGCTTTTTCTCTTTACCCACAGATAACGCTCTAGTTACTACTACTACCTTTATATATAAAAATTCATCCGGTAGAGAACTTACACACAACACAATAAAAGAAATGAAGAGAGGTGCGGCGTGAAATTCACCGTCGAACAATCAGTACTAGCAGATGGCGTTACCTGGGTATCGCGTTCACTATCCACTCGCCCAATAATGACCGCGCTTCTTGGAATTGTTATTGACGCAAGTGGCGACGAAGTCTTTTTATCAGGATCAGATTTGGAAACTTCAAGCAAAGCCCACTTCACAGCAGACATAAAAGAAAAAGGGAAAGTTTTAGTTCCTGGAAGATTACTTGCTGAAATTACCCGCTCCCTTCCAAACAAACCAATCTCTATCTCTTTAGATGGCACTCGCGTCTTAGTTACATCTGGATCTGCGAAGTTCACACTGCCAACACTTTCGCTTACTGATTATCCAAACCTTCCTGAATTACCAGAACCAACAGGTGTTATTGCAAGTGACACATTTGCAAATGCAGTTGCGCAAGTAGCTATTGCTGCAGGACGCGATGACTCCTTGCCAACACTGACTGGTGTGCATGTAGAAGTTAATGAAAACACCGTGACACTCGCCGCAACAGATCGCTACCGTCTAGCTGTTCGCGAAATTCAATGGCAACCCTCACAACCAGGCGTTTCTACAACAGCGCTCTTACGCGCTCGCACAATTGCAGATGCAGCCAAATCACTCGTTGGTGCAAAAAATGTCTCTGTTTCTCTAGCGCCAACAACTAGCAACGATCGCCTCGCAGGGTTTTCAGGAGATGGCAAAACAATGACATCGCGAATGTTGGATGGAACATTTCCTCCATACCGCCACTTATTGCCACAAGATGTAACAAGTACAGCGGTTATCGAAGTGGCTCCATTTTTAGACTCTGTTCGTCGCGTTGCACTCGTAACAGATAAAACCGTTCCACTACGTCTTGAATTTGCGAACGCACAGCTTTCGCTCGAAGCAGGCGCGGGCGAAGACGCACAAGCAACGGAAATATTGGACATCCTTTTAACCGGCGAACCAATTTCAATTGCGTTTAACCCAACATTTTTAGCTGATGGTCTACAAGCAGTCGGCACACCGTTTGTGCAGATTTCATTTACAGGATCAAGTAAGCCAGCGATCTTGATGGGCAAAGCAGAATCCAACTCGGCAGCAATTGAAAACTATCGCTACTTATTAATGCCAATGCGCTACGCCTCATAGGGCTCGCATGCGTATTAACAAGTTAGAACTCACTAACTTCCGCTCGTACAAAGAGTTGTCATTAGAGCTTGCCCCTGGCGTCTCTACTTTTATCGGCGATAACGGGTGTGGAAAAACCAACATCGCCGAATCGATTATTTATTTATCCTTTCTCTCTTCTCACCGAGTATCAAATAACCAACCACTTATTACTTTAGGAAACGAACAAGCAATCATCCGCGCAGAAATCGCGCGCGAAGATCGAACACTTCAGGTTGATTTAGAAATTAATTTAAATAAAGCAAACCGCGCACGTTTAAACCAAAACCCCACACGAAGCCAAAGAGAAATATTGGGAGCGTGCCAAGTAATTTATTTCTC
The DNA here is from genome assembly GCA_010032875.1 of Actinomycetota bacterium. GTDB lineage: Bacteria > Actinomycetota > Actinomycetes > Nanopelagicales > Nanopelagicaceae > Planktophila. Next base: position 150 of record RGSB01000035.1, on the reverse strand, counting down.
CCCTGAAGATTTAGACCTAGTGCGGGGAGATCCAAACCAACGCCGCGATTTCCTTGATAAATTACTAATCACACGCACACCAAGAATCGCTGGTGTTATTGCAGATTACGAACGTGTTGTTAAACAACGTAACGCGCTTCTAAAAACCCG
>RGSB01000034.1 GCA_010032875.1 Actinomycetota bacterium | reverse complement strand
TGGGACACACCAAATCGATCAGCGTCCATGATCACCATGACCGTGGCATTTGCAACGTCAACACCTACTTCAATTACTGTTGTCGAAATAAGTACATCAATTTCACCTGCAGAAAATGCTGACATTGTTGAATCTTTCACATCTGTAGAAAGGCGACCATGCAGCGGAGCAACTCGCAAACCTGAAAATGGTCCACTGTGAAGCATTGGACCAAGCTCTTCCACGCTTGCGATGCTTTGAGATTCAGTACCAAAGAGAAAGTCCATATCCGCATCTTCATTGTTTGTGGCGCTTATTCGCGGTGCGACAACGTATGCCTGATGACCTTTGGCAACCTCTTCAGCGATTCTCTGCCATGCACGTTCTAGGTGCGCGGGTTTTTCTTGTGCAGCAATCACGTGCGTTGTAATTGGCTGTCTTCCAAGTGGCAACTCTCGCAATGTTGAAACATCCAAATCACCAAAAACAGTCATAGCCACAGTTCGTGGAATTGGTGTAGCCGTCATGACCAATAAGTGGGCAGGAGTATGAGCTTTATTTTTTAACGCATCCCTTTGTTCAACGCCAAATCTGTGTTGTTCATCAACGACAATTAATCCAAGATCATTGAAGAGAACAGATTCGCCCAATAAAGCGTGTGTTCCGATAACAATACCTGCCGCTCCACTTGCAGCCAAAGCCAGAGCATCTTTTCGTGCAGACGCACTCTGCGAACCAGTAATTAAAGTTACTTGTGTTGCTTTTTCATCACCGCCCAACATTCCACCATGCGCTAAGTCACCCAATAATTTTGTAATTGTTCGCAAGTGTTGCGCTGCTAAAACTTCGGTTGGCGCAAGAAGCGCGGCTTGACCACCATTATCGATAACGGTGAGCATTGCGCGCAACGCAACAATTGTCTTTCCAGATCCCACTTCACCTTGAAGTAATCGATGCATTGGATGAGATTGTGCTAAATCAGATTCAATTTCTGCGCTGACTTCTTTCTGGCCGGCAGTTAATTCAAATGGCAGCAACTTATCGAATGCATCAAGCAATCCCCCGGTCACCCGAGCCCGTGCAATCGCATCGAGGGATCTAAGGGCGGCTTTTCTTTTTGCTAAAAGTAATTGCAGCAAAAATGCCTCGTCAAAAGTTAAGCGCTCACGTGCGATTTCTGCGTGATTTAAATCTGCAGGCTTGTGCAATTGAACTAGCGCTTGGTGCAGAGTTGGATAACCATGTTCTTTCCGAATTTCATCAGGTAAAAAATCGGGTACTTCGTCTAGACCTTCGATTGCCAGGTCGATGCACTGAGCAATTTTCCATGATGGCATCTTTGAAGCTGCGGGATATACGGGCAGAAACTTGCCAGCAAATTCATCGACCGCACTTTCAACATCATTTCCATCTGGAATTAATTCATAGTCAGGATGTGCTAGCTGTCTCTTACCTTTAAATACTCCAACTTTTCCAGCGAATAAACCTTGACGGCCCACTCGTAAATCTTTTTCGCGCCATGCTTGATTAAAAAATGTTAGTGAAAGTTTGGCTTTGCCATCCGTGACAATAACTTCGAAGATGCTTCCTTTGCGTCCATGAAGCGGGCGATTCGAGGCACTAAACACTTCAGCAAGAATTGTTACTTCATCGCCTTCTTGTAAGGTGGAAATATCAGTCAGTTCTCCCCGAACTGCATACCTTCTTGGGTAATGACGCAATAAATCGCCTATAGATTTAATTCCAAAGGTGCTCTCCAAAACTTTTGACGTGCGATCCCCAAGAACGCTACTGACTTTACTTTCAAGGGATGCCATGGCGTCATTCTCCACTGAATTAGCCAAATGAGCGTGGATTGGAACGTGGAGATTCAACGAGAAAGTTCTAGGGTCCTGCCAATTTCATGCCAACCAGAGTGCGTAATCACAACTACGGTTTTGGATGACGTGAAATCCAATATGCGTTTTTCAATGCGCAGAGCTAATTCGAGTTCGAGGTGCTCGGTTGGTTCGTCAAGGATCAAGATTGGAGCCTTAGATAAAAGGATGCGAGCCAAACTTAAACGTTTTGCCTCTCCTCCAGAAATATGTCTACCGAACTCTCCGATGACGGTATTTAACCCTTCCGCATTTTCTGCGACTAAAGAATCTAGTTCAACCAACTTTAAAACCATGTAGATCTCAGCATCAGTCGCGTTCTGATTGGCGATTCTCATATTTTCTCGTATTGAAGTGTTGAAAATATGACTTCTCTGTAAGTCCGCAACGATGTAATGTTCTAATCCATCAATTTCAGTCAATTCAACGCCATCTAAAGTCATTGAACCTGAATAATTCAAAGCTCCCACTAACCCCATTGCTAACGTTGATTTTCCGCTACCGCTTCGTCCCTTTATACGAATCTTTTCTCCGGGTTCTAAATCAAAAGTTACAGGTGACATGAATTCAGAACCCCAAGAAACACGTGCGCTTTGCAATGTTAGCCGTGGTGAAGAACTAATAAAAGTATTTGTGGCGGGCTTTGATTCGACGTCTGGCGAATGCAGAATTGAATTAATAGATGCTTGAGCTCGCAGCATCTTGCCTGCGGTGAATAGGTTTGGGTACCACAAGGTAATTGCCTCAAAAATAACCAATGGTAGAAATATCAACATTGTAACTGACACATCTGGAGCGTTTTTATCTATTTTAAGGTGATACGCAAGATTTGCTAAGAAATACAAAACTGCTGCAACGGTCATTGTCGCTGCCAGTTGTAAGTTTTTAACACGCGCGTTAAGACGCTTTTCCTCAGTAAGAATCTCTTGTTCAATCTTATGTGTTTGCATCAGCAATTCATCTTCATATCCATAGACTCTGGCTTCGGCGTAACCAAAAGTCAGCTCTGAAATCTGGCTTGAATAGAGTGATTCCTTGACTTCAATTGTGCGAGCATTAGATTCACACAATGTACGAGATATGAATGGAATTACACCAAGTAAAATTGCTGCCGCAGGGATAGTAATAATCAAGCTGCGAACATTGATCCACCAGCCAAGTAATACGCCGGCAGACAAAGCAATCAAAGCCGATGCATATGGAAGAGTTATTCGTAGTTTGTATTCTTGAGCGCGTTCAACATCATCGACTAAACCTTTCACCATAGCTCCAGAATTTAAATCTCGCGCAAGTGAAATTGGTTGCTGAGTAATTTTCTCGAAGAGGTTAACTCTTAATTTAGTGAGGGATGCAAAAACTGCTTCATGACTAATTACTCTTTCGAAATAGCGCGCAACTGATCGAGAAATACCAAAGAATCGGACCATCACTATTGCAACAGTTAACGTAAGTACAGGTGGATGAGCGGATGCCATCGTGATTAACCAACCACTCGAAATCATTAAGCCTGTACCCCCAATAAAAGCTGAGGCCCCTAATACCGCCGCTGAAGGCATCGCGATTGCTGCTACGAATTTTTTCATACAAGGATTCGTTTCATCTGAAGAGTCAGATCATGGTCATCTACTTGGGAGAGATCATGGGTGATGAACAGGGCAACTGCACCTTTGTTGCAACGATCACGAAGAGCATTCATTACCAAACGAGAGCTTTCGGTATCTAAATCTGCTGTTGGTTCATCCGCAATAACAAAATTCGGAACTTTAAACAAAGCTCGAGCGACTGCAATTTTTCTTATTTGCCCTCCGGATAATTCGCTCGAATTCTCGCCTGCTCCGCCTATCAACGTTTCTAGCCCATCCGATAGATCGGTCATACGCAAACCAACTTCGCGTAAAGCAGAAATAATTGTTCCGTCTTCAGCGCTTCTATCTAACAGGCGAAATTGTTCACGAATATTTCCTGGGGCTAAATGCGGAAATTGTGGAACGTAGCCTATGGATAAATTATTGTGAGATTCGAGCAGGGAATTTACAACTTTTAAAGCAAATGTACTTTTGCCAGATCCAGACTCGCCAACAATAAAAAGCGGCTGACCAGAACGTAACTCTGCGGGGCTTAATCGTGCGTGGACGTTCTCTGAGATATTGCAATTCCATTCTTGCCAACGAATGAAGTGTGCGCCTATTTCAATCTCAGCTGAATTATCGAAAATTTCGATCTTTTTGAGTGCAGCGATTTCTTTAACTGCCGCTGCCCCGTCAGCAGATGCATGGAATAAGGCAGCTGAATTTCTCAACGGAAAATAGATTTCAGGTGCCAAAATCAAAACAGTCAATGCACTCTTAAATGCAATAGTGTCATCAACTAAACGTAACCCGACGGCAACGGCGATGAGTGCCACAGAAATAGTCGCACATAGCTCTAATGCAAAAGCAGACAAAAATGAGATTCGTAGAACTTTCATTGTCTCGCCGGTGTAGTCATCCCCCATTTTTTTAATTCGCTTGGATTGATTCTTAGATCTACCAAATATTTTCAATGTTACGAATCCACGGAGTGAATCTTCGAAATAGTTAGAAAGCGTTCCGAGCGATTGCCATTTTTTATCTACAGAATCTGCTGTATACCTCCCAATCAAAGCTCCGAAAAATGGGATGAGCGGAAGAGTAACTACTGCAATTACTGCAGATAAGGGATCCAACACTGCAACAGTTGTGATCACGAGAAGTGGTAGAACCATGGAAAAGAAAGTTTGAGGAATAAATCGACCAAGGTAAATGTCTAAGGAATTTAAACCCTTGATTAGTAGGGTGCTTAGTATGGTTGGAGATGTCTGGGTAAACGCAGCAATATCGCCAGTTATCTCAATGCGCATGTCTGTCTTGATCTCCGAAGCTTTAATGCTGCACCAGTATTCAAATCGCGATTGAAAAATACTTCGAAAAATCCAAAGGCAGGCTAAAGCAAATATCTTTGTAGGTATTCCTTGTTGGTCGTTGATAATTCCAACAATGATTGATGCAAGTAACAACGCATTGGCAATCACGATTGCTGCCCATACAAAGGCTGCGAAAAAACTTACGTACACAAGAGTGCGGCTACTGCGACGTGAGAGCAGTAGCCGCAGATCTAGTGATTTCACAGATGCAATGTATGGCTTACTTCATCGAGAATGCCACGCTCTGGATTAACAATTTGTGATGCACTCACTCGCTTGCGGAAGACCCAGTAGGTCCATCCTTGATACAAGAGCACGAGTGGAGTCATGACCACGGCTACAACAGTCATCACCTTAAGCGTGTAATCGGTGCTTGAAGCATTTGTAATTGTGAGATCAAATTGTGAACCCAGAGAACTTGGCATTACTCGTGGATACAAGGCGAAGAAGAGCGTTGAAACAAATGTGGCGATTGTTGCTGCAGAGAACACAAATGCCCAACCTTCGCGACCTTTGAAGTTCATAGCAAGCCCAGCAACCCACAACAGCGCAACTACTACTGAAAGTAGCAAGACAGTTGAATCAATCTCAGGCAACATCATGTTTGTCCAGACTAAGAACGCGACAGCTGCAACAGCTGCTACTAGTCCAGCTTTGAGAGCAATCGAGTTGGCGCGTTCACGAATGGATCCAGCAGTTTTTAGTGCAAGGAAAACAGCACCATGTGTGTAGAAAACAGAGAGCGTCACTACTCCGCCAAGAAGCGCATATGGGTTAAGTAAGTTAAAGAATCCTCCAACGTACTCAATAGAACCAGATGAAGCTTTCTCTAGTGGAACTCCTCGCACGATGTTTGCGAAGGCAACACCCCATAGCAACGCTGGAAGCGCACTGCTGATAACAATTGCTACATCCCAACGCTGACGCCACTGAGCTTTTCCGTACTTGCTGCGGTATTCAAATGCGACACCGCGAATAATCAAAGCAACGAGGATTAAGAAAAGCGGCAAGTAGAAACCGCTAAACAAAGTTGCATACCACTCAGGGAACGCAGCAAAAGTTGCACCACCAGCAACAAGTAACCACACCTCATTGCCATCCCACACTGGTCCTAGTGTTGTAAGAACCGCGCGTCGATCTGCTTCATTCTTAGAGACAGTAGGAAGAAGCATTCCGACTCCAAAATCGAAGCCTTCTAAAACGAAATATCCGATCCATAAGACGGCAATAAGTAGAAACCATACGGTTTGAAATGTCATTTTCTTATCTCCTCTCTTAGTAAGAAGCTACGAGTTGTTTAGTGTCAGATCCACCGAGTTGAGGATCTGCATAATCGACTTCATCAAGTGGTCCTAAATGAATCACTCTTCGGATCAGTCCGAATTCAATAACTGCTAATGCACCGTACAAAATTGTGAATGCAATCATTGTGAATAAAACAGCACCGGCAGAAACGACTTGGCTAACGCCATCTGAAGTTCGAATCAATCCAAATACCGCCCAAGGTTGTCGCGCAGTTTCTGTAAAGATCCAACCAAAAGAGTTTGCGAGCAATGGCAAGAAGGGCAATGACAACATCGCTGGCTTAAACCATTTTCCTGATGGCAATCCGCCTTTACGCATCTGCCACAACGCCAAAAGCGCAAAGAACAATCCAATTGCACCGAATCCGATCATTAATCTAAAGGACCAATACGCCAATGGAATGTTGGGAGTGTAATCTCCAGGACCATATTGAGTTTCATACTGTGCTTGCAAATCGTTGACGCCCTCAACGACGCCATTGAAATCTCCTGTTGACATGAAGGAGAGCATGGAAGGCAATCCGATTTGAAATACAGATCGTGAGCCATCAAGAGTGCCGACAGTAAATAAGGAAAACGGAGCGGAATCTGTTGTGCTGTAGAGAGCTTCTGCCGCTGCCATCTTCATTGGTTGTTGTTCGGTCATAATTCGTGCATTGATGTCACCTGTAACGCCTACGCCTATGAACGAAATTATTGTGACTATCAGACCTAATTTCAAAGTCGTGCGTGACATTTCAATATCTTTCTTTCGCACTATGAGAAGTGCGGAAATACCCGCCATGAATGCCGCTGATGTGAATGCAGCAAAAGCGATCGTGTGACTAAATGTTGCAAGAGCTGTATTTTGAGTCAGCACTTTGACGATGTCTGTCAGCTCCGCACGACCCTTGATTTCATTCAATATATAGCCAACTGGGTGTTGCATCCAAGCATTCGCTGCCAAAATAAAATAGGCGGAGAGCAAAGTTCCGAAAGATGCCAGCCAGATTGAAGCAAGGTGAATCTTCTTTGGCAATCTATCCCAGCCAAATATCCACAAACCTAGGAAAGTGCTCTCAAGGAAGAATGCGAGCAAACCTTCCATGGCTAAAGGTGCACCAAAAATATCTCCGACGAACCGAGAGTAAGAAGACCAGTTCATTCCAAATTGGAACTCCTGAACGATGCCTGTTACTACTCCGATTGCAAAGTTTATAAGAAACAATTTTCCAAAAAATTTAGTTGCGCGCAGGTACTTTAAATTTCCATTTCTGTACCATGCCGTTTGCAAACCTGCCACCAAAAATCCAAGACCAATTGTGATTGGAACAAAGATGAAGTGGTACACCGTGGTAATGGCAAATTGCCATCTTGCGAGATCTAATGAATTCATTTGATCAAGTTCTCCGTTTCTGAATTGCTCTACCAACTCTTTTCTAATTCTGCGCCAATGTTTTTCTTAATATGTTCAAAAATCGTGTGGCAGCCCTCACCCTCACTTTTTTACGCTCAAATATCTGAGGGCTACCACTACTACCTAAGCCAATTGGCGTCTGGGTATGGGCTCGCGCTAATCTTGCGCCCTGCAAATACGTATGAAGGAGTTCAGCAATGGCTGCAACATGTGACGTCTGTAAAAAGGGTCCAAGCTTTGGTAACAACGTTTCTCACTCGCAAGTGAAGACTCGTCGTCGCTGGAATCCAAATATTCAACGCGTTCGCACTCTTGTTGGTGGAACACCTAAGCGACAGAACGTATGTACTTCTTGCCTTAAGGCTGGAAAAGTTACTCGCTAATTAAGTATTAATTAATTGAAATGGCGCCAGGTATCTGGCGCTTTTTTCATTTCTAAGACTTCTACTCCACTTCCAGCTTTAATTCGGCCGATACAAATTCCTGGAAGATTTATTCCTGTTGCTAGGAGCACATGATCTTCCCCGCCACCTAATACAAGGTCCCATACGTCACAACCGATTGTTGCGGCCACTCCTGCAAGGTCTGCAAAACCTTCACACTTTTGAATTAGGTTGGTATCGATTTCAAAAGCAACCGAAGAGGCTTTACTCATCTGTTCTGCTTGAACAATTAAAGAATCACTGACATCGCATAACGCGTGCGCACCCTTGAAGCTTCGCATAACGGCAGGATCCAAGTGTGGGGATTTAAATTGAGATAGCGCATGAACAAAGGCTGACGATTCAGGAAGATTCTTAGAGAGAATTTCATAACCTGCTCGAGACCAACCAGGAAGTGCTGAAACATAGACGGAATCTCCGACACGGGCACCCTTTCGAGTAACGTGTAATTGCGATGTTCCCAATACCGTTACGGAAATCATAATTTTGTCTGCACGAGACAAATCGCCTCCAACAACAACTGCATTAGATTGAGCTGCGGTGTCGGCAATTCCGCGTGCGAGTTCTTTTATCCACTCCATCTTTTCGTTGCCAGTCAGAGTTAACGCGACAACTAGGTACTGAGGATCTGCCCCCATTGCGTAAACATCTGCCAGATTAGCGACTGTAACTTTTGATCCGATTTCATAAGCGCTCGACCACTCCCTTTTGAAATGCACATCTTCGATTGCCATATCCGTTGTGATAACAGAGTGCTGATCTGTTTCAATAACCGCAGCATCATCGCCAATCCCAATTATTACTCGTGGGTTAATTTGATTTATTGGGGAGAAAATTGAGGAGATCTCAGAAATTACCTGCTCCTCATTGAAATTCATGCCTACAGAATACTCATTGCAGCATAGAGTCAGGATGCGATAAGTTGAGCCCTTAACAGCAGAAGGAGTCCACCATGTCAGTACAGGCTTTCATTTTGATTCAAACTGAAGTTGGAAAAGCTTCAAGTGTTGCAGCAGCGGTGTCAGCAATTTCTGGTGTGACTTTGGCTGAAGGCGTCACTGGTCCTTACGACGTAATCATGCGTGCAGAGGCTCCAAGCATGGAAGATTTTGGTCGAATGATTTTGTCAAAAGTTCAAGGTGTTCCTGGCATAACAAGAACGCTGACTTGCCCGGTTACCTACTAGTTTTCTAGAACACCATTTGTTCTGAGTAGTGCTGTTTTAATGAGCTCTTCGATAATGCTTTCATAACTCTTTCCACTTGCTGCCCACATCTTTGGAAATACAGAAGTGGCCGTAAATCCAGGCATTGTGTTGAGTTCATTTATGA
>RGSB01000033.1 GCA_010032875.1 Actinomycetota bacterium | reverse complement strand
CAAGTGCCATGGCTGTCTGTAAATCATCGCGACTCTTACTTGTAACGCGAAGTTCATCCCCTTGGATCTGGGTCTTCAAAGACTTTGGACCTTCATCACGTAAGAACTTTGCAACCTTCTTGGCATTCTCCGTTGAAATACCTTCTTTCAGCGGCGCTGCAATTTTGTAAATCTTTCCACTGAGCTGTGGTGTTCCAGCATCTAAATGCTTCAGGGATACACCGCGCTTGACCATTTTGTCCTTAACAACATCGAGTGCAGCTTTTGCGCGCTCTTCTGTATCAGCTTCAATATTGATGACTTCGCCTTTGAGTTCGATTGAAGAACCTGTGTTCTTAAAATCAAAGCGAGTATCGATTTCACGGATAGCTTGATTAATTGCATTATCTAGTTCCATGCGATCAATCTTGGAAGTTATATCAAAACTACTGTCGGCCATTTGCTCATCTTATCTTCTCACCCGAAAAGTAATGAAATTCTTCGGTGAGTGGACTAGATTTTCACCATGTTTCGGGCACGTTTTACCCTCTCAGTTTTGTTATTGAGCCTTCTGCCAATTTCGCAATCACAGGCAGCTGATGTTGTGTATCCAGGTGAGCGCCCATTCACATTAGTTTTGCCAAGTAATTATCAACCAGGTACTCCGGCGCCATTAATTATTGGGCTACATGGTTACACAGCTGAATCGCCATATGCACAGAATTATTTTGCTTTAGGAAAAGTTGCAGATGAAAAAGGAATTCTGACCGTGTATCCAAGTGGAAGTAAAGACACCAATGGTTATTTGTTCTGGAATGCAACGCCGGCTTGTTGCAATTTTGATTCGAACGCTGTTGATGATGAAGCTTATTTGCTAAGCATTATTGATTCCGTCTCAAAAGATCACACAGTTGATCCCGCGCGCATTTACATCATTGGGCATTCAAATGGTGGCTTTATGGCTCATCGGATGGCCTGCAATCAATCAGATCGAATAGCTGCAATTGTGAGTTTGGCTGGGGCTACATATTCAAATCCGAAGAGTTGTAACCCCACGTCACCAGTGAGTGTCTTACAAATTCATGGAAGTAACGATGAAGTTATTTCATACACCGGTGGTTATCTCTTTAGTAGTGCTTATCCATCTGCACGAAGGACAATTGATTTGTGGGGCAAATTAAATGAGTGTGGCAAAAAACCTTACCGAGTTCTACCTAGATTAGATTTAGATAGAAAAATATCTGGGCTAGAAACCACCGTCTTGCGATACAAAGGTTGTAAAACTGGTGCGAATTCAGAGCTATGGACGATCAATAAGGGCAAACACTCACCAGAGTTATCTGCTACTTTTGCGAAATCTGTAATAGATTATTTGTTAGCCCATCCAAAGAAGAGCGTATGAAAAAAATAATTGTTTTCGCAGTCATTTTCCTCAGCCTAGTTGCCCCATCGGCTCAAGCACACTCCGAACTCGTTTCTTCTAATCCAAGTGCATCTGCCAATATTCAAGAGTTACCGGGACAGATCGAGCTCGAATTCAATGAAGAGTTATTGAATTTAGGTACTGGAAATTCAGTATCAATCATGAGCCCAAGTGGAGAAGATTTGGGTATGGGCGAAACAAGTACAGAAGGAGCAAAAATTATTCGGCTCTTGAATACAACTTCTGAAACAGGAACTTTTGAAGTGAAATATCGTGTGGCATCAGCTGATGGCCACATACTCAATGGAAGTTACACATTTGATTTAACTGAAAAAGCACTCACAACAAGTGAGAAAAACAATCTAGAGACAAAAGAATCTGGATCGAATCTACTTGTAAATTCCGTCATAGGAATCTTTGGCTTCGGAGTGCTTCTCTTAATCGAGTTGGCCCGGCGCTCATGGAAGCGACGAATTACCTCTACTGATTAAATTGAGGTAATCTTCACCCGCCGTAAAACGTTCGACCTTGGCGGGTTGCCCGAGCGGCCAATGGGAGGGGACTGTAAATCCCCCGGCTCTGCCTTCGAAGGTTCAAATCCTTCACCCGCCACCACTAAAAGCCATTCTGCAAAGAGTGGCTTTTTGCATATTACTTGCGTGTGGACATTAATAACGTGCCTTAATAGCCTTCGCTATAACAATCCACCTCAGAGGAGAACTTGTGAATAAGCGTTTTGGAATTTTTTCAGCTGTTGTTATTGCTGCGGCACTAACACTTACAGGATGTTCATCATCTGATTCTGATACAACAGAATCTGCAGCATCATGTGCAAAGGCTGACCTAGCAACAGTTACAGCGGGCAAACTAACAATTGCAACTGGTGAACCTGCCTACTATCCATGGGTTATCGATGACAAGCCAGAATCAGGCCAAGGTTTCGAAGGTGCAGTTGCATATGCAGTTGCAAATCAACTCGGATTTACTAATGAAGAAGTTGTATGGGTTCGTACAACATTTGATTCTGCCGTAACTCCAGGCGAAAAGAACTTCGACTTTAACTTGCAGCAATTCTCAATAACAGAAGAGCGCAAGAATGCAGTTGACTTCTCATCTCCTTATTACACAGCGCCACAAGCAATTGTTTCCTTCAAGGGCAGCAAGATTGCTGGCAAGACAACACTTGCAGATCTCAAGGGCGCAAAGCTCGGAGCTGCAGTTGGAACGACATCACTTGATGCCATTGAAAATCAGATTGGTGCAAAGCCACAGGTATTTAATGACAACGCAGCAGGTGTATCTGCACTAAAGAATAAGCAGATCGATGGTTTGGTCGTAGATCTACCAACCGCTTTCTACCTATCAGGTGTTGAAGTTCCTAATGGATTAATCGTTGGTCAACTCCCATCAACTGGAAGCGGTGACCAATTCGGTCTCCTGCTAACTAAGGGAAGCAAGTTGACTTCATGTGTTTCTGGAGCAGTGGATGCAATCACAGCAGATGGAACACTGGCTGCAATCACTGATAAGTGGCTTGCAACTGATGCTGGCGCGCCAGTGTTAAAGCCATAAGCAAGAAGAAGAAGTAAACACGGTAGTTTGGCGACCATGACAGAGAGAAATAACTCTGCGTGGTCGCCAAGCTCACGTGAGATAGAGCGCCAATCATCGCGCCGAGCAATTAACCGCAAGCAAGTTCTTATTGCTGCGGTTTCTTCTTTGCTCGTTTTAGGAACTCTCGCACTTGTTTTAGTTACATCTCCAGGTTGGACAACGGTTAAGTCCACATTTTTTGATGTTGAATATGGAAAAGAAGTATTTCCAACAGTCATTAAAGGCTTATGGATCAACCTGCAACTTACATTCATTGGCGGTGCAGCCATTGGTCTCATTGCACTGGGATTAGCACTGCTGCGCACAACGAAATCTCCAACACTTACGCCATTTAGATTCTTAGCAACTGCATACGTTGATATTTTTCGTGGTGCACCACTTATTTTGATTATTTTACTCGTTGGTTTTGGCGTTCCAGCACTTGGACTAAAAGGAATATCTAGCAACGTAATTTTCTTAGGCACCGTTGCAGTTGTTCTTACTTATTCGGCATATGTAGCTGAAGTTATCCGAAGTGGAATTCTCTCCATTCATCCGAGCCAACGTGCAGCTGCCAGATCTCTCGGTCTATCTTCAGGTCAAACGATGCGCTTTGTTGTGTTGCCACAAGCAATCAGACGAGTTGTTCCACCGCTTCTTAATGACTTTGTTTCTCTACTTAAGGACACGGGTCTTGTCTCTATTCTTGGAGTGACAGATGCCGTCCGTGCGGCCCAAATAAATGCAAGCCGAACATTTAATTACACACCATATGTAGTCGCAGCAATTCTATTTTTACTTATTACTATTCCAATGACCCGATATACAGATAGAGCAATTAGACAACGAACAAATGCTCAGAGTGCTGAAGGTGCAATCTGATGAGTAATGTCCTTGAGCTAAAAAACGTTCGCAAATCATTTGGCGCAGAAGTTGTTCTTAATGATCTTTCACTCGTTGTTCCTGAGCACACGGCAACAGTTTTGATTGGAGCATCAGGCTCTGGTAAATCCACTCTTCTGCGATGTGTCAACCTCTTAGAAACAATAGATGACGGGCAGATATTTTTAGATGGCAAAGAGATATCTGATCCGCTCATTAATGTCGATGACGTTCGACGTAAATTAGGCATGGTCTTTCAATCTTTTAATCTATTTCCACACAAAACAGTTCTTGAAAACATCACACTTGCACCGATTAAGGTTCAAGGTAAAAGTGCGGAGGAAGCACGCATTGCAGCAAAAGCGCTTCTCTCACGTTTTGATTTAGCAGATAAAGCAGATCAATACCCTGATCGTTTATCAGGGGGACAGCAACAGCGCGTTGCAATTATTCGATCAATCGCAGTAAACCCGCGTTTGCTATTACTCGATGAAATCACATCTGCACTGGATCCAGTTTTGGTAAATGAAGTTCTCAGCATTGTTCGCGACCTCAAAGGTGATGGCATGACAATGGTCTTAGCTACTCATGAAATGGGTTTTGCAACACAAGTAGCCGATGAAGTGTGTTTCTTAGAATCAGGAAATATTCTTGAACGTGGAAGTGCTGATGCAGTACTTCATAATCCGAAGAATCCGAAGACTCAAGAGTTCCTCAGGCGTGTGCATCAGGCAGGAAGATTGTAAAAACCCTTTTCACTGAAATTATTTTTTGGCAAAATATCGGCCGTGAATAGCAAAGACATCTGCCTTTCGATTCTGGACAAAGCTGGGATTGAGATCAATGGCTCAAAACCTTGGTCAATTCATGTTCACAATGAAAAATTATGGGACAGAATTATTTCTCAACAAAGCCTCGGCTTAGGTGAGGCATATATGGATGGTTGGTGGGATTGCGAATCTATTGACCAGATGCTCACACGATTACTAGAAATGAATGTGGCTAAAGAATTGAGACCGAGTGCAACATTGCTTGCACATGCAATTAAATCAACGCTACTAAATAGACAGACCAAGACTAAGGCAGCAGCAAACGCTAAACATCACTACAACATAGGAAATGATTTATATGAGCGTATGCTTGATCCAGAGATGGCCTATAGCTGCGCTTATTGGGCAGATGCAAAAAATCTAAAGGATGCTCAGCTAGATAAATTTGATTTAATTGCTCAGAAATTACATCTCAAGCCAGGAATGCGAATACTTGATATTGGTTGTGGCTGGGGTGGATTCTTACGATACGCAGCGAAGAATTATGGTGTCACTGGAGTTGGAATTAGTCCCGCAGATAATCAAATTGCAATTGCAAGAGAAAGAAATGGCAAGTTACCTCTTGAATATATTCAACAAGATTATCGCGACCTAACAGGTTCATTTGATCGAATAGTTTCTGTGGGAATGATGGAACATGTAGGACCAAAGAACCTAGGAACTTTTTTTGATAAGTGCATTTCACTCCTAAAGTCCGATGGAATGATGTTGCACCACACCATTGCCTCAAATCTTTCAAAACACGTTACAGATCAATTCTTTGACCGTTACATATTTCCTGGTGGAGTCCTGCCTTCTTTGGGGCAAATATCTCGCGCGGTTGAGAAAAAAGTAATCATTGAAGATGTCCATAATTTTGGCCCTGATTACGATAAAACACTTTTGGAGTGGTACAAGAACATCAACAAGCGCTGGAATGAGATTCCACACTATGACGAGAGGTTTCGTCGTATGTGGAATTACTATCTTTTAAGTTCTGCAGCGGGATTTAGAGCACGCAATATTCAACTCTTACAGGTAGTTTTCAGAACTTTCTCAGCACGTGGCACATATATAACAGCTCGTTGAAGGTAGAATTAAGTTAGAAACGAGGGAATATGTGCTCAAAAGTAATCTGTAATTCATGCAAGAAGCCAACGTGGTCTGGCTGCGGCGAACATATTGAAGAAGCTCTCTTTGATGTTGCCGAAAAAGATCGTTGTCACTGCGCATGAACGATTGGATCGCTGCAGTTCAAGTCGAGCTTGGATTAAACGTTTCATTTGATACAGATGCAATCTTGGATGCTGCGCGCGATGCAGCACACGCAACTGAACGTAAAGCTGCGCCGATTACAACGTATTTAATGGGAGTTGCTGCTGCGCAAGGCGCAAAGCCACAAGAGATCGCAGCAAAGATTGAGAAGTTAGCAAAAAGCTGGCCAAGCGATAAATGATTCAAGAAGCTCACTGGGAACAAGCCAGAAGTGAGGCGTACCGTTCTTGGAAAAAATTACCTTCCGAAGTTGTAAGCATTGATGCATGTCTTGATCGCACTCTCGCAAAAGATGTTATTGCACTCGTAGAACTTCCAACGTATCCAACTTCTGCAATGGATGGTTACGCAGTTGCTGGCAGCGGACCATGGAGCATTGTTGGTGAAGTAAAAGCTGGCGCACCAATGAAAGGTGCGCTAAAAGATAAGAGTGCAGTCAAGATTGCAACAGGGGCCGTGATTCCTGAAAATACTTTTGGAATAATTCGCTGGGAAGTCGCAACAGTTGAAGGCGATAAATTAAATGGAGAAGTTAAGCAAGGCCAAGATATTCGACCAGCCGGTCTTGAGAGTAAACAAGGCGAAGTACTGGCAACAGCCGGAACAATTCTTAATCCAGGCTTAATTGGTTTGTTAGCAGCAGCGGGTCATGACCACTTAGATGTTATTCGTAAACCACGCGCCACAATTATTTTGCTCGGTGATGAAATTGTTTTAGATGGTTTGCCACACGATGGATTAGTACGCGATGCATTAGGACCACAGCTACCAGGCTGGCTGCACCGTCTTGGTGTTGATGTAGTGGCAACGGAATACGTGTCAGATGAATTGAAACTTGTCGTAGAAGCTCTAGATAAGGCTCTTCAAAACAGTGACATTATTTTTACCACGGGTGGCACTGCAGATGGTCCACGAGATCATGTACATGCAGCTATTGCTTCGCTCAAGGGAGAATTATTAGTTGACCGTGTGAAAGTTCGCCCTGGTCACCCAATGTTATTAGCCCATATAAATAAGACTCCGTTAGTTGGCTTACCCGGCAATCCACAATCAGCAATCGTTGCTCTTTTAACACTTGGCCAACCTGTCATTGATGCATTAATGGGTCGTAAAGAAGTAGAACTTAATCAAATTGTTACCGGTGATGACATCGACGTTCCCGAAGGATTTACACGTTTGGTTTTAGGAAATGTTGTTGATGGTTGGTTTGAAATGGGTGAATATTTAGGATCTGCGATGTTACGTGGACTTGCACACTCAACCGGTTTTGCTGTTGCAGATAAATCTATGGAAGAAGGCGAGATGGTCGCCTGGTTACCGCTTCCTTAACGCTTAAATCGGCGATAAATAATTACGCCTGCAACACCTAAAACAATCACAACTCCTAATATTACGAATTGAATGTCATCGCTATCTGCGTGGCGGTGCTCAGGATTTTCTGGGCCTTCGCGTTCTTCATCTTCAGTGAGAATTGTTATTGAGTGCTGATATGCATGAGCCTGTGTGATTGGTGCAAAGCTCAGAGTAAGTGCAAGTACAAGGCCAGCAAAAAATTTAGGCATGCCCATAACCTATTACTTAATTTACTGATTTACGAGATGGACGCGATTTAGCTTTTTCATTGAAATACATAAACCATCCATAGAGCGCACTCAGCATCAAATACGGTGCAACGCTTGCAAGAGCTGCGATGAAATCGATTCCTGCGCGACTGATTTTGAGCCCATCAGTGAGAATGACATGAACCAAAATAGTTGCAGCAAAGGCAAGCGGTGGAGTTACCACGCTTACATAGCGTGTGCCACTTCGACCAAAGCGGATACCACCAAAGAGAGCAAGACAGATAACTATTCCGGTAACAACTCCAACACCACTGCGGATCCAGAGTTCAAGAAGAGTAAAGAGTGCAATAAATAGGCTCTGCAGAACAACAACACCCTGCTTCTTTAATCCAGGCCCAGTAATTGCAATTTTGTTTGTGACATCGTGGCTCATGCTTCTTCTTCATCCTCTTCGGCGTCTATGTAATCAATCTCAAGTGCTGCTGACTTAATGGCGCGAACTTCGTCATCCACATCTGGCAAGGCACCAATCTTATTGCTTCCGCTGGAAACACCTAGTTGAATCATTTTGCGCGCTGGACGCATCACAGTTGTCTCAGCCGTTGCGATGACATCGTTGTATGCGCGTTCAGCACTCTTGATGCGATCTCCAAGTGTTGAAAGTTTGCTGTGCAGCGAACCGATTCGCTTGAGTAATTCGCCAGCCAGGTTTTGAATCTCTGTCGCGTTGCGTGCTAAATCGTTACGGCTAAATGCGTAACCAACTGTGCGAAGCAGGGCCAACATAGTTGTAGGCGTTGCAATTGTTACGTGCTTTGCAAATGCTTTTTCAAGCAGTTGCGGATCAGCCTTTAATGACTCAGAGAGAATTGATTCAAATGGGGCGAAGAGCACCACAAAGTCAGGGGAGTTAGAGACTCCTTGATAGTCGCGCTTTGCCAGTGCATCAACGTGCTTCAGTAAATCTTTTGCGTGCAGAGCCATAGCATCGGCGCGCGCATCGGGATCTTCCATATCCACTGCTTCTAGGAAGCGATGAAATGGAAACTTTGAATCGATAAATATTTGAGATCCACCAGGAATTGCAATGGTGATATCGGGACGTGAAATATCTGCAGAATCTGAACGCGAAGACTCTTGTCGCTCAAAGTGAACACCTTCGATTAAGCCAGCACTTTCAAGAAGAATTTCTAATTGTGTTTCACCGAATTTTCCGCGCATCTGTGAATTAGAAAGAGCACCAGCTAGTTTGGTTGCTTGTTCAAGTAATGATTGATTGCCAACGCGCATTGATTCGATTTGAGTTTTAATGGCAGATTCGGCTGCGAAACGTTTGTTCTCTGCTTCTTGTGCCTGCGTTGTCAGTGTATTCATACGCGCTTTTACATCGCTAAGAACTTCATCGAGGCGCACAGTGTTGTTTTGCTGTAATTGCGCAGCAGCTAATTGTTCGGTGAGCATCTTTACTTGTGCTTGTGCACCAACCGAACTGGCATTGGTCGCACGAGATTTCAGGGTGGCGATGACGAAACCAAGGGCGATACCTATGGCTAAGCCAATGAGGAGGCTGGTGACAGTCGCTGACATAGGCATATCGTGGCAGTAACCACTGACGAAGGCGCGTAGGCTCTACTCCTCGTGAGCCTCTCAATCGGAATCGTCGGACTGCCAAATGTGGGCAAGTCCACCCTTTTTAATGCGTTGACTAAGAACAACGTTCTTGCCGCCAACTATCCATTTGCGACAATCGAACCAAACGTCGGGGTTGTTGGTGTTCCTGATGATCGCTTGCCAAAGCTTGCAGAGATTTATGGCTCAGAAAAGATTCTTCCAGCTGCACTCTCATTTGTAGATATTGCTGGAATTGTTAAAGGCGCATCAGAAGGTGCGGGACTTGGAAATAAGTTTTTAGCAAATATTCGCGAAACAGATGCAATCTGCCAAGTAA
>RGSB01000032.1 GCA_010032875.1 Actinomycetota bacterium | reverse complement strand
TTCAATTGCCATTGCAAGCTTTGGAATCCCAACCCTTATTGCAACGTTAGGTACTGCCGGAATTTTCCGTGGAATCATGCTCACATTTATCGGCTCATCATTTATCAGCGATATTCCAGTGGGCCTCGATAATTTCGCAACAGCAGATTTGCTGCAGGTACAACCCGAAAATGGAACTCTTGCACGTCTACACGTTTTGATCATTCCAATCGTGATCATCACAATTCTTGTTTCATTACTCCTTAACCGCACAATGTTTGGACGCTCTGTCTACGCACTTGGTGGCGGTGTTGAAGCAACACGTCGCCTTGGAATTTCGGTCAAGCGCACACAAGCAAAGATTTATATGTTGGTAGGCGCTCTATCTGGATTGGCAGGAATTCTTTACGTATCGCTACAACGCAAAGCTAACCCTTATGACTTAGCAGGATCTGAACTCGACATCATTGCTGCAGTTGTTCTTGGTGGCGCCAGCATCATGGGTGGTTACGGAACAGTCTTTGGAACAGTTCTCGGAGTGATTCTTATTAGCTTAATTAAGAACAACTTAATTCTTTTAGGAGTAAGCGGTTCGTGGCAGCGAGCAGCAGTCGGTGCGTTGCTCTTAATTGGTATTACTGTTCAAGCGATTAACGAGAGTCGAAAAGCAAAGAACCGTCGTGTTTCAACTAGTGATGAGGCGGCTTAATCATGAATGAGCGTTGGAATAAATTAAGTACTGGTTTATTGGCAGACCGCAAAATTACACAGTTGTTAGCAATAACAATTGGAACGCTCTTGGTTTTCTCTATTCTTTCTCCAAACATCTTTTTCTCTCCAAATAACTTCAAATCTATGTCGTATCAAGTTCCAGAAATTGCAATTCTCAGTATTGCGGTGATGCTCTCAATGCTCACAGGTGGAATTGATCTATCAATTGTTTCGATTTCCAATGCAGCAGCACTTGTTGCGGCTTGGGTTATGACAAACAAGAGTGAAACGACCGGTACTGAATCATTGATGTGGATCATCATTGCTTGCGCACTTGGAATTTTAGTTGGACTAATTGCCGGCGGAATTAACTCAATATTGGTCGCCAAATTGGATGTGACGCCAATTCTTGCAACTCTTGCAACAATGACACTCTTTAACGGAATTGCTATCGGCATGACCGATGGAGTTTCGGTTTCAGGTTTGCCTGAACAATTTATGCGCGTAGGCAATGGAACATTCTTTGGAATCCCAACACCATTTGTTTTGATGATCATCATTGCCGGCGCTGTAGGTCTTTGGATTAATAGAACCGCGCTTGGTTTAAAGGTTTTCCTTGTGGGCACCAACCGCAAAGCAGCTCAATACAGCGTTATGGGCGATCGTAAAGTCATTGCTTGGGTTTACTTGGCTTCAGGTTTCTTATCAGCGCTGGCCGGCTTAATTATCGCTTCTCGCACATCGGCTGCAAGCCCAGACTTTGGTTCTTCTTACATTCTTCTTGCAATCGTAATTGTTGTTCTCGGCGGCGTAAATCCAATGGGCGGCTTCGGAACTGTTACGGGCGTAATCCTTGCAACAGTTGTTTTGCAGATGGTTTCATCAGGATTTAATGCACTTCGCTTCAGCCAATTCTTCTATCTTGCGGCACAAGGCGGAGTACTTATCTTTGTGATGATTCTTAACCTAGTTCTCGAAAATCGCAGAACCAATAAATCTATTGCTAAGTCATTGAGGTCGTAATGTCACTTATCGAACGTTTAGAAAAATACTGCCTTACGCCTGCGATGGCAGGCTTCGAAGAAGAGATGATTAAGAAACTCAAGGCAGATTTAAAAGATCATGTCGATGAGATTCGCGTTGATGTGCTTGGCAATGTAATTGCAACAATCAAAGGCACCTCGCCTGAAGGTTCGGATTTGATGATTTTTGCTCACACAGATTCACTTGGAATGATTGTTAAGGGCGTTGAAGAAAATGGATTCATCCGCATCGAACGAGTTGGTGGAGTCCCTGAAAGAATCCTTGCTGCATCAAATGTAATTTTGCAACCTTCACCTGGAAAAATTATCAATGGTGTCATTGGTTTTGTATCTCATCACTTGACCCCACCAGAAGATAAGTACATCGTTAAACCAATTGGTGATTGCTATGTTGATATTGGCGCAACCAGTGCTAAAGAAGTTGTAGCAGCTGGAGTAAAAATTGGCACTCCAGTTCTATACCGTCCAAGTTTTGAAAAACTTGTAAATAATAGAGTTGCAGCAACATCGCTAGATGATCGCGGTGGATGCGCAGTTCTCGTCGAACTTGCGCAACACTTTGGAAAAAAACGTCCAAAGGCAACACTTCATTTAGTTGGCACAGTTCAAGAAGAATTTAATCTTCGGGGGGCCATGGTTGCTGCCCAACAAATTCATCCAACAGCTGCAATAAGTATTGACCTCGTAGCAGCCTCTGATACCCCTGATATTCATGGTGGAAACGCAGTAGAAGTTGGCGCGGGACCAGTAGTAGGTACGTACACATTTCATGGACGTGGAACACTCAACGGATTGATTCCACATCCACGTTTGCTCTCACTTATTGAAGAGTCTGCGCAAGCTCAAAAGGTTGACCTTCAGCGCCACGCAACTATTGGTCTATTAACTGATGCGTCATATGTGCAGTTAGTCGGCGAAGGTGTCGCATGTGTTGATGTTGCATGGCCTACGCGCTACACACACTCAGGTGTCGAAGTCACGAGGTTAATTCTTACAAAGGGGATGCATCATGGGCCAAGATTTATTACTCGGAATTGACATTGGCACATATGAATCAAAAGGCGTCCTTACAACTCCACAAGGAAAAGTGATTGCGCAAGCAACAATTGCTCACAAGCTTTTGTTTCCGCGTGCAGGTTGGGCAGAACACGATCCAGAGTTAACGTGGTGGGGAGATTTCTGTAACCTGTCCAAGCAGTTACTTGCAACCGAAGGCGTTTCTCCAAGTGATATCAAAGGCGTAGGAGTCAGCGCAATTGGTCCAGATGTTCTGCCAATTGATGAAAACTTTAATCCACTGCGCATGGGAATTTTATACGGTGTTGATACACGCGCCGTGGAAGAAATCGACGAACTCAATGCAATTTATGGCGAAGATACAATATTTAATGCAACGGCAAATACCCTGTCTTCACAATCAACTGGTCCAAAGATTTTATGGATCAAGAAAAACGAACCAGAGGTTTATAAGAAAGCTCGCTGGTTTGTTGATGCAACAACATTTATTGTCGCGCGTTTAACTTCTCGCGTTGTCGTTGATCATTTCTCAGCAGGCACCATGGTTCCAATGTATGACCCTTGGAAAAATCAGTGGAGTGATAAGTACTGCAAAGAAATTTTGGACATCAATCAACTTCCAGAAATTATGTGGAGCCACGAATTAGCAGGTCACGTTAACGAAAGTGCTTCAAAAGCCACTGGTTTAGCTGTTGGAACACCTGTTTCTGTGGGAACAATCGATGCTGGCGCGGAAGCATTAAGCGTGAGCGTTACCAAACCTGGCGAACTTATGATGATGTACGGATCAACAATTTTCATGATTCAAGTAACCGATAACGATCAGGCACGTGAAAAAAGGCTGTGGGCAGGACCATATCTTTTCCCAGGCACATGGTGTTTGCTGGCAGGAATGGCAACGAGTGGATCTCTTACACGTTGGTTTAGAGATACCTTTGCAAAAGAATTAGTTGCAGCCGAAGAAGCCGGCGGCGAGAACGCATATTCAGTATTAGTAAAAGAAGCACAAGCAACACCACCAGGGGCTGAAGGTGTAGTTGTTCTTCCTTATTTCAGTGGTGAGCGAACACCAGTAATGGATCCACGCGCGAAAGGAATGATCTTCGGATTAAGTTTGACCCACACGCGTGGACATCTCTTTAGAAGTGTTCTCGAAGGAATGGGCCACGGATTTAAACAACACGTTGATTTGTTTACAGCAATAGGTGCTCGTCCACACGCAATTAAATCTGTTGGTGGCGGCACAAAAAATGCTGTCTGGCTACAAGCAGTCAGTGATATTTCTGGAGTCCCACAAGAAGTTGCACCTTTGACCTTCGGTGCTTCATATGGCGACGCTCTTTTAGCCGGTGTTGCAGTTGGTTTAGTTTCTAGTCCAGAAGAGATTCGCGTCTGGCAAGGCAAGCCACGAATTGTCGAACCAAATAAAGATCTCGCAGAAACATATGCTCCGCTGAGTGAGATTTATACGAACTTGTATCAATCAACTAAAGAGTCCATGCATAAATTGCATGAATTGGATTACTAAATCTAATTAAGGATGCAACATCACTCGATAACTTGGCGATGATGTTGCTCGCTCAAAAGCAGCAGCAGCTTCTACAAGTGGGAATGTCGCATCAATAATCGGTGATAAATCAATCTGTCCAGTTGCAATTAACTCCGTGGCAACTGCGTGATCACGACGATCCGCGCTAACAACACCAACTGCCGAAGTTTCGCGGTTGTGCATCAAATTTGGATCAATGGCAAATGGCGTTACTGGATGCGCTGAGGCAAAAAGGCATATTTTTCCCCGATTATTAAGCACATCGAGTGCATCTTGATTTACTTCTTCACTTCCATAAGCAGCGATAGAAAAATCAACACCACCAAGAAATGCAGCCTTTACGCGATCTCGAATATCTGGTCCCGCCTTCAAAACAATGTCAGCACCAAGTGATGTTGCCTTTGCAAGGCGACCTTCGTTGACATCAACAACTGCAACGCGAAGACCAGACTTTTTCAAGACCATTAAGTTAAGCAATCCCATTGTGCCTGCACCAAATACAACTGCAGTATCACCTAAGCGAGCATCCAATAGACGCGCAGCATGGATTGCACATGACAATGGTTCGGCTAGTGCAGCGTGATCCCATGGCGCATCGCCAACAGGAAAGACGCCATCGCTTCTATGAATTTTGTACTCTGCAAATCCACCAGGACCGTAAGAACCACCTTTGAGTGAGAAGTTCAGAAAGTGTTCCGTGCAACCTTTATCTTGCCCACGCAAACATGCACGACAGGTGCCACAAGAAGATGAACCCATTGTTACTCGGTCTCCAACTTTTACATTAGTAACTAATTCACCGACCGCTGCGATCTCTCCGGCATTTTCATGGCCGCCCAGAACTGGGTATTCGGATTTTGCTTGACCGGTGTAAATACGTTGTTCCCATGTACACAAACCAGCAGATTTAACTTTGAGTAAAACATCGCGTGGCCCAATCACCGGCATTGGAACATCAACAATTTCAATCTTCTTAACACCAGTGATTACAGCAGCTTTCATTGTTTGACTCATCGACTTATTTTTTCTCTAGAACGAGCATGGCCTCATCAACAGATGCGTTCTTGTGAACGATTGCACGAATGGCTTTAATAAACTTAGCTGGAGTTGGGTGCTGCACGATATTTCGACCATAAACAACACCAGATGCACCTGAATCAATTGCTACACGAGTGCGCTCCAATAACTCACGTGGAGGAACAGAACCGCCGCCGCGTACTAGTACAGGAACACCGGATGCGATCTCAACAATCTGTCCAAAGTCACTCATTGGCACTGTTGGATCGACCTTAATCAGGTCCGCCCCTAGTTCAACAGCCTGGCGCACAAGGGCTGCAATCTTATTTACATCGCCTACAGATGTTGTACCTGTGCCCGACTTTGCAGTCATCACAAGTGGTTCGACCATCAGTGGAATACCTTCTTCGCGGCACTTGGCACCGATAAGTTGAATATTTTGCACGCACTGTTCTTGTAAGCGAGAGTTCTCATCAATATTGAGCAAGTTAAGAACAACAACTTTTACTCGTTTATCAAAAGCATCGCGCAGAGTCGCAAGATTTGCTGTGTCCCATGAGTATTCAATGTCGCGAGCTTCGTATGCATTTGTAACATCTAAGCGCAGTGCGATCGCCACATCTGTCTTTAAATCAAGTGAGTTAAAAATCTTTAGCCCACCAGGATTTAACTGAATCGCGTCCGGTTGACCTGCAACTATTTCTGGAAGAGATTTTGCTAAATCTTCAATTCCTTTTGCGAAGGATCTCTCACCAAAGATTCCAAGATCTAATGCAATGTTGATGCACTTACCTGACTTTGGATTGAACATACCTTCTAGACGTTTATTCACTTAAATTTACTCCTGCTCGATTTGAAATCACTTTGACGATTGCCGAAGCGTTCAGTTCACCCATACCGCCGTCCACACCCTCTTTTGCTAACTCTTCTGTTGTAACAGCGATTGAAACAGGAGAGTTAAGACGAGCAGCAAATGCTTGAATTAATCGAGCATCCTTGAGCATTAACTTAAGTGGGAAGTTCACTTCATAATCATCCTTAATTACACCGGCCCCAACTCCGGCGTAAATAGGAGTCTTAAAGTCTGCAACTGCAGCAACTTCGAGAACTTTTGTTAAATCTAATCCAGCTTTTTTAGCAAGTGTGAGCGCTTCTCCAATAGAAACAATTTGAGATGCAACAAGTAAGTTTCCAACAAGTTTCATCTTGGTACCGTTGCCACCTTCACCCATGTAATGAAGTGTTTCGCTAATCGGTTCTAGCACCGGTAAAGATTTCTTATAAATATCTTCTGGCCCGCCAATAACAATCCATAATCCGCCATCGCGAGCCTCACCCTTTGTGCCAAAGACGGGAGCATCTAAAAAGGCTATTCCGCGTGATTCATAGACCTTTCGCTCAGCCGCACTGGTGACTGGATCGATAGTAGAAAGATCGATAACGATTGTGCCCTTTTCTACTTTCTGGACAAGTTCTGGTCCTTTAAGAAAGAGTGAATTAACGGCAATGTCATCTGCAAGGCAATACATTAGAAAATCAGCACCTGGAAGTAATTGCGCAGGATCACTAACTGTTTTAGCGCCAACCTTTTCAATCTCAGAGTACTTACTAGCGCTTCTATTCCAAACAGTTACTTCGTGGCCAGCCTTTACAAGGTTGCCAACCATTCCTGATCCCATAATTCCAAGACCAATGAAACTTACCTTTGCCATGTTTATCTCCTAACGAGATTTATTTGCAGCCGAAACAAGTTCGATGACTCGCTTTGGGTCTACAGGATTAAAAGTTTTTCCATCCACCTTCATGCTGCTGCCAGCAATAACACCATCAGCAATCTTTAAAGTTTCAGCAATCGTTGTTGCATTAACACCAGTGTTTGCAAAGACAGGAATCTTCTTCGCTGTCTCTTTTGCAGCGAGCAAGTCTTCGTTGCTAAATGGAACACCAGCCACAGGACCAGAAATCAAAATTGCATCAAAGCCAAAGTACTCTGCAGCCTTTGCGCGTTGTGCAACTGTGCGACCTTCAAGAGCTGAAGCAAACTCAGGAACAATGTTTGTAAAGAGTGCGATGTGCTCAGCCTTTAAACGTGTACGAGTCTGCGCAACCAGTGCAGGATCTGGCGCTAATGGCCCCATGTCACTTGCGAAAGAACCACACATAACTTCGCGAACGAATGATGCGCCGGACGCAGATGCTGCTTCAATCGATGCAATTGGATCCCACAAAAGATTTACACCATATGGCAACTTCAATTGATCGTGAACCGCGCCGATCATAAATGTTGTCCATGCGCCAACTTCGGAGTTCACACGAGTGGTATATGGAAGATCGCTTTCGTTACAAAACAGAAGTCCATCAACACCGCCATCTTGCAAAGCTTTAACATCAGCAGCTACGGCGCTGATCATCGCTTTCAGATCTGGCTTGCTCTTAAACTGTGGCTGGCCCGGAGATGCTGGTAGGTGCACCATTCCGATAATTGGCTTCTTTGCTTTAAAGATCGAAGATAACTCGATACTCATGGCTGGATTTCGCCCCCTCTGTAGGGACAAAATCTAACACAAAAAATGTGATGAAATGTTACCCGTTCGGCGTCAAGATCGTGGCAGCAGCCCCCAGCTGGCGTTGCATGCTCTCGCGACCGTCATTAGATGTTACAAACTCATCAACGATATCTATGCCTGCTACGCGGTAATTCGCAGTGACACCACCCTTTGATGGATCTACTAAGACAATCACTTCTTCGCAGCGTTCCACCATTGAACGGTTGATATCTGCAATCACTTGATCAAACTCGGTTAATCCACCGCTCTTTGAAACACCACCGGAACCAATAATTGTTCGGGTTGCAACAAAGCGGTTGATTGTTTCGAGAGCGATTGCTCCAGTCTGCGCTAAGTCATGGGTCGCAATAACTCCACCAGTGCTAATTACTTCAATTCCACGTGAAGCCAGTAGCGATGCGTGTGCAAGGGATGGCGTAATTACGGTGAGCTCTAGATTGCCCGGCAAGAACTGCGCAAAGACTGCAGTGGTTGATCCGGTTCCAAGAAAGATAACTTCGCCCTTTTCAATCAAGGATGCGGCGTAAGGTTGATCAATTAATTCATGCACGTGATATCCGCGCACTCCTGCTTCATTCCAAGAAGCGCTCGCGCCACCATGTAGTTCATTGCGAAGTTCTGTTTCTTTACCTGGCTTTGCTTTAAAGATCGCAGTAACAATCATGATTTCCCTCTTTGAAATAAGTTAAATATAAGTATGTGCCCGAGTTTACTGCGGCTCCCGTGAAAGCAGAAGTGCCTTTGGGTAAGGTAGGATTCACACGCTTCAAGCGCCCGTAGCTCAACGGATAGAGCATCTGACTACGGATCAGAAGGTTAGGGGTTCGAATCCCTTCGGGCGCACTTTAGATTCAGAGGGGACGCGCAATTGTCACAACAACGTCGGAATTCAACTGTAATGCTTATGGTTTTATTGATTTCGACGATTCTAAACGCTGCGCCTGCGAGTGCCCTTCCTAAGATTTCATCGACACCTTCAATCATTTCCCTGCAAGAAGGTAATTCCACAAGCACTTCTATTGCACTAGATGAACCAATAATCTGCCCAACATCTCCTTGCCAACTTTCACTTACATTTACGTCAAGTGATGCTACTTTAGTTAGTGTCACACCTTCAACTTTGACTTGGTTAGATACCGAATGGAACCAAACCCGTACTCTGACTATTTCTGCAATAGCTGATCGAACTTATAAAGGTAATCAAAGAATTTCATTAAGTGCAACAGCTGTAAGTGCATCCGAGTATTACTCCGGATTTCAAGTTAGCATCTCGGTATCTACCATCGAAATTGATCGCTCACCAGCTGAAATCGCAGCAGAGGCCGCACGAGTTGCCGCAGAAGCTGATGCCGCAAAAAAAGCAAAAGAGCAAAAAGAATTAACGGAATTACTATCAGTAATTCCTTCCATTGCTGGCCTTGCACTAAATCTTGGTGATCTCACAAATTCTTTACTCACAACGAAGTGTGTTAAAGGCAAAACGGTTAAGAATGTAAAAAAGGGCGCTAAGTGCCCTAAGGGGTACGTGAAGAAAAAGTAACTCGTTGATCTACGGATCAGAAGGTTCGGGGTTCGAATCCCTTCGGGCGCACTTACGAATTACATGCCAATAGGCACTAAGGCTGAATTGTGTTCTTATGCGCAATCGTCAAAGTCCGAGCAATACCGCTTCCAATAACAACGCTGAATTTAATGTCCCCAAACATCTTTGTTGCGGACTTCTTAGAGTTAAGCGCAGATGTCACCCATTTCTGCGCAGCAACGGGATCAACGCCGTCAATAGGTAAAGTCGCAATAAAACGTGGCCATCCATAACTAATTTTGGTGGTTGCGTTAACCGTAATCCACGTTATGTCACGTGTATTGGTGCCCCAGACGACTACGGATGCGGATTTATCATTGCTGGAGCAATTAAAAGTAGTTGCATTTGCATTAGCTTTTTCAGGTTTAGAGCATTTCCAGCGACGATTTTCAAGATTC
>RGSB01000031.1 GCA_010032875.1 Actinomycetota bacterium | reverse complement strand
CGTGCTAGGTGGCCCATTCCAACACCATTGCTTGTTGCAAGAATGATCGTTGGCTTGTTCACGTTCGCACTTTACTTTACTTGTGATGCATCGGGCAGAAGCGGCGGGCAGATTCCACCTGGAGCAATCAAAGGTTCGAAATGCCACCATTCATTTTCATAGACACGACAGAGCCCAAAAGTGGCTCCATTGGCTTCTAACCACGATGCTCCAGATTTTTCGTGGTGCAGATTTACATCGAGTGCCAGACCCCACGGGTGTCTCGAAAGATC
This sequence comes from Actinomycetota bacterium, assembly GCA_010032875.1. Taxonomy (GTDB): domain Bacteria; phylum Actinomycetota; class Actinomycetes; order Nanopelagicales; family Nanopelagicaceae; genus Planktophila. The sequence goes on along the minus strand of RGSB01000031.1, from coordinate 9,888 downwards.
TCCTGGTAAAACCCACTTGATAGCTTCTTCGGGAGTTTTATGTTCTTTGATTGCTCGTTGAAACAAATAATTTTGTGTTTCTATTGTTCGATATCCCGAATCTATGTGCATTTCAATTCCAACTTCTTTTGCAGCAGCCTGTGCGCTAAGAAAACGTGCAAGAACTTGTGGATGTAAATCTTTTGGACGCTCTGTTGATTCGACAATTGCACTTTCGCCTAATGGTAAATCTTCACCAATAATGCATCCAATAAAATCTGGACGTATAACTAATTTTTCTAATGGTTTATTAAAACAATGCACAGGACTAAAATTAATTTCTTGAATAACTTTATTTTCTTTATGAGTAATTGTGTCGGCCGCAAGTCCAAAAAGTCCGGCCGCGCCCATTAATAAAACGGCCACAAAAAACATAGAAAAACTGTAACACGCGGGAAAAGTCCAAATTTTCCCGCGTAAAAACATCTCTTGCTTTAAAAAATAAAGCGGGTAAACTCACTCTTTATAAAGCTGCTGAAAAGGAGCCCGTTTCGCTCATTTCTAGAAATACTAGATCCAAAGCGAAACTAGTTTGATAAATGAAAACACATGCGAATCATGCGCAAACGTTTAGAAATGTCCCTGCAACATCCAAACCACTATCTGAATCAAAAGTTGGTGCTCTACTAGACCAAGAATGGGCTCGCTACAAAGAGGCCACATCTGGTTCAGAAAAAGAAAATAAATTAGCTACTCAGACATTTCCTCTGGGTGTTCCATCAAGCTTTCAACATTGGGATCCATATCCAATCTCCATCAAGTCCGCTAAAGGCGCCTGGATGGTTGATATGGATGGTCGCGATGTGCTCGATATGTCTATGGGCTTCGGAGCAATGCTTGCTGGTCACCTCAATCCAGTCGTTGTCAACGAAATCAAGGAGTCTCTCGAAGTGGGAACACTCTTCGTAACTCCTTCTCCTATCTCTCGCGATGCTGCAGAACGCATCTGCAAGCGCTTTAAGCTCGAACAGGTTCGCTTCACGAACTCCGGAACTGAATCGACGATGTACGCCATCCGAACTGCTCGTGCTTTCACTGGCAAGAATGGTGTCGTCAAAGTTGAAGGTGGATATCACGGAAGCTATGACCCACTGACAGTGTCAGTAAAGCCAAAGCTTGATGTCGCTGGCGATGCTGAGAACCCAAATGCCATCATCGATCCAGCAACTGTTGTTGGCGATGTCTTTGTTGTTCCTTACAACGATGCAGATGCTCTCGAGCGCACATTCGCCGCACACAAAGACAAGATCTCTTGCTTTGTTGTCGAACCAGTTCTAGAAAACATTGCAATTGTTCTGCCAGATGCTGGATACCTCGAGCGTGTGCGCGAACTCTGCGATCAATACGGAATTGTTTTAATTTTCGACGAAGTAAAGACAGGACTTACTGCAGGACCACAAGGTGCTGCGCAACGCCTAGGCGTTCAGCCAGATTTAATTACTCTGGCTAAATCAATTGGTGGCGGAGTTCCTGTTGCTGCATTCGGTGGAAAGAAAAAGTTTATGGACGCCGTATCTGATGGACGCATGGCGCACTTCGGAACTTTCAACGGAAATCCACTTGCTATGGCTGGTGTTCGCGCAATCGACAAGATCTGTAATGCGGAAACACTTAGCGTTGCAGAAGGTTTCAATATGCAAGCACTTAATCGCATCTCTGAAATTATTTCTGAGTACGAATTACCTGCGCACACAGTTGGTTTTGGTGTGAAGGGTTGTATCTCTTGGTCAACTACGCCGGTACGTAATTATCGTGATTACAAAGCAACGGACTTCAAAATTGCTGAGCTTTCATGGCTCTGGTCAATTAACCGCGGCATCATGACGCCACCAGGACTAGATGAGCAATGGCTTATCTCCTTGGCTCATGGTCAAAAAGAAATCGACATTCTTGTGGAGGATTTCCGTAGCCTTGCGGCTGCAATCCGAAGTTAGTTTAAGATTTCTCGGTGAGTGTTTTTGATTCAGAAGCAGTATCAAGACGTGCAGGCTACGTTCTTCATGTAATGACTGCATTCGGCGCAGTTGCCGGAATGATTTCACTTCAAGCTGTAATCGATGGTCGTTATCGCGACGCTCTTTTGTGGTTATTAGCTGCGCAAATACTCGATGGATTAGATGGTCCTATTGCACGCAAAATTGATGTGGAATTTTATGCAGATCGAATTGATGGCCACATCCTTGATCTCGTGGTTGATTACATAACGTGCGTACTTGTTCCACTTGCGTTATTAGTTCGCCTCGAATTGCTGCCTACGCACTTTGAAACAGTGATTGTTGGCGCAGTCTTTTTGTTCTCAGCGCTCTGGTTTGCTCGCACAGATTTAGAGACAGATGATCATTGGTTTAATGGTTTTCCTGCAGCCTGGAATTTAGTTGTTCCAACGTTTTTAATTATGGGTTCGACTCGTGTTGAAGTTCTGATTGTGACTATCGCACTCTGTATTAGCCAGCTTACAAATCTTAAGTTCCCACACATTGTGAAAGTCGAATCTATGCGTTCGGTAACGCTGCCATTCGCAGTTTTGTATCTTGGAAACCTTGCGTGGCTTTCTTGGGATTATGTTCCAACAGAACAGAGTCACGCCAATATCTTTCAAGCAATAGTTTTGATTGGATTCCCGCTATATATCATGCTTATTTCTATTTGGCGTACATGGTTTGCCCATACGCACATCCCACTACTTGGGTGGATTCAGTACGACTAGCGGCGACGTCTGCGTCTAATAATTAGATAAGCAATTAACGCAAGAAGAGCAAGTCCAACCCATTGCCAGAATGAAATTGGAAATGGTTTGTGTGATGGCAATTCAGGACTGCTTCCGTTTACACCTGCTGGAATCGCAAGCGTTGCAAATACTCCAGCGTGATCAGATTCTAGACAAACACCTGATGGTGGTGAGATAACTTTCATCTCCGCTGCTAGTAATTGAGTGTTGTTAATCTGCTCTTCATTACTGCACGTCCATGTGCTTTCGCTATATGGCCAATTGTTTCCAACGATTTTCGAATTTAAAGGTTGCACACCATTTTTATAGAAGATGTAATCAAGACGATCACTAAACCCTTGATTGTTTCCCATCGCTTTTGCAGCTTTGTAACGATCTACATCCGGTCCTGCTAATAGCGCACTCATTCCCCATGTGAAATTTGTTGCGTTGATTGCATCTGGCCCTGCATCTAAAAATCCACTCTTTCGCATAATCCAATATGCATTACAGGAGTCGAGTGAACTCTTAAGAGTTGGGTTATCAACTTGAACAGGGCAGGTTTCACTCGCTTCTGGTTGTCCGCCTGGGTTGCTTGCAGAGTCTTTACGAGGATCGCGTGGATCAGCATTGAAGTCACCAATAACGATCGTTGGAATTGTTGTATTCGATAAATCGGCGACTAATTGTGTGGCTTGTTTTGCAGCATTCGGAACTTTGTTTGCATCCCACACAGATTCTAGGTGGGTGCTGACAATTCGTGCTGTGCTCTTTCCAATTGCTAGATCCATCCATGTGTAGCCACGATAAATCGTCATTAAGGTCGGAACAATGCTGTACGAAGCTTCATATTCAGTATTACCAACTTTGATAATTTTGGATGCTAGATCTTTACGAACGATAAGTGCATCACCGATTTCAAATCCGCATGCAGCGGTATCTTGACCAAAGAGTGGTTGAAAAGTTTGAGGATCATTGACGATTGTTAAAAAGGGAATCGCCGCGATAGAAAAGCCGATATTTTTAGCTTTTGTTCCATCTTTTTCAGCTAATACGTACTCGGTGCCCAGTTTCTTTGTGGCATCCAACAATTGATCTGTGAAGTTGAGAACTTCTGTTTTTCCACTCCACGCGTTCTTTTTGCAGATCCATGTTGTTGCTTCTTGGATTCCAACCACATCTGCCTTATTTGTGATTATCTCTTTCGCAAGAAGTGGTGCTCGTTTTGAAAAATCAGTAGCTGCTACTTGAACTATTGCTACTTTGCGCATTTATACACTCCAGGATGAATGCAGCGGACGACCTTCGGCATAACCTGCTGAAGATTGAATTCCGACCACTGCTTTTTCTGCAAACTCTTCAAGGCTCTTCGCACCTGCGTATGTACATGATGAACGAAGTCCCGCGATGATTTCATCTAACAAATCTTCAACGCCTGGACGCTGCGGATTTAAGTACATGCGAGATGTTGAGATGCCTTCTTCAAAGAGTGCTTTGCGTGCACGATCAAAGGCATCTTCTTGAGTTGTACGTGCTGCAACTGCACGTGCAGATGCCATTCCAAAAGATTCTTTAAATAAACGACCAGATGAATCTGTCTGTACATCCCCTGGTGATTCGTGCGTACCGGCAAACCACGAACCGATCATCACATTTGATGCACCTGCAGCAAGAGCCAGTGCGACATCGCGTGGATGACGTACGCCGCCATCTGCCCAAACAAACTTTCCTTTTTTCTTTGCAGCTGCTGCACATTCAAGCACTGCTGAAAATTGTGGGCGCCCAACACCAGTTTGCATACGTGTGGTGCACATTGCACCTGGGCCAACACCAACTTTGATGATGTCGGCGCCGGCATCGATTAAATCTTCAGCACCTGCTGCAGTTACAACGTTTCCTGCAACTAGCGGAACTTTTGGATTAAGAGCTTTGATTGCTTTGAGCGCGTCAAACATCTTCTTTTGATGTCCGTGCGCAGTATCAATAACAAGTACATCTGCGCCGGAATCAAGCAGTGCACGCGCTTTTCCTGCGACATCGCCATTGATACCGATTGCTGCGGCAATACGTAGGTTGTTTTGGGCGTCAATCGCTGGTGCATACAAAGTGCTTCGAAGTGCACCAACTCGAGTAAGAATTCCGGTGAGTTCGCCTTTGCTATTAACTACTGGTGCAAGTTTGCGACGGTTATCGTGCAAGAAATCAAATGCTTGACGTGCATCAGCATCATCTTTAAGTGTTAATAAATCTTTGCTCATGACTGTGTGAAGCTGAGTAAAGCGATCAACGCCTGCGCAATCTTCTTCAGTCACAATTCCAAGTGGTTTGTTGTTTTCAACGATAACTACTGCACCGTGTGCGCGCTTTGATAAAAGACTCACAGCATCAGCAACTGTTTGTTGTGGAGACAAAGTGAGCGGTGTATCAAAGAATGTATGGCGAGATTTAACCCATTTAATGACGCTATCTACAACATCTAAAGGAATATCTTGTGGAATAACTGCAAGACCACCGCGACGTGCAATTGTTTCTGCCATACGACGACCAGATACTGCAGTCATATTTGCTACGACTAATGGAATTGTTGTTCCAGAACCATCGCGTGAAGTGAGATCAACTTCCATACGAGATGAGAGTTCGGATTTACTTGGCACCATGAACACATCGTCATAGGTGAGGTCGTGGCTCGGGTTATTCAAGAATCGCACGTTGGCTAACTCTATATCCTGTTACCCTTTTAAGCATGTCTGCTAAGAGCGCTGAGCGCGGAGTCTCTCGACGTAATTTATTCAAAATAGGCGGCGGAGTTGTTGCTGCAACCATTTTGGGTTCAGCTGGTTACAAATTCTTACACCGCGGTGTGAGCGTTCAACTTGATCGCTTAGGAATCACATTACCTAAGGCGTTAAATCCACTGCCTGCACCACCTGCAGATCCCGCTTTAAAAGTTGAGAAACTCTCAACGCTATTTACTCCCAATGACAAGTTTTTTATTATCGATAACGCAGTTGTTGTTCCACAAATCAATCCATCGAATTGGGATTTAACAATTGATGGAATGGTAAAGAATCCCATCAAGCTTTCTTATGATGAATTGCTTGCGCGTCCAATGATTGAAGTTGATGACACGATTGCATGTGTATCAAATTGGGTTGGTGGACCTTATGTTGGAAATGCACGATGGCTTGGTGTGCGACTAGATGATTTGATTAATGAAGCCGTACCTGAGAAAAATGCGGATCAGATTATGAGTTACTCTGTTGATAACTTTACCGCTGGATTTCCAACGGCAACCCTTGATGGGCGCGACGCAATCATTGCAGTTGGCATGAATGGCGAAGTTTTGCCCGTGAAAAATGGTTTTCCTGCTCGTCTTATTGTTCCTGGTTTATATGGTTATGTTTCAGCTACCAAGTGGTTATCTCGACTAGAGCTCACACGCTTTGATTTAAAAGAGGGATATTGGATCAAACGTGGGTGGGCAAAATTTGCTCCAATTAAAATGCAATCTCGTATTGATACTCCGTACGTCGAAGAAACTTTTGCAGCAGGAAAGCGAGCTATCGCAGGCGTTGCATGGGCACATAACATCGGTATTGAAAGAGTTGAAGTAAAAATAGATTGGGATCAATGGCGCGAAGCAAACTTAGGACCTGAATTAAATAATTCAACGTGGCGACAGTGGTGGATTGATTGGGATGCAGAGCCAGGAAAACATAAACTTCAAGTCCGAGCAATCAATAAAAAAGGCGATATTCAAACAAGTGTTAAAAAAGATGTACTACCTAACGGCGCTCAGGGGTGGCACACAATCACTGTATTTGCCGAGTAGTATCGGGGTATGACAACGGAGTCAGCTCTTGATACTGCGCGTTCGCAATTACGACGTGCTGTAGAACTATTAAAACTCTCAGAAAACGACTGGCAAACTCTTTCAACACCGCGACGCATTCTTGAAGTCGCAGTCCCACTTCGCCGAGATAACGGCAATGTTGAAATGTATAAAGGTTTCCGCGTTCAATACTCAACTACACGTGGTCCATCAAAAGGTGGTGTTCGTTTCCATCCAGATATCGATATGGATGAAACTGTTGCTCTTGCAATGCTTATGACATGGAAGTGTGCACTTACCAATTTGCCTTACGGTGGCGCAAAAGGTGGCATTGCAGTTGATGCGCACACATTGTCATTGCCTGAAAATGAAAGACTTACTCGTCGCTATACATCTGAAATTTTGCCAATCATCGGACCAGAACGCGATATCCCTGCTCCAGATGTTGGAACTGATGAACGCAACATGGCGTGGATGATGGACACATACTCTGTTAACGCAGGATTTTCTGTGCCAGGAGTTGTTACGGGAAAGCCAATTGTTCTCGGTGGCTCACTCGGTCGCACATCTGCAACGGGTGATGGTGTTGCAATTTCAACCATTGAAGCACTTCGCGTTAAGGGAATTGATCCAAAGAACGCAACTGTTGCAATTCAAGGATTTGGAAAAGTTGGTTACTGGGCTGCTATCGCACTTGAAAACTTTGGTCTTAAAGTTGTCGCAGTCAGCGATGTTCACGGTGGAGTTAAAGGATTTAAGAGCGTTAAAGAAGTCTGGGATCACTATCAAGCAAACGGCAATCTCAATGCACCCGGCACAGACAAACTCACACAAGATGAGTTGCTACACCTTGATGTAGATGTACTAATTCCTGCGGCTCTGGCCGATGCAATCACTGAAAAAACTGCACCAGGAATTAAGGCAAAGATAATCGTTGAGGGCGCTAACGCTCCAACAACTCCTGGCGGAGATGCGATTATCAATGACAAAGGAATCCTTGTTGTGCCAGATATTTTGGCTAACTCAGGCGGTGTAATCGTTTCCTACTTTGAATGGGTACAAGATAAGCAGAATTACTTCTGGACAGCCGATGAAGTCAAAGCAAACTTAAATGACATCATGATGCGCTCATTTAAAGAAGTTGAAGAGATGGCTAAATCAAAGAACGTTTCTTGGCGAGAAGCCGCACACATGATTGGTGTTGCACGCGTTGCAGAAGCCCACAGGTTGCGCGGTCTATATCCATAAAGATTAGAAATAAAAATAAGGGGCAGAGATAACTCTGCCCCTTATTTTATTTAGTTATTACGCGTTGTAGATCTTCTTCCAATCTGTAACCTTCATGACATACCACTGACCACCTTCAATAGATGCTGCCAATTTTGCGACAGTTGCTTCATCAGTAATGTCCATGCGAGCTTTTGCCGCTGGTGCGTGAACTTGCGCATTGAACATGAAGTATGTTGCTTTATCTGAGCTTCCCTTCTTTAAGAAGCTAGTGACATCAATAATTCCGCTGGACTCTTCATCGTTTGTGATGAATTCTGCTCCACCTTTTTTGAAGTATTGATCTTTGAACTTAGCAACGATGCCAAGAGCTCCATCAGAAATTCTGTAAGCAACGATGCGGGCTACTGCATCATTTGCGCCTGGGTCTTCCTGAATGAGAAGGTTTCCGTTGTTATCAATTGTGATGTTATCTGGCTTGCTCATGAAGATATCTTCAGAACCATCTAACAACATTTCAAGAGTTCCGCCCTTAAGCGGATTTGCAACATCATCGAAACGTAGACGCCATAGTGCACCACCGTCACGGCTTGCTCCTGGGACATCTGGGTTTCCAGTTGTTGCTTTAGGATCCTTGTTTGATTCAGTAGTTACGAAGTAGTAGTCACTTGGATTCTTAGGATCAAAGTGGCCATCTTCTACACGTGAAAAACGAAATCCTTTTTCTAAGGCCTTTTCATTCTGCTCTTTGCCGCTAAGCAAGTAGTTAACTTCTGTGAATGAAACAGGGACCGGGCTGTTCTTTCCAAACATTGTTCGGAGCTGGTTGTCATTGTCTGGGAAGCCGCTTAGAACGTAGTTCTTACCGTTTGTGAAACCAGCCTTTTCATAGAATGTGCCTGCCTTTTGCTTCTTGCCAACGTACATAAAGAGTTGGCTAGCAATTGCCGCGCCATCTTCATTACTCATAACAGCAGTAACGTCATTATTGGTTGGGACCGGAATGAAGTTTTCCCATGCCGCTAAACCGAATCCAGGAATCTGTGCAACTTCGCCAGTTAGGGTTGAAACAAATCCGCGAGATTCGTCAGCGCCTTCTTCACCTGTTAGGTAAAGAGCATCTTTAAATCCTGCGCCTGTTTTCTTGTTATAGAAAGTTCCTGCTGGCGCAAGAGTCGCTGAACAAAAACGGTTGAATACATTTGAGTGAGTAGGTGTTCCAAAAGAATCTTTAAGAGCTGCACCAAGTGGAGCAGTTGGTTTTGATCCCCATGTTCCGGTTGCGTAGTCATACCAAGAGATGTTTGAGAATAAATCTTCCGCAGCTTTTGGCTTAAGTGTCTTTGCGTCCAGAGTTATTTTGCTAACAAATGCGCCATAGGCTGATCCGCCAGCTGTTGTACGGGCTGCTGCGACTGCATTTGTTGCACTGAGTTCGTGGTTTGTGATCAAAGTAAAGTTCTTACCATCTCGTACTAAGCCCATTCCATCTGGAACGCCCACGATTTGATATCCGTTAACCACATCGCCAACTGTTCCGACAACATTTAATGAAACACCTGATGCGACGGGCTCAACATAAATTGGGTAGCTAGCTGCATAAGCAGGACTACTCAATGGAGCAATCTGCGAAACAACGATCGCAAATGCTATTAATCCTTTTTTCATGCTTCTCCTTGTGTGAGGTAGTAGTTATCTACTGCTCGAATATTTGCATTCACATCAGAAACGGATGGTTACAGTTAACTTTTGATTAGGTGAACAAATTACCTTTGGTTTTCACTTAACTTTATATTCACTAAATTCCTACCGAACGTCTACCTTTTCAATGTTTACTCTCCATTACACACCTGTTCGTGTGTTTCCATCTGAGGGGATGAGGCAAAAACTGGTTGGCGGGCGAATTCCTTCCAGTTTTTGTTCTCCTCTTCGCTTGAATCCCGACCGAGGGCTCCACTCTCCTTTATTCTGTACTTCTTACCAATAGAGGAGACCGTCGTGGCAATTGTTAGCATCAACATTGAATTAGTCGCTGAAATCCCATTAACTATTAATGAGTCATCACGACAAGAAGGTCAGTCTT
>RGSB01000004.1 GCA_010032875.1 Actinomycetota bacterium | reverse complement strand
AACTTAGTTAAATCTTCATCCAATCCAGCCATTTGAGCACAATTCCTTCACGCAAAGCCCATGGACAAATTTCAACTTCGTCGAGTTCTAATTTGCTCAAGGTGCTGTACGCAACTATTGCGCCCGCGACTATTTGAAGTGCTCTATTGGATGAGACTCCAGGAAGTTCAGCACGTTCCTTATTGTTCATAGCAAGTAACTTTGGAATTGCTTTTTCAAGCGATGAAATATTTAATTTCTTCGGATTATCTTTGAACCAAAATTCGTTGAGTCGCGCCAGAGTCCGAAATGTTTTACTTGTTGCTACAAATTGATCAGCACGATGCTCAGCAAGAGCAGTTGTAAGAGATGAAGACAAAGATTGGTGAACGAACTCTTCTAATTTCTTAATTTCTTTTGAAGTATATGGATCAGATTGCAAAAATTGTCGAGTTAAACGAGCTGCACCTAATGGCAGTGACAGCGTTTCTTCGGGATATTCATCATCACCCACAGCCATCTCAAGAGAGCCGCCACCGATATCTAAAATTAAGAGTCGACCACTTGACCATCCGAGCCAACGACGAGCTGCCAAGAACGTCATGGATGCTTCTTCATTTCCGTTAAGAATTTGTAATTCAATGTTGTGACGTTCGGTAATCTCTTTGATTACTTGGGCACCATTTGTCGCCTCGCGTATTGCAGATGTTGCAAATGCAACTATTTCTTCGGTCTTAAACTCTTTGGCATGCACCAAAGCATCAGCAATTGCTTTATGTAATTCATCAACACCGAGAGGCGAAATGTTTCCACCTTCATCTAAATAATCTGTTAAACGTAACTCAGTCTTTAGATTTGTTGTCGGTGTTGGGCGTGCTCCTGGGTGGGCCTGCATTACTTGGAGGTGGATGGTGTTTGATCCAACATCTAAGACACCAAGCAGCATTGCGCAAATCTACCGCTAGCGCGGCCATAAGGCTTGATTTCTAGATTTTGTAATCTCCTGCCATAATTGCGCAGCACGAAAGGCCTCCCTAGCTCAGTGGTAGAGCAACGCACTTGTAATGCGTAGGTCGTCAGTTCAATCCTGACGGGGGGCTCATGGTTAAAACAAACGCTCGCTGGGCTGGATATCTATTTATCGCACTCGGCTTAATCAATTGGCGCTATCAAGATAGCAATCCAAATGCGATGACAAATAGTTTGGTGCTGATCGCCGGCGGTGTAGTCACACTCGTTTTGGCATTCACTAAGCCTGGTTTGGCTTGGCTTGAAACACAAGCAGGAAAAACCATTGGTTTAATTGTTGGCGCTGCACTGATTATTTTTTCTTTCATTAACTAACTCAAAATTTAAAGAATAAAAAACGCCCGCCAAGTCAGACTTGGCGGGCGTTTTTTATTAAGTGTTACTTATCTTCTGACATACCTTCTGCAGCAGACTTCATCTTCGCAATCTTGTAGATTGTGAGACCGAATACGCACTTAGCAAGTACGTCTGCAACTGTGTAACCAATCTGGCGATACATGAATGCATCTGTTCCAGTGATTCCAAGTAGTGGGAATAGGTATGAGATTGGGTATACGCCCCATGTACCAACGAGGAGCAGACGTAGGCGGCCGATTGTGGCTGCTACTCCTGCTGGTTGGCGATCAAGTGACTTACCAAGCTCTACGAACAATACGTAAAGGATGTATAGGAAAGGAATTGTTGAAAGAACGCCCCAAAGGATCTTTGTGCCGTCATCTGCTGAGATTTCACCTGGGTAACCAAGTGCGATCATTGCAGCTGATGCTGGTACAAGGCGTGTGATCAATGAAGATGACGCAGCCTTTGCAAGAGCGAGTACGGCAACTACTTCAACAAGAAGTAGCGGCACAGTTAATAGCCAGTCAACGTAGCGGTATGCCTCGTTGAATGAACCTGCACCTGATGTTGCAACCTTGTATCCATCTGAAGCTTCTGAGAATGAGTTGAAGATTCTCCAGTAGTGGTATCCAGCAATGAATGTAACCATTGATGAAAGGACAAGGGCGTTACGGTACTTCGGCAGCACGCGTGCTTGTGATACGAGTGTGTACACAGTGCACGCAAGCATTGAAATCAAACCAAATGAAAATACGTTATAGATCGTATTCCACTGGTTAGCTGTTAGATCGAGCATTTACATAGCCTCCGTGAGGACAATTTGGTGACCTTCGTTCGCGCGAACGAAGCGTGGGTAATCGGATCTGAGATGACGTGGGGCCGCCTCAGGGAAAACGCACCGGGTTAATGGTCACGGTTACGGGGCGGTAAGGCAACCCACAAAGGAGAATGTCTCAGAATTTTCACGCCTAGAATGGGGACAAAAGGCGTGGATACGGTGAGAGAACGAGGCTAATCATGGAGCAGGGGCATTTTCCGACCGATGGCTTTGCAGACGTTCTCGGGGCTAATAAAGAGTATGTCGCCAATTTTAAATACTCAGAATTGACGGGTCGAGCCGCAAAAGGTTTGGCCATTGTGACCTGCATGGATTCGCGCATCAACCCACTCTCTGTCGGTGGAATGCGATCTGGCGATGCGAAAATTTTACGTAATGCTGGTGCCCGCGTTACAGATGACGTTTTACGTACGTTGGTACTGGCAACTTATTTATTAGGTGTCAATCGAATCTTGGTTATGCCACATACAGATTGCCGTATGGCAAATGAAACCGAAGAAGAGTTACATGCACATATTGATCGAGAGCACGGAGTAGATACTCGCGCACTTGAATTCAAAACTGTTAAAGATCAAAAGGCTGCGCTCGCGGGTGATGTCCAGCAAATTCGCTCATATCCCTTAATTCGAGAGGGCGTCATTGTTGGTGGAGCAATTTATGATGTGAAGACAGGATCAATTACACCTATTGATTGTTAGTTCAGATTGTTAGTTCAGATTATTAATGCGACTGATTGGATCCTTGGTTAATGGGTAATCAGGATGAGCATAAAAATCTTTGAGCAAAGCTTGTACTAAATCTGTTTTTTCCTTGATTACTGCGTGCGAAGCTCCAGGGACAATAGCAAGACGTGCGTTAGTAATTGATTGATAAATCTTTTCAGACTCCTTAGCGCTGATGACATCATCATCTCCTGCAAGAACTAGAACAGGGCATTTGATTTTGGCTAATTTAGTTGCGGCAATATTTGGTTCAGTTTTCCAAACTTTAAAGGCAGTTGTTACTTTTTTGATTAATTCCGATGGAGCATCGGGGGATAGGCGATCGTGCTCGGCTTGCGCTTCAAGTGAAACATCTGGTTTTCCGAACTTTAAGCGCACTTGTGTGGGCGATGTATTTCCACCAATTGAAACAACTGAGCGAACCAAATCTGGACGAGTGATAGCTGCCATTAAGGCGATGATGGCTCCATCGCTGACGCCGATTAAGTGTGCTGGCTCTGTAACGACGTCTTCGAGAAAGGCGATGAGCTCTTTGGTCTGAAAGTTAAAAGCAATACTGCCTTTTTGATTGGCAGTTCGTCCATGGCCCGTGCGGTCATAGGCAAAGACTTTAAAAGATCTTTTAACTGCAGGGAGTAAATATTTCTTTACTTTTTCGCTATGACTCAAACCACCGTGCAAAATAACGAGGGCTTCTCCGCGCTTTGACCACTGAAATGTAAATACATCGTGGCCACGCAGATTGATATGTCGCTGCATTTACACAGAATCCATGATGTGGCGATTGCCGCGATCAAAGGTTAAGTAATTCCAGGTCCAGTCGGCCATGGTTCCAATTTTATTGCGTCCACCGAGTAGGTAGAAAAGATGCAACCAGAGCCATGCATACCAAGCAAGCACACCGGTCATTCTAAATTTTCCAACTTCTACAACTGCCTTATGGCGACCAATTGTTGCCATTGAACCTTTATCTCGGTACTTAAATGAATTCAATGCTTTGTTTTGTGCAAGATTCAATATTTGCTTTGCAACGAAACGTCCTTGTTGCATAGCAACTGGTGCGACCATCGGTAAAAATTTTCCGCTTGCGTCCTTATAACCAGAGATATCGCCAATAGCCCAGATGTGCGGATAATTCTTTACCTGAAGAGTTTGTTCAACATCAATGCGAGTAGAAACGAGCGGAAGATTTAGTGATGCAGCAGCTGGTTCACCGCGCACACCAGCGGCCCACACTGTTACTTGCGCAGGAATTTCAGGTGCACCTTTAATTTTGATTGATGCGTTGAGAACTTCTTCCACAGCCGTATTGAGCAAAACCTGCACACCAAGTTTTTCAAGATCTTTCTTGGTGCGCGCAGAAAGTGCCGGAGAGAAACTAGGAAGTAAACGTGGTCCTGCTTCAATTAAAACTATTTTGATATTCGCAGCTGCTTCAGGTTGATCATTAGTTAATGGTCCGCGAACTAATTCGGCGAAAGCTCCCGCCATCTCAACGCCTGTTGGTCCGCCACCAACGACTGCCATCGTGAATTCTGTGTCATCTTGGAAGCGACATAAATCTTCAAAACGTCGCATTACTTCTGCGCGAATAGCGAGTGCTTCATGAACACTTTTCATACCTAGTGCGAATTCATTAACACCCTTAACACCAAAGTCAGTGGTTGCCGAACCCAGTGCAACAATTAAATGATCAAATGGCAAAACTTCAGAGCTATCGATTTTTATGGTTTTATTCTTGTGATCCACGGTGATTGGCGAACCCATTCGAAACTGTGCGCCAGATTTGCGAAGTGCACCGCGCACAGGGTGAGCAACGTGATCTGCTGCTAATCCAGCGGAAGCAACTTGGTAGAGCAATGGCAAGAATGTTTGAAAATTATGGCGGTCGACAACAGTGACATCTGCATGATCACGCAGTGCCCGGGCAGCGGTTAACCCGCCAAAGCCGGCGCCGAGAATTACAACGCGTGGTTTTGTCATGCCGCCTCTTCTTTAATGGTTGGTCCAAGTGTTAGTTTTCTTGGCTTAAGTCTAGGCTCTGAACCATGAGTCAGCAGAATCAAAAGCGTAAGTACCTAGTTACTGGCGCATCTGGATACGTAGGCGGCCGTCTTGTTCGCACGTTATTGGCTGACGGGCACGATGTGCGCGTCTTGGTCCGCGATCGAATCAAAGTACAAGATCGTGCATGGGCAGATGAAGTTGAAATTGTTGTCGGAAATGCAACAAGCGCTGCAGATTTAGATAGAGCACTAGCCGGAATTCATACAGCATTTTATTTACTTCACTCAATAAATGTCGGTGTTGATTTCACTGCAATTGAATCTGAAATGGCTCGTACATTTGCACAAGCAGCCGAGCGTGCAGGTGTTTCGCAAATAATTTATCTTGGTGGAATTGCTAATGATAAAAACAGCAGTAAGCACCTCTCTTCACGTGTGCAAACTGGCAAAGAGTTAGCTTCTACTTCCGTACCTGTTCTCGAATTTCGGGCAGGAATAATTATCGGCTCAGGTTCAGCATCCTTTGAAATGTTGCGCCACTTGACTCACCGTTTGCCAATCATGACGACTCCAAAGTGGGTTTCAAATCTCACCCAACCAATTGTTGTACGCGATGTTTTGTATTACTTGAGAAAGGCTGCAGTCTTAGAAAAACCAGTTAATCAAGTATTTGATATCGGTGGGCCAGAAGTCTTGTCCTATGCGGACATGATGCAAAAATTCGCAAAGTTATCTGGATTACGTAAACGTTGGATTATTCAAGTTCCAGTTTTGACGCCAAATCTTTCGAGTTTATGGATTGGACTTGTCACGCCAGTTCCAACATCTCTTGCTCGTCCGCTCGTTGGTTCACTAATTAGTGAAGTTGTTGCAGATAAAAATAAGAGTGTAGATGCACTTATTCCTCCACCACCTGAAGGTTTATTAAACGTAGAAGATTCGATCAAGCTAGCGCTCACTCGAACAAATGATCACAACGTAGAAACACGTTGGTCAGATGCATCCACACCAACTGCACCATGGCAAAAAGCTCAAGGTGATCCTGAGTGGGCCGGTGAAATGGTTTTAAGTGATCATCGCGAAGCACTTACAAGTGCACCAATTTCAAAAGTGTGGCATCACATCGAGAGCATTGGTGGAGATAACGGTTGGTACGGATCTGATTTTCTTTGGTGGGGTCGTGGCGTTATAGATCGCTTCTTTGGTGGAGTTGGTTTACGTCGCGGTCGTCGTGATCCAAATAATTTACGAGTCGGTGACAGTTTAGATTTCTGGCGCGTAGAAGAAATCGAACACGGCGTGCGAATGAAGCTATATGCCGAAATGGTTTTACCAGGTAAAGCGTGGCTCGAATTTCGAGTAGATACATTCCAAGGCAAAACAAGAATTATTCAAGAAGCAACATTTGTGCCACGCGGACTCGGTGGGCAGTTGTATTGGTATGCAATCGCTCCTCTTCATACTTTGGTCTTTCCTACGATGATTAGAAATATCGTAAAGCGAGCAGAAGCAGATGCATGAGTTCACTCCAGAAGTTGAAAATCTTGCTGATGAAATTCTTGCCTACAGTCTTGAACGTCTAAAGAGTGATCCACCTCTTGATGGACCGCGCACAGAAGCAGATTTATTTCGCGAAGTCGGAAACACAATTACCGCGCGCGGTCTTGGCGGCAGCGAAGCCTTAAAAGTTTTTACAGATGTTTTGGCAAAGGCTTGTATCTCAACTGATCATCCGCGTTACTTGGCTTTTATTCCATCAGCACCGAGTGAATATGCAAACTTATTTGATCTCGTCGTAGGTGCGAGTGCTCTCTATGGCGGATCATGGCAAGAAGGTGCGGGTGCGGTATTTGCAGAAAACCAAGCGCTGCAATGGCTGATTGATTTAGCAGGATTGCCAGAAGGTGCTGGTGGAGTTTTTGTTCAGGGTGGAACAATTGGAAACTTATCCGCACTTGTTGTGGCACGCGCAGAAGCTCGCAAGAAATTTCCAGATGCAACTCGTTGGGTTATTGCGTGCTCAGAAGAGTCTCACTCCTCAATTGCATCAGCTGCAAATGTGATGGATGTAGATGTATTAAAAGTTCCAACACGTGCAGATCGCAAATTGCACGGTGAAGATGTTGCGCGCGAAATCGATGCGTTGCACTCAGCAGGTACATCTCGTGTATTTGCTGTTGTAGGCACCGCAGGAACAACTAATCTCGGAATTGTTGATGATCTCGATGGAATCGCAGAAGCTGCGCATATTCGTAATATCTGGTTTCACGTCGACGGTGCCTATGGTCTAGCTGCCCTTTGTGCACCTAGTACCCGCGCAATGTTTAAAGGTGTTGAAAAAGCTGATTCATTTATTGTCGATCCACATAAGTGGTTATTCGCACCATTTGATGCGTGTGCACTTGTGTACAAAAATCCAGAACTTGCGCGCGAAACTCATACACAACACGCAACATATTTAGAGACACTTCATGACGGATCTTGGAATCCATCGGACTATGCAATTCATTTAACTCGTCGTGTTCGTGGTTTGCCATTTTGGTTTTCACTTGCAGCGCATGGCACTGATGCGTATTCCGAAGCTATGGAAGCAACAATGACTGTGGCAAAACAAGCAGCAGATTTAATTAAGAAACATCCAAATCTCGAACTCTTGTACGAACCAGAGTTATCAATCGTGGCTTTTACTCGTCCGGGTTGGAGCTCTACGCAGTACCAACAGTGGAGCGATAAATTATTAACCGATCAAATTGGATTCATTCCGCCATCAGCCGATAAGGGTCAGCCAATTTTGAGATTTGCAATCGTTAATCCATGGACAAAAATCAGTGACATTGAAGCAATTTTGGGGACTCTGTAAATCCCACACTTTTTAAACTTCGCCCCATAAGATTTGCCATATGTCCATGATGGAAAACGCCAATACTTCGCAGGGTGCACTCAGCGAATTAGAAGTGCGCATCCTCGAATTTGAAGGAACATGGTGGAAATTCGCAGGAGCTAAAGAGTCGGCGATTAAAGAACTCTTTGACCTCAGTGCTCCCCGTTATTACCAATTGCTCAATGATTTAATCGATCGCGAGGACGCATTAATCGCGGCCCCAATGTTGGTAAAGCGCCTTCGCCGCCTGCGCGAGGCTCGCATGTCCGCACGTACCGCTCGCTAATGCGCCCTCACCTCCTCTGACTCGTTTTGCAGTCCGGGAATTACTCCCGTAGATTTGGCGTTAGCACTCTCGAGGCTAGAGTGATAACAAGAGCCTCAACCGATATCGGCAAACATTATTTGAGGAGTACAAAAGCATGGCAAAGCAGATTGCTTTTAACGAAGAAGCTCGTCGTGGGCTAGAGCGCGGAATGAACGTGCTTGCAGATGCAGTGAAGGTAACCCTTGGACCTCGCGGACGTAACGTCGTTCTCGAGAAGAAGTGGGGCGCACCAACAATCACTAACGATGGCGTTTCAATCGCAAAAGAGATCGAACTTGATGATCCATGGGAAAAAATTGGCGCAGAGCTTGTTAAGGAAGTTGCTAAGAAGACAGATGATGTCGCTGGCGATGGAACAACAACAGCAACCGTGCTTGCACAAGCACTTGTGCGCGAAGGTTTGCGAAACGTGGCTGCGGGATCAAACCCAATGGCGCTGAAGCGTGGAATTGAAAAAGCAGTAGCAGCAATCGTTACAGAGCTTGGTTCAATGGCGAAAAACGTTGAGACCAAAGAGCAGATTGCAGCAACAGCATCTATCTCTGCAGCAGATGTCACTATCGGCGAAATGATCGCTGAAGCGATGGACAAGGTTGGCAAAGAGGGCGTTATTACTGTCGAAGAGTCAAATACTTTCGGACTCGAACTCGAACTCACAGAAGGTATGCGCTTTGATAAGGGCTATATCTCTCCATACTTCGTAACAGATCAAGATCGTATGGAAGTTGTTCTAGAGGATGCATACGTACTTCTAGTTAACTCAAAGATCACAAACATTAAAGATCTAGTTCCAGTACTCGAAAAAGTTATGCAATCAGGTAAGCCACTTGCAATCATCGCCGAAGATGTTGAAGGTGAAGCACTTGCAACTCTGGTTGTAAATAAGATTCGCGGAATTTTCCGCTCAGCAGCAGTGAAGGCACCTGGCTTTGGAGATCGCCGCAAAGCGATGCTTCAAGACATTGCAATTCTTACTGGAGCAACAGTTATTTCAGAAGAAGTTGGTCTCAAGCTTGATCAAGCAGGACTCGAACTTCTAGGACGCGCTCGCAAGGTGGTTATCTCTAAGGAAGAGACAACAATCATCGAAGGCGGCGGAGATGATGCTCAAATTAAGGGTCGTGTTGCACAGATTCGTTCAGAGATTGAAAAGAGCGATTCAGATTACGATCGTGAAAAACTACAAGAGCGCCTTGCAAAACTTGCTGGTGGTGTTGCAGTTATTAAAGCTGGAGCAGCAACAGAAGTAGAACTCAAAGAGCGCAAGCACCGCATCGAAGATGCAGTTCGCAATGCAAAGGCTGCAGTAGAAGAAGGAATCGTTGCCGGTGGTGGCGTCGCACTTCTACAAGCAGCAACAGCAGCATTCGCAAAGTTAAAACTTGAAGGCGATGAAGCAACTGGTGCAAAGATTGTAGAAGTTTCAATCGAAGCACCACTTAAGCAAATTGCAGTAAACGCTGGTCTTGAAGGCGGAGTAGTTGTAGAAAAAGTTCGTCACCTCACAGCAGGTCATGGATTAAATGCGGCAACAGGTGAATACGTTGACATGATTAAAGCTGGCATCATTGATCCAGCAAAGGTGACACGTTCTGCACTTCAAAATGCAGCATCGATTGCAGCGTTATTTATTACAACAGAAGCAGTTATTGCCGATAAGCCAGAGAAAGCACCTGCAACACCTGCAGGTCCTGGCGGCGGAGATATGGACTTCTAATTTCTCACGCGTAAAGCGTTACGAACGCCACTGCCGATTAACTCGGTAGTGGCGTTCTGCTTTATCCTAATCTCATGAGCACACTCGAACTCGCACGCTCTGCAGCAATTGCTGATGCTGGCAACCCAGAATTAGTTGGCGCAGATGTTTCCGTCGAAATCGATGATGATGGTCGCGTTGAAACTTATTTGTTTGAAGCAAATCTCGCTGGCTATAAAGGCTGGCGTTGGTGCGTAACAATTGCAATAGTTGATAAGAAATCAGAACCAACAATTTGCGATGTTGTTGTACTACCAGGACCGGATGCATTACTTGCACCAGAGTGGGTTGCATACCGCGATCGCATACAACCAGGTGATGTTGGAGTCGGCGATATTGTTCCAAGTGCACTTGATGACACACGTTTAGTTACGTGCACGTGTAATGTCTATTGAAGGTCGCGATCAAGCAAGCAAGCGTTGGTATGAAAGTGATCGCGGTCCGCAATCACCAATTGCACAAGCAGCACCAAAACCATGTTCTTCATGCGCATTCTTTTTGCCAATCGCAGGATCACTTCGTGCTTCCTTTGGTGTGTGCGCAAATGCGATTTCACCTGAGGATGCACGCGTGGTTTCCGTTGACCACGGATGCGGCGCGCACTCCGAAGCGACGCTCTGATAAACTAACCATCTGCCCGCGGCCCCCGCGGCTTAAACGAATAAAGAAATTAGCAAGGAGCACTCCCCATGCCTACAGGTAAAGTGAAATGGTTCAGCCTTGAAAAAGGTTTTGGTTTCATCGCATCCGATGAGGGCGAAGATGTTTATCTTGCTTCAACTTCTCTTCCAGAAGGCGTATCAACAGTAAAGCCTGGAACAAAGTTGGATTTCAGTGTTGCTGATGGTCGTCGTGGACCTCAAGCGCTATCTGTAAAAATTATTGATGCACCACCATCACTTGCAGCGAACTCACGTACCAACAGTGATGATCTTGCAGCGATGATCGAAGACACAATCAAGATTTTGGACAAGGTTGGAAATGGTTTACGCCACGGACGCCATCCATCTGCAATCGAAGCAGAACGTCTTGGAAAAGTTCTTCGCGGTATTGCAGGACAACTAGAAGCTTAAATTCCGCTTCTGCGCGCTCTGCGAATTGTGTAACGAATACCAATCACGCCGAGTGCTGCACCTACTACGCACGTCCACACGTATTTAGTATCAGAATCAAGTACTAAGAAAACGGCCCCAGCAATTAACCATGCGATAGTGCCAATGGCGATTAAAACTACTGCGCTGCGCACATTTGAATCCATTTTATATTCCGCTGAGAACAATCAACGCTAATAAACCAACAAGTGCGATGATTGAGATCATCCGTCTAGTTTTGTAACTCATGGCTCTCCTCTTTCGATGGAATAAGAATAACAATTGTCAGTGCGATAACGATTAAAACAGGCACCATTAAATATGCTCGTGAGATTCCAAGATGATCTCCGAGTACACCCAAAATAAATGGCGCTAATGCAATTCCTGATCCAGCAGCGAGTGAGCTGATTCCGATTGCCAAGTCTGGACGCTTATCGCTAAAGCTAATAAGGCGAAGTGAGCAAAGTGCAAATTGCATGGAGATACCAAGGCCATTGATAAATAGTGAAACAAGTGAGATGAGAATATTGTGTGAAAACCAAAAAATTGCAAAGCCAATAAATTGCAGAATAATAATTGTGATGAGTTGTTGATCTAATTTAAGTTTCTTTAGGACAATTGCACCGTACCAACGTCCAACTGCCATACCTGAGCCGAGTGCCACGATTGCAAGAGTTGCTGCTGATGCAGTTCCGCCAACACGGTCGCGCAAGAGAGCAGCTGCCCAAAAGGACGTTGCAAATTCTGTGCATATACAGATAAAGAATCCAAAACAGGCAATCCAGTAAGTCTGGGAAAGCTTTCCTTTTTGCCGAACACTCACATCGCGATCATGAACATCTCGATTTTTATCTCGCGAAAAGAAATAGAGAATAATCGTTGCTGGAATTGTGAGTAGTAATCCAAATCTCCAGCTGATTGATGTGCCTGCAAGAGTTCCGACTGCGATAGTGCCGAAGACAAATCCAACTGAGTTGATTCCATTTGATTGCGGCAACGCAAGGGGAGTTGCTTGTTTAAAGTGGCTAGAGAGTCTTGTCACCATATTGTTGATGACCATTGATGTTCCCATTCCACCCAAGAATGTTGCAGTTAGTGTGAACCCAACTGATTTAAAAGTGACAAACATGAGGACGCCTATGCAGAAGAGCCACATGCCAATCCATGAAGTTTTTTCGCGGCCAAAGTAATGAACCCACCGTGAATTTGATAATCCTGCACAAATTGCAGCAACACCCATTGCTGTTCCGTGTAATCCAGCAATTGTCAGCGAAGTACCTTGGTCGGCGCGTAAGAGTGGTTGGGCCGGACCGAATCCTCCTAAATAAAAGTTAAGGATTGTTACTTGAAGAGCTATAGTCCAAAAGGTTTTGTCGCGCGTAAACGTATGTGGCATTACTTTCCTTACGGATAAATTAAAGCGCGGCTACAACGTAATCAATGCAGGCGGTGAGTGCATCAACATCGCTGGGATCAACAGAAGGAAACATACCAACACGAAGCTGATTCTTCCCCAATTTGCGATATGGCTCGGTGTCAACGATTCCATTTTCGCGAAGAATAGATGCCACTTTAAGTGCATCAATTGAATCGTCAAAGTTAATTGTCGCAACAACCTTGGAGCGCATTGCAGGGTCTGTGACAAATGGAGTTGTGTATGACGTTTTTTCAGCCCACGAATAAATTCGGGAAGCAGAGTCAGAAGTACGCCTAGTTGAGAATTTCAATCCACCATTCTCATTCATCCACTTCAATTGATCTGCAAGCAACATAAATGTTGCAACTGCAGGAGTGTTGTACGTCTGATCGAGACGCGAGTTCTCTATAGCAATGTTGAGATCCAAAATTGCTGGAGTCCAGCGACCACTTGCCTTAATTTTTTCCGCACGTGCGATGGCCGCAGGTGACATCAGTGCGATCCATAAACCACCATCGGATGCAAATGATTTTTGTGGCGCAAAGTAATAGGCATCAAACTCTTTTGCATCCACTACAAGTCCACCAGCTGCACTTGTTGCGTCAACAAGAACTAGTGCGCCATCGGTGTTTGCTGGTCGAATAATCGGCATTGCCACACCAGTACTAGTTTCATTGTGCGTGAATGCATAAGCATCGATGCCATCTTCAGCAACAGCTGTTGGATGAGAACCTGGATCAGATTTAATTATTGATGGTTCACCTAAAAACGGTGCATCTTTTGCGCCCTTTGCAAACTTCGACGAAAACTCTCCAAAGACCAAGTGTTGTGATCGGTTTTCAATTTGAGCAAAAAGAGCGATGTCCCAAAATGCAGTGGTGCCACCATTACCAAGAATTACTTCGTAACCATCAGGAAGCGAGAATAAAGATTTCAATCCTTCGCGAACTTCGCGAACAACGCTTTTTACCGGCTTTTGACGGTGTGAAGTTCCAAGTATTGATGCACCACTTTTAAATAAATTCTCTAAAGCAGCTGGACGAATCTTTGAAGGACCGCATCCAAAACGACCATCGACAGGCTTAATGCCATTTGGAATAACGATGCTCATGGATAAATCTTAAGGGAAGTAACGCTGCATATCCCAATCGGATTTTGTATGTGACCTGTGATACCTAATACGGTCGTGCAATCTGGAATATCTTCCTTGCCAAAATTCAATACTTTCTGGAATCACTCGAAAACCACCCCAATGTGGTGGAGTTGGAACAACACTTCCTTCTGGCCATTTCTCGCTTGCACCTTTAAATCGCATTTCCAACTCTTCACGTGAACTAAGTGGTGCTGATTGTGCACTGGCCCACGCGCCAATTTGGCTAGACCAAGGACGCGTTGCAAAGTAACTCTCAGATTCTTCGCGTGAAATTTTATCTGCTTGCCCAGAAATAATTACTTGTCGCTCCATTGCATACCAAGGGAAAAGAAGTGTTACTTGCGAATTCATTGCAATAGCTTGCGCTTTACGTGATGAATAATTTGTAAAAAATGTAAATCCACCTTGCGAAATATCTTTGAGCAAAACAGTGCGTGAAGTTATTTCACCAGAGCCATCTGCTGTAGAAAGAACCATCGCATTTGCTTCAACAATAATTTCATTTGCTGCTGCTTCGACCATCCACTGCTCAAAAGCCACGAAAGGATCTGCGGGCAATTTCTCCAAGCCAACTTCGCCGTAGGAGCGGCGCATCGCTGAGATCTTGGCTCGGATTCCAGTTTGGTCCATGGATGTATCTAACGTCACTTTCGCCCGCAGGGCTATCTCAACTTTCGTGGTCGCCAGCACGCCTTGTATGGGGGCAGAATTACCCCCGTATCACCCACTAAAGGAGCGCGTTGTGTCTGATGATTTCAAGCCAGGTCTCGAAGGTGTCATAGCTTTTGAATCTGAAATTGCTGAACCAGATAAAGAAGGCAGCGCACTTCGTTACCGCGGTGTTGATATTGAAGATTTAGTTGGACGCGTTTCATTTGGAAACGTATGGGGATTACTTGTTGATGATGAATTTAATCCAGGTCTTCCACCAGCAGAAAAATTTCCATTGCCAGTTCACTCAGGTGATGTTCGTGTTGACGTGCAATCAGCAATTGCGATGCTCGCACCAGCGTGGGGCTTCAAACCACTTTTAGATATTGATGACGAAGAAGCTCGATCAAATCTTGCACGTGCATCAGTCATGGTTCTTTCATACCTTGCTCAATCAGCGCGTGGAATTTCTGCAACACCTGTTCCTGAATCAGAGATTGATAAGGCTCACACAGTTGTAGAACGCATGATGATTCGCTGGCGCGGAGAACCAGATCCACTTCACGTCCGTGCAATTGATGCTTACTTTGTTTCTGCTGCAGAACACGGAATGAATGCATCAACATTTACTTCTCGCGTTATTGCATCAACTGGTGCAGATGTTGCAGCAGCACTCTCTGGTGCTATTGGCGCAATGTCAGGCCCATTACATGGTGGTGCACCTTCACGAGTTCTTGGAATGATTGAAGATGTAGAACGCGTTGGCGATGCACGTAAGTACGTTAAAGATTTAATGGATCGCGGTGAGCGTTTGATGGGATTCGGACACCGTGTTTATCGCGCCGAAGATCCACGTGCACGTACATTGCGTCGCACGGCAAAAGAATTAGGCGCACCACGTTATGAAGTAGCTCTCGAATTAGAAAAGGCTGCACTTGCCGAATTACACGAGCGCCATCCAGAACGTGTTCTCGAAACAAACGTTGAATTCTGGGCTGCGATTGTTTTGGATTTTGCAGAAGTTCCTGGTCCACTATTTACATCTATGTTTACTGCGGCTCGCACTGCGGGTTGGTCAGCACACATTCTCGAACAAAAGCGCACAGGCCGTCTGATTCGTCCTTCAGCTCGCTACATCGGTAAGGCTCCACGTAAGCCAGAAGATGTACAAGGCTGGGATGCAACAGTTCACCAACTACATAATTAACTCACTATGTCGCGCAGCATCATGTGGTTTAGGCGCGACTTACGCCTGATTGATAACCCTGCATTATTAGCCGCAATCGAAGCAGGCCAAGAAATTGTTCCTGTATTTATTTTAGATCCGAAATTAATTGATATTACAGGCGCAAAAGGTTTGGCTTATTTGGCAAATTCACTTCAATGTCTGGATCAATCACTCAACAATAAATTGCATGTGTACGCCGGAGATCCACTTGAAGTTCTTAAGGATGTAAAGAAGAAGTACGACGCAACATCTGTACACATTCAAGCCGAATATGACCGATATGCCGTCGAACGAGATTCGCGCATCGAAGCCGCGGGAATAGAACTCACACGTACCGGCAGTCCGTATGCAGTTGCACCAGGGCGTGTAAAAAAACCTACTGATGCAACAAATTACCGCGTGTACACACCTTTTTATCGCGCATGGCTTGTGCATGGTTGGCGTGCTGCGGTTTCTGCACCTAAATCAATTAAAGCAGTGACACCAGATCCAAGTGATAGAAACTTTCCACAGTGGAAAGCTCCAGAAGGAACGGAAATTCCCAAAGCAGGCGAAAAAGCTGCACATGAGAGATTTAAAAAATTTAAAGCCAAAGCAATCGATTCATACGATGAAAGTCGAAACTTTGCAGGAATCGATGGAACGAGCAAGATGAGTACACACCTTACTTGGGGCGAAATTCATCCGCGTACTTTGCTAACAGGACTCGGCGAAAGCAAAGCTCATGACACCTTCAGAAAAGAAATTGCGTGGCGCGAGTTCTATGCAGATGTTTTATATAACTACCCACATACCGATAAGGATTATTACGCACCTCAATTTGCGAATATGAGATATGACGAACCGGGTGAGAAATTTAAAGCGTGGTGTGAAGGAAAGACGGGATACCCATTTGTTGATGCAGGCATGCGCCAGTTGATCAAAGAGGGTTGGATGCACAACCGTGTCCGTATGGTGGTTGCTTCTTTTCTGGCAAAAGACTTACATATTGAATGGCAGCACGGTGCACTATTTTTTGAGGAACATCTTGTTGATTTTGATGTTGCATCTAATGCGCACGGGTGGCAATGGACTGCCGGGTGTGGCACAGATGCTTCACCGTATTACCGAGTGTTTAATCCAATCGAACAAGGAAAACGCTTTGATGAAAATGGAGATTACATCCGCAAATATGTTCCGGAGTTAGCGCATTTGAGCGCCGATCAAATTCATGAACCATGGGATGCTGACGGTGGTTATAAGAATGGTTATCCAAAAAAACTTGTTGAACACTCTCTAGAACGTATTGAATCTCTTGCTCGATTAGAAGAAATCAAAGTGCGCAACACCGAGTGATTCTCGTTTCGCTCGATACATAGCTACATCTGCTCTGCGAAGTAAATCGCCATCACTATTATTGGAAGCAACTCCAATGCTCACACCTAAATCGATGGATTCTTTTCCAACGACAAAGGGATAACTCATAGTTGCAAGCAGCGCACGGGCAATCTCCATACTTGTTTCATAATTTGAGTGAAGCAAGACCCCAAATTCATCACCACCTAAACGAGCAAGCGTTGCCTCTGGTGGAAGAGCTCTATGAAAGCGAATCGCGACTTGTTTCAAAATCTCATCACCAGTGTCATGGCCGAAAGAGTCATTAACCGGTTTGAAACCATCGAGATCCATAATCAGAAGTGCGCCTTCAGAATCTCCAATGTCCGCCATCTCAGCAATTAACTTTCTACGATTAGATAAACCAGTTAATTCATCCGTGCGCGCAAGAGTCCGCTCGGCTCCAAGTGAACGTGCTTGTCTCAGCGCTATTGTCATTCGAATAAAGGCAACCAACAAAGTCAATAAAGTCGGTATCAAAATGAAAGATGGAAAATATCCAGGACGCAGAGTAATCATTCCAAGCAAGGTTGCACTCAAGAAGACAGATAAAGCAACAAATACAGGGTTTACACCATCAGATGAACTCTGCTCACTTGCTTTAAATTGCGTAGACATAACGAGTAGTGCAAGCCCTACCAACCAGCCATCATCAGATAGTGATCCAAATATGTATTTGTTATTTACATGCAACCAAAGGTAGAGAAAATCTGAGAGTGCAAAAATAAATATTCCTATACTTGCGACTACAGCTCTTTTAGAAGCACTTTGAGATAAAAGAGTGGAAATTACACTCGCGACTAGAATCAAATCACCCAGGGGATAGAAAATCGCAAAAAAAGTCATCGTCATATCGCCGTTTAATCTCGGTAATACCGGACCAACAAAGAGTGCTGTTCCGAGGGATGCTAAACCAAGGGCAATGATGGTTGAGTCGAGTATCTCTACAGCAGAGATACGAGAACGCTGGGACAATAACCTGGGAAGTGCAATAAATGCAGCAGGATAGAAGAGCATGTATAAAATATTTGATATCAATTCGATGCGCAAATTGATTGTGTAAAAAACACTCAGTGAAGAAATGAGAGAACCAGCCGACCAAAATGCAATGGCTAAGGCCAAGAATGCAATACCTACATGATCATTAAAATTTGGTACACCGATGAGAGAGAAGACAAAGAGAATTGCAATTGCGTTATAAATCCACAAATCTAAATACACCTGTGGAGTCACATGAATAACTCGAGAGATTAGATGAATTGTAAGTAGTAAGAATCCAAAAGTATTGAGGGATAAATATCTACGGAGCACAACAACACCGTAGAAGAAGTCAGACTAAATGCGTATAGGGCTATCCCTACGGAGCTATTTTTGGCGTTGACGCACTCTGACGTTCATACCTAGTTTACGAACGAGTGGACGCGGTCCAAATCTAGAGACTGTACTCAAAATCAAATACTGCCAACCAGGTACTGATAAAACTTTACCTTTTTGATTTTCTTTCCATGCTTGCAATACAACACGATCTGCGCTGAGCCACATGAATTGAGGCAAACCATTCATGCGCATACGTCCACGTTCATGAAATTCTGTGCGCGTAAAACCAGGACAGAGCGCTGAAATTTTTATGGCTGTTCCACTCATTTCGGTGTGTAGGGACTCCGAAAGAACCGTCAAATAAGACTTAGATGCACTATATGTTCCTCCAGCAATCCAACCTGCAACTGAAGAAACATTAATTATCGAACCACTATTGCGAACTTTCATTTGCGGCAAAACTGTATGCATTAAACGCATCGGCGTGCGTACAAGTACATCTAACAATTGTTGTTCAGAATTAATATCACTAACGGAGAATGCCTTATTGATACCAAATCCTGCATTATTAACGAGTACTTCAATTTGATTCTCGCGTATATATTTTTCAACTTTTGCACAACCATCATCTGTAGCAAGATCTGCTTGGACTATCTCTGTTTTTACGTTGAATTGCGATTCCAAATGTGTAGCACGTTCTTTCATGCGTTCAAGATCTCTAGCAACTAGAACGATGTTAAATCCCTCATGGGCCAATATGCGAGTAAAGCTCTCACCGATTCCTGCTGTTGCGCCTGTAACAACTGCCCATTTGCTCATCTGCTCTCCTTAACTAGACTTGTAATTATGGTGCTAGCGGTGGACTTAGGGCAATCAGGTGCGCGATTTAAATCATCCGATTCTGAATACGTTAGCAAGCGAGCAAAACAGGCTCATGAATCAACTCTTGATGTACTCAATGATTTGTTTGCGGAAGCACAAGAGCATTTTGGTTCCGGGTTTCAGAGCGATGTAGTAGCCCTTAGTGTTACTGGTGTTTACGGTGACGTGGGCGAACCAAAACCTTATGGACAACTTGCAGCAAAGTATTGTGGCGCAACATCTGTTGCAATTATGGATGATGGTTTAGCAGGATTTTTTGGTGCACTTGGAAATAGCGATGGTGTTGCACTTTCTATCGGAAGCGGAACAGTAGCAATTGCAGGACGTCGAGGTTCTTATTCGCACACCGATGGACTTGGCCATATTTTTGGCGACCTCGGTGGTGGATTCTGGTTAGGCAAAGCTGCTTTAGAGCGTGTACTTGCCACACAAGAAGGCAGAGATGATGCAACACTCTTATCTGATTTTTTTGAATCAGAGATCAAAACCTACGAATCTTTAAAGTCACATACTGATGCAAAAGCACAACTTCTGTGTATTAATGCAGCAAAGACTCTTCTTGAAGCAGCAGAAGCAAAAAACACAGATGCCATAACGATCAGAGATAAAGGCGCAGAATATTTAGCAAAAACAATCCGAGCAGCATGGACAAATGTTGGGGGATTACGCAATGAAGGTTTTGCTATTGCCTTGCTGGGAAAACTTGCAGAAAACAAAGGTTATGTTGATGCGATCCGACGCCGAACATCTTCGCTATTGCCACAAATTACCTTGGTTGACCCACGAGGAAATCATTTAGATGGCGCGATGTTTGTTGCCGAACATGTGCCAGAAGATATTGAACCTTTACTTCGATGGTGGCATAAGTAATTCACCAATCGCACCTGCAGGTACAAATGGTTTATTTGGTGCAACAGCGTTAATTCTTGTGTAGTGATTGTTCTGAACGGGACGCGGATCTAATTCACCTTTATTGGGCCACAATGACATCGCGCGTTCGGCTTGTGCAGTAATTGTTAGCGATGGATTGACTCCAAGGTTTGCTGTAACAGCAGCACCATCAACCACGTGCAAGGTCGGGTAATTCCATACGCGGTGATACGGATCAATTACTCCTTGTGAAACATCTGAACCAATAACGCACCCACCAACGAAGTGTGCTGTAAATGGCGCGCCAATGAGGTCACCTATATGTCCACCAGCAAAGCCCCCATATTTGTTTGCAATTCGACGAACAGTTTCATTAGCAGCTGGAATGTACGTTGCATTCGGATTAATTGAGTCATTTGTTGAAGTTAGACCCAAGCCCCACCACTTTCGCTTAGGACGAACTGACAGCGATGAATCCACATTTTGCATAACTAAAGCAATAACAGTTCGCTCAGACCATTGACGCACATTAAGAACTCGCAGCAATAGCGATGGTTTTTTAATAAATTCACGTACCCACTGACGACGACGATCCTTTGCAACATCTCCGTCAGTCATAATTGTTTGTAACAAACCCATTGCATTGCTTCCCTTGCCATAGCGCACTGGTTCTACGTGTGTATGTTCGTCAGGGAAGAACGAAGAAGTAATTGCAGCGCCTTTGCTGAAATCAATGTCAGACTTTGGAAGTAGTGCACCCGTCAGTGCTTCGCTATTGGTCCGAGATAAATCACCAAGGCGCTCAGAGATCTTTGATAACTTTCCAGTTGCTTTCATTCGATGCAAAAGTTTTTGGGTGTTATAAGTACCGGCACTTACGATTAATTGGTTAGCGGTAAATGTAATAGTTCTACCAAAAAGACTATTTGTTTTCTTTGCCTTAATAATCCACGAGCCATCGGTTGCTTGCTCAAAAGATGTGACGGTGGTTAATGGAAATACTTTTGCTCCCGCAGACTCTGCTAATCCCAGATAATTCTTAGGTAATGTATTTTTTGAATTAAATCTGCAACCAGTCATACAGGCACCACATTGTTGACATCCATTTCGTGCAGGACCAACACCGCCAAAATATGGATCTTTACTTGCTACACCAGAGCCTTCACCGAAATAAACACCGAGTGGCGCCATTTTGAATGTATGCCCAACTCCCATTTCAATAGCAACATCTTTCATTGCTTGATCGCTTGGAGAAAAATATGGATTTTCTGCAACACCTAGCATTCGACTTGCTTGGTCGTACCAAGGCAATAACTCTGATTTCCAATCAGTAATATGTTTCCACTGTTTATCTTCAAAATATGTATCAGGTGGCTGATAGAGAGTATTTGCATACACAAGTGATCCACCACCAACTCCTGCACCAGCGAGGATCAAAACATCAGGCAGTGCATGAATTCTTTGTATGCCGAGCAATCCGAGTTTTGGAAAGAAAAGAAATTTACGTAAACGCCAAGAAGTCTTTGGAAAATCTTTTTCTTTAAATCTTTTTCCAGCTTCTAGAACTGCGACTGAATAACCTTTTTCTGTAAGCCTGAGTGCCGAAACAGAGCCGCCAAAGCCAGAACCAATGATGAGAACATCAAAGTCCTTAGCCATGGGTTATTTTTCCTCTCGAATTTTCCAGGATGATCCGTAGCTCTCTAGTAAATCAAGAAATGGCATTGGGTCGTACCATTCAGGACCAGAAACGCCGCCTTCCGGAACCCATATCTTGTTATGAATTAATTCCATCGCGATAACTGGGTTGATTGCAGTTTGCCAAACAACTGCCTGATCGCCGTACTCCTTCATTGACCACGAATTATCGACCACGTTGTAGATGTAACAAGCGTATGGCTTACCTTCTTTGTTAAGTCCTTTAACTAATGTTCCTGCACAAGTTTTTCCATGCATACGTTCGCCAAGTGTTGCAGGATCAGGAAGTGATGCAGCAAGTAAGTCACGAGGAGAAACAGAAATACCTTGAACTTCAACAGATTCTTTTCGATCTAATCCAAGCATATGAATTGTTTTCAAAGTTGTGATGAACTGAGCACCCAAGCCATATTTAAAGTTAACTTTTTTCGCTTCAATTTTTTGTGGGATTAAGACAACTTCTTCGTGTTCGACATTCACGCACTCAACTGGCCCAATTCCTTCAGGAAAATCAAATATTTCGATTTCGCTAAATGGCTCTGTTGTGTGCCATCCACGACCGTCTTCCCAGACGATTGGTGGGTTGAGACACTCTTCAATGGTTGTCCAAATAGAAAATGATGGAGCAAATTCATAACCTTCAACAGTTAAATTTGAACCATCTAAAACGGTTATCGAATCAATTTTACTGAAGAGATGATCGGATGCGTATTTTGCAAACACATCACTCATGCCCGGTTCGATACCCATTCCAACTAGAGCAAATATCTTTCTTTCTGCCCAGTTCCAATCTCGAGCAAACTGCTCATCACCAAGCTTCACGCCAGTTTCGGTATACGGATAGTGAGGATGTGGGCGCGATAAGGACATTGCCATATCGATGTAGTTAACATTTTCAATTTCACATGCAAGAAAAATCGGCATTACAAATCGGGGATCAACTGCGTTGATGACTACGTCAGGTGCTGCGCGCCGAATAAGGTTGCGGATGTCTTCGAGTTCTGCTGCATTAACTTCGGCTGCAGAAAATCTAGAATCCTTAACCCTTGAAACTGCTTCTTCAGCACGAGATAACGTGCGATCGGCGATGACCATAGAAGTTATGAATGATCTTCGAGATGCAATATTGGCTATTGCACGTCCTACGCCTCCAGCGCCAATTACAAGCGCCTTCATTTCTGGCCCCACATGGGATAAAACTCCGAATCAATTTAGAAATCAAATTTTAATGGGAAGATTGCTTATTAGCAATGTCGGTCCCCGTAGCTCAGTGGATAGAGCAACCGCCTCCTAAGCGGTAGGTCGCAGGTTCAACTCCCGCCGGGGACACTTAATTTTTATTTAATGCTTAAGAGTAAATCGCTGTAAAGATTTTGGTGCCCACCAATTGCGTTCACCAAATAAACGCATAAGTGCAGGAACCAATAATGCGCGAATCAACGTTGCATCGAGCAATACAGCGAAAGAGACACCGAAACCAAGCATCTTGATTGAAGTGACACCACTTGTCATAAATGCTGCGAAAACCACTGCAAGTAAAAGTGCCGCTGCTGTAATTATGCGTGCCGAGCGTTGCAAACCTTTTGCGACGGATTCAATATTTGATTTGCCATCTAAATGTTCTTCGCGAATTCGTGATAACAAGAAGAGTTCGTAGTCCATTGACAAACCAAAGACGACAACTGCAATCAAAATAATTGAACCTGTATCAACTGTTCCCGTTACAGCAAAGTCGCCAACTAACCACTTCAAGTGGCCATCAATAAAGATCCACGTAACGGCTCCCAATGTCGCAATCAAAGAAAATCCATTAAGAAGAACTGCCTTAATTGGCAAGATAATCGAACCGGTAAAGATGAAGATCAGAATAAATACTGTCAGCGCAATCCAACCTAACGCCCAAGGTAATGCGCGAGCAATCCCATCTTGTGAATCAGTGAAGTCAGCTGCGGCACCACCAATTAACGTTCCTTCTGGCACTGGAAGTGCACGAATGTCATGAATGATTCGTTGTGCTTCAAGTGTTCTAGATGGTTCTTTTGAAATGACTTGTACCCGAACATCATTGCCAAAGTATTCAATTTGTCCTACACGCGAGATTCCATATACACCTTGTACTCGAGCCAAGAAATTATTTATTTCTATTTCTTTGCCAGCTCCATTTGGGATAACAACTTCAATAGGAGTTCCTTCGAGTCCAGTAAAGCGCTCATCAATGACAGCAGATGCAACTGCAGCTGGATCGTTTTTTGGAAGTACTCGTGCATCAACTTGTGCAAAAGCAATGTTGGTAATTGGTGCCGCAAGAATTCCAAGTATCAATAAGGATCCAACCACAACCGGTACCGGCCGCTTCATTACTGTGCGTGCGGTGTGTGCCCATCGACCATCTTCTTTTGGAACTATGCCTGCTTTACGAACAACACCTTTATCAACTTTGTTTCCCAATATTGCAAGCAACGCTGGAAGTGGGATGAGTGCGCCCAGCACTGCCAAAGAAATTACTGCAACACCGGCATAACCAAAGGATTTCAAAAAGTTCAAAGGAAATAACAAAAGCGACGCCATCGTAACCAGAACCGTTAATCCAGAATAGAAAACCGTTTTTCCAGCCGTGGCAACAGTTGTAACTACTGATTCATCGACACTCTTTCCTGCGTGTAACTCTTCTCGGAAACGATTGACGATGAGCAATGCATAATCTATGCCAAGACCTAATCCCAAACCTGTAATCAGATTGAGAGCAAAAACAGATACATCAGTGAAAAGTGTGAAGAGAAAAATTATAAAGAATGAACCGAGAATGGCACTTACACCAACCACCAATGGCATTGCAGATGCAACCATAGTGCCGAAGACAAAAATCAAGAGAATAAAGGTAAGTGGAATTGCAATTGCCTCAGCTATAAATAGATCTTCCTTAATTTTGTTATTGATCGCATGAGTAATGACTCCACCACCAGATGCATAAACAACAAAGTTTCCTTGCTTGCCATCAAATTTTTCCTGAATTACTTTGCCAATTTTTTCAAGTGAGGCCCAGTCATTTGAATCTGGATCTGTATAAATAAACAGGAAAGCAGCTTTGTCATCCGCAGCTTTCATGGCAGGTGCTCCACCAGTTGTCCAATAAGAAAGCGTGCGATCTACTCCCGCAACACTCTTAACCTTTGCTTCTAGTGCGGCTGCTTCAGAAATAACTCCTGGATCATTGACTGTGCGATTTTGAGTATCAACGACGAGGATGGCTGCAGGTTCTTGAACTTTGAATTTTTCAGTTACATATTCGTAGGCTTTTGCAGAGTCACTACCAAGGTCTGAATATCCGCCGCTGTCGAGTTTTGAGAAAGCTAGGGAACCAACGCCGCCTGCAGCAAGGATTCCAATGATGAAAAGAATAAGTACCGACTTCTTACGACGAACGATGAATCTTCCTAGCCCTGCAAACATGACATCCCCTTATCTGAACACTGTACAGATAATATCCAGCCTATTTGAACATTGTCAAGATTAGGGGGATACTTCCCCTATGACGACAGCAAAGGTGCGAAGCCAGTATCACCATGGCGATCTTGAGAGCGCGCTCATCAGTACTGCCAGAAAATTGGTGAAACAAGATGGTGCTGAACATTTATCACTTCGACAGGTTTCACATGAAATTGGAGTCAGCCCTAGCGCTGCTTATCACTACTTTCCGGATCGAACAGCCCTGCTGTCAGGATTAGGGTTTTCACTTTTCGAAGAGCTAGCAGATTTTCAGGAAAAAGAAATTTCGAAAATTCCAGGAAACTCTGCACGCGCTGCTAGGGAAAGGTTTAGGGCTTTGGGTCGCACTTATTTTCAGTGGGCAAAAAAAGAACCACATTTGTTTAATTTGATGTTTGGGGATTTATGCACGCTTGAAAAAGTTGATCAAAAGAATCACGAAGATGCTCGCGCCTTCAATAATCTTACAAAATGCTTAGACGAATTATATGAATTTGATTTAATTTCTGAAAAAATGAGACCTTACGGGGAATTACTTGCCTGGTCTGTGGTTCATGGAGCTACAAGTTTAATTATTGGCGGTCACTTAGAACCTGAAAATTTTGAAACTACCCTTGATGCAGTTGAACTTGCACTTGGAATCAAGAGATAGAGTTAGTCATGAGCGAAATCTTGCCTAGTGTTACATCTGATGAAATCGATCACGAACAAGCGCTAGAAGATGCACGCCGCGAGGCAGAAATAAAAGCGGATAAACCGCCCCACCACGAGAATTAACTATTCAGCTTTTGGTGCCGGTGCAGGAGCAGGAGCAGGAGCAGGAGCAGGAGCAGGAGCAGGTGGCGTCTTTCCAGCATTTAGTTTTGCCGAATCTGTTTTATAAAAACCAGAACCTTTGAAGACAACTCCGACAGCAGAATAAATTTTTCGTACTTCACCTTTGCACTCGGGGCATGTGGTTAGGGATGCTTCAGAAAAAGTTTGAAATGCCTCAAATTCATGGCCACAGTCAGCGCATGCATATTGATATGTAGGCATCTGACTATTCCTTTCCCTAATTACTCCCAGCCAGGGGTAGATACCAAGTCTAAAGAAGTGGGAAGATAGATGCGAATTAAAGCGGCGAGAAAGGGGCAAAAGTGAAAATAATTCGAGTACTGAGCATTGCAGTTATTGCGCTCTTTGTTTGTGCCCCTGTCGCGAATGCAAACTCACTTATTTCCACAAATCCAATGAGCGGCGCAACAATCACTGTTGCACCAAGTGCTGTCAGCGTTACCGGACAACTACCTTTGATTGATGCAGCTAACTCCATGGAAGTTACAGACCCACAAGGAAAGCGTGTAGATGATGGTGTGCTTGCAATTGATGGAGCAAGTGCAGTCATAGGTTTAAAAACTCTTAAAGTTGCAGGTGTTTACACCGTGACATATTCACTCTTTGCAGAAAATGACGTTCCGCTTGAAGGATCATTTAGATTTACATTTGCAGCGCCTAGTGAAATCTCAACACCAATTCCAACTCCCGTTGAGAGCACTAGCGCTAAAGCAGAAGTAAGTAATTGGGGAACAAACGCATTCGTTATTGGATTGCTAGTTGTAGCTTTCTTTGTTCTCATTCTCTTATCTCTTTATGCAAGAAAGATTTTTAGAGAGAGATGATTTCAGCACTGGTAACAGCCAGTAAATTCTTTTCTTCTCTCTCAAGTTTCATCACCATAGGGGCTCTCTTAGCCTTGGCCTTTTTGGTCTTAGATAAAGATGGAAAACTTTCAACAAATGGTTCAAAGATCAGATCTTTAATCTCAATCTCTGCCTTTGCTTGGTTCTTCAGCAGTGTCCTCAATATTTTGTTTACTCTCGCCAATATTTTGGGCGAACCTTTTACATCAGTTCTAGATCTGACAGTTTTACAATCATTTGTCTTTCAAATTTCACTTGGACAGTATTTGTTTTTCCAAACAGCAGTAGCTTTATTTATCGCACTTACATCCCGAGTAATTACTTCTACAGGGAATGTAGCAGTTCTTCTGTTAGCTGCTCTTGTTGCTGTTGCAGCTCCGGTTTTCCAAAGTCACTCAGCTTCAAGTGGTTCACACGCACTTGCAATTGGATCATTACTCATTCACGTCATCGCACTTTCATTGTGGGTTGGCGGCGTTATAGCTATCGCAATCCTTAACGAAGATGATCGCAAGATTTCATTACCGCGCTTTAGCCATATTGCTCTATGGGCTGCAATAGCAGTTGTCCTAAGTGGTGTAGTGAACGCATCAGCCCGTCTTAATTTTGCTGCGGCCTGGTCAACGAGTTACGCCTATGTTGTAATTCTTAAAGTTGTAATAACTCTTATTTTATTATTTTTTGGTTATAAACATCGAAGTTATCTATCTGCCAAACCCACCGTTAATTGGCGCGCGATGACTCGTTTAATTTCTGTTGAAGCAGCAATAATGATTTTTGTTACGGCACTGGGCTCTTGGCTATCTTCTAACCAACCTCCAGCTCGCGGTGGGCAAGAAGAATTTAACGCTGCGCTTTCAATCACCGGCATCAAAATGCCAGAAGCCCCAACATTGTCTCGAATTCTTTTTGAATACGATCCTGACGTGCTCATGATTGGGTTACTTGTCTTGGCAGTTGCTCTGTATATCAAAGGCGTCGTCGGGCTTACTCGTCGTGGAGATAAGTGGCCTGTTGGTCGAACAATTTCATTTGCTTTAGGAATTTCAGCAATTGATTTTGCAACAAGTGGCGGACTCGGCGTGTATGGGCATTTTGCTTTTTCATGGCACATGGTTTCGCACATGGTTTTAGGAATGATCGCACCGATTGGAATAGTTTTGGGAGCGCCGATGACATTGGCATTGCGCACTCTTCCTCAATCTCGCGATGGAATAGAACGTGGAGTGCGTGGATTGCTAATTTCAGCTTTACACTCACGTTATTCAAAAGTCATTACGAATCCGGTAGTGGCACTGGCAATATTTGATGGCTCACTCTTTGCACTTTATTTCACTCCGCTATTTGGCGGCATGATGCAGAGTCACCAGGGACACTTGTTTATGAGTATCCATTTTCTTTTAGCGGGCACTCTTTTTTTCCATGTAATTGTGGGAATAGATCCAAACCCCAGAAAAGTGCCGCATCTAGTTCGGATTGTTATTCTCTTTGCTGCAATGAGTATTCACGCATTTTTCTCTGTTGCTCTGATGTCTACGACCACACTGATTGATGGCGGATATTTTGAATCTTTACAACGCCCTTGGTCCCTGGATTTACTTGCAGATCAACGTATGGGTGGTGCTATCGGATGGGCAATGGGCGAGATTCCAATTCTTATTGCTCTCGTTGCTACATTCATCCAGTGGATGCGCGATGATTCACACGAAGCAAAACGCATTGATCGTAAGACAGCCAGAATGGCAGCGCTTGGCCAGCCGGATGAACTTGCGCAATACAACGCATATCTCAATAATTTAAATAAGAAAGATAGAGAGGCGAATCAGTGATGGATTCACTTTATTCATTACCTAGTGAATACGAAGAACTTCGCCAGAGTGTTCGCGCACTCGCTCAAAAAGAAATTGCTCCTCATGCAAAAGCAGTTGATGAAGATCATCGCTATCCAATTGAAGCAGGGCAAGCTCTTGCTAAAGCGGGACTTTCTGCAGCCCATGTTCCAACTGAATTTGGAGGCGATGGAGCAGATGCTCTCGCCGTTGTTCTTATCATTGAAGAA
Source organism: Actinomycetota bacterium (assembly GCA_010032875.1). Lineage (GTDB taxonomy): Bacteria > Actinomycetota > Actinomycetes > Nanopelagicales > Nanopelagicaceae > Planktophila. Next base: position 31,530 of record RGSB01000004.1, on the reverse strand, counting down.
GTCGCACGTGTTTGTGGATCCTCATCACTTATCCCTGCTGTGAATAAATTAGGTTCTATGCCACTAATTTTGGGTGGAACAGCAGAACAAAAAAAGCGTTGGCTCACACCATTGGCACAAGGAAAAGGTTTCTCATATTGCTTATCCGAATCAGAAGCTGGATCTGATGCTGCATCACTTCGTACTAAAGCAACAAAGAGTGGTGAGAAATGGATAATCAACGGAAGTAAAAAATGGATTTCAAATGCAGAAGTCTCTGATTTTTACACCGTGATTGCGCAAACCGATCCATCACTTGGATCAAAAGGTATAACAGCCTTTGTAGTTGAGAAAACTGATGCTGGCGTCTCATTTGGTGCGCCTGAGAAAAAAATGGGTTTTCGCGGATCGCCAACTCGTGAAGTTTATTTCGATAATGTAGAAATTTCTGATGATCGTCGCATTGGCGAAGTCGGAAGAGGTTTTTCACTTGCAATGGATACTTTGGACCACACTCGAATCACAATTGCAGCTCAAGCGCTTGGTCTTGCCCAAGGTGCACTAGATATTGCAACCGCGTATTCACACGAACGTAAACAATTTAACAAACCAATTTTTGATTTCCAAGGTGTTCAATTTATGTTGGCCGATATGGCGATGAATATTGAAGCTGCACGTCAACTTACCTATGCAGCAGCAGTCAAGAGCGAGAATGGTGAAAAAGATTTGAAGTTCTTCTCGGCTTCAAGCAAGTGTTTTGCCAGCGATGTTGCGATGAAAGTTACCCAAGATGCTGTGCAGATTTTGGGCGGATATGGGTATGTTTCGGATTATCCAGTGGAACGAATGATGCGCGATGCAAAACTTACTCAAATTTACGAAGGTACTAATCAGGTTCAGCGAATTGTGATGGCTCGAAATCTACCTGTTCGTTAATTACTTCTAAATCTCACAATCAAATCTGGCGTGGCCGCAGCATTAACTGCAATGTCGTGCGTTTCTCGAGGTAGAACTTCACTTGTTACTTCACCTGAGTGCACAAGTGCAATTTTCCATCCAGACATCTGTGGAAGCGCGCGATCGTAATAACCTCCACCTTGACCGAGACGATATCCATCTCGATCGATGCGAAGCGCGGGCACGATAACTACATCTATTGACGGCAGTGGAGAGACAACTTCACCTACTGGTTCGAGAATTTTTTTCTTTTCAATTAGTTTTTTCTCATCACCATCCCAATAGATCCAATCAATGTAGTCACCATTAACCCTGGGTAGTAATAAAGTTTTTCCAGATTCAATTAAAGCTCTATTAATTTCGATCGTGCTGGGTTCGTATCCATAAGAAACATAGCTGGCAACTATTGTGGCCTGCATTACTTCTGGAGTTGAAAGAATATTTGAATACACAGCAGGGACGAATGCCTCACGTCTTTCGCGGCGATATCGCTCACGCATCTGTGCTTTATCTTTCATCGTTAAATCCCCTAGAAATCTCGCAACAACAAGTATGGTGTGATTATGGCAGAGCAGATGCGAGTCGATGAGTTTCTCAGTTCGTTACTGGGAATTTGTCATCCACTTGAGCCTCTAGATTTGCCATTACTTGATGCGCACGGCGCAACGCTTGCTGAAGATGTTTATGCAGGTGAACGTTTAGTTTTACGAGCCAATAGTCGAATTCGCTCCACTCAGATTGGTTTAGCGGCATCCATCGGATTAGATCACTTGCCAACTCGTCCACATCCGCGAGTAGTTATTTTGTCTGCAGGTCCCGATTTAGTTGAACCAGGTCATCCTCTGAAAGCCGAAGAAGAGTTTGAAACAAACTCATGGCTACTCACAACCGCTGTTCGCGAAGTAGGTGCAATTGGCTATCGCGTACATTCAATTCCGGACGATGAAGAAGAACTCCAAGGAGTTATTGAAGATCAATTAGTGCGCGCAGATCTAATAGTTATAAGCGGTGAACGCAATGACGATTCATTTGATTTAATCACTCGGACACTACAAAAAATGGGCGAAATAACGACACTAAATCTGGCAATTGAAAATAGTGGAAGACATAACTTTGGTCAGATAGGTCCCGACAAAACTCCTGTCGTAACTCTTCCCGGAGATCCAATCAATGCTTATATTTCATTCGAATTATTTGTCCGACCAATGATTCGCACAATGCTCGGGGTTGCCACAATCCATCGACCTTCGGTTAAAGCAAAACTTGAGAAGTCAATTACGTCGACCCCTGGCACGCGTTCGTACATTCGAGCGATACTTTCTGAGGATGCGAGTTCAGTTCGAGCACTTGAGATTCAAGATGAAATTTCTACGTTATCTGATGCGAATTCTTTTATTGCCTTGAGCGAAAAAGATGAAAAGATTGAAGCAGGTACATCTGTAAATGTTGTTGTCCTCGAGCGGCGATACATTTAAATGCCTGAACACTCTTGGCCGATAACTCTGTACGGCACCGAGATTTACTTAAGACCACTTCGGTTACGTGATAGAAAAAAGTGGCTAAATGTCCGAGCAGAAAATCGTGAGTGGTTATCCCCTTGGGAGGCCACACTTCCATTTATCCCAGGTAGCGATGCTGAAACTTTGAGAAAAGAGCTTCCTTCTTTCTTTCAACTAGTGAGAACGTTAAATCGGGAATCACGAGATATGCGCTCTATATCTTTTGCAATCTGGCATGAAAATAATTTAATTGGGCAAATTTCTATGGGTGGAATAATTCTTGGCGCTCTGCGTGGTGCCCATATCGGATACTGGATCGATCGTGCGTACGCAGGTCGTGGATATACAACAGAGGCAGTTAAGTTATTGACCCAATATGGCTTCTCGGTTCTGGCATTACATCGAATCGAAATAAATCTTCGCCCTGAAAATGCTGCATCACGTCGGGTAGCCGAAAAAGCAGGCTATGTATTTGAGGGTGAACGTCCTCGCTACTTACATATTGATGGAGATTGGCGCGACCATATTTCATTCGTAAAAGAAAACCCATTAGTTAAGTAGAAAAAAAAGCAGAGCGAAATCGGCGCTTAAATACCCGATAGGTCGCATTTCTCCCTCTATCTTTATGCATCATGGCTTCTGGACTTATCTATTTGGCAATCATCGGAATGTGGGTTGCCTATTTCTTGCCACGATGGGTTCACGACAGAAATGAATTTTCTGGAAAATCAATTGAACGTTATAAAAGCGCATTACGTGTTGTAGCAAATAGTTCTCCAGGTGGAAGTTCTGGATCTGGAGTAATTCATACAGATCTAGATCACGAAGCTAAAGTCGCACAACGGTTAATGCAAAGAAGAATTGTTTTCACAATTTTATTAATTTCACTCCTTACAACAATTGTTGGTGGTCTTATGAATACTATGAAAATCACATTTGCGCTTATTCCACTTATGGGAATCATTCTTTATGTTGCGCACGTAAGACGACAAACAATTAGCGAGAAGTTGTATGCGCGTAGAATCAAAAACCTACAAAAGAGTCAATCTGGTACATCAAGTACAAATCTCTCAGAAGTTGTACATCACACCGCACAAAAAGAGCATTGGATTCCACTTTCAGAACGTGAATTAAGTGGTGTAGTAATTCTGCCTAAAGGATCTGCAGAAAATCGCGGCGCTTGGCAACCAAATGAAATTCCAGTTCCAACATATGTCAACGCTCCTAAGGCGGTTACACCACGTAGAACTATTGATCTGACCATTCCTGGGCAGTGGAGCGAAGAACAAGAACGTTTAGCACGTGAGGCGCTTGCAGCAGCAACACCTTCACGCGATCAGGTCTTTGATCAAGATTTGGCTGAAGAAGCCGTGGAAAGACTCAATCGCTCGCGCGCTTCAAACGAATAATTTAAATCCAAGACGGAAACCACATTCGCATATGCCATTGCGCATATGTAATAACTTCACCCAGATATAAGGGCAAAAAGTAAACAAAATTCAAGAAAACTACTGCCACAAAACCAAGAACTATTACTTGGGCATCTGCGCGATTGCGGCTCCTGTCAATGAATAGTTTGGCGCAATAAACGATTGCCAAAATTAAAAAAGGTTCGAAAACTATTGCATAGAAGCTAAATACGGTTCGCTTTTGAAAAAAGAACCAGGGCAAATACCCTGCGATTATTCCAAGCAATATAAAGCTCAGTTTGCTATCAACTCTGCGGTGGTAAAACTGGAAAAGCCAAAAACCAAGAAGAAATACCAATGCGATCGTTGCACTCCACCACAACACTGGCGTGCCGAGAGCTAAAACTTCTTGAGCACAACTCTTACTGCCACATCCTTGCGGGGATTCATAATAAAAAGAAGTAGGACGTCTCATGATTAACCAACTCCAAGGATTAGATTGGTAAGCATGCTTTTCAACCAGCGAAGTATGAAAATCTAACATTTGTTTGTGGTAGTAAATTAAAGAACTTATTGGATTAGATGCATAATTTCGATTCCATCCACGGCCACTAACAAACCAGCCAATCCATGAAATTACGTAAATGAAGAATGGCAAGACTCCGAATTGAAGAACGCGAATTCCTATGGATCGCAGCGAATCATTCACTGTGTTTTCGCGAAGTAACCTATAAAGAGTTACAAACCCAAATAATGCGATGAAGTACAACGCACTCCACTTTGTGGCCAAGGCCAAGCCAAAAAATATGCTCGCATACCAGAACTGTTGTCTAAACCAGAAGTATGCTGCTGACAAAATAAATAACGTGAGAAAGAGGTCAAGAAGTGCAGTTCTTGAATGCACCAATAACAATCCATCAAATGCAAGTAGTGCTGCAGTTATTGCAGTTAAAAATGGCGAATAAAAGAGTTCATGAGCCAAGCGAGCAGCGATAAGAATAATCAGAGTGCCTGCAATGGCTGCAGTAATTCTCCATCCAAATTCATTGTCTCCAAAGATTCGTATTCCGAGTGCAATGCACCATTTACCAATCGGCGGATGAACAATAAACTCTGGCTTTAATCCATCGACTTCCACACCATATTTCAATAAGTCTCGAGCGCCATCAACATAATAAACCTCATCGAAGACAAAGCCTTTAGGGTTACCTAGATTAATTATGCGTAGAAAAAATGCAGCAATTGCTATGAGTATTGGTGCAACGCTTGCGATCACAGAGATAGCGTATCTGAGCAGAATTACTGAGATGATTACGCCATGGCATTGATATTGGCTGCAACTCCTCTTGGTAACCCCAAGGATGCATCAGCACGCCTTATAGAAGCAATCGCGACAGCTGATGTTATTGCCGCAGAAGATTCCCGCCGTTTTCATCGATTAGCTTCTGATTTAGGCGTGAGCTTTGTTGGCAAGGTAATTTCTTTTTTTGACGGAAATGAAGAAGAACGCACCCAAGAAATTTTGGAGTTATTAAGAATCGGCAAAAATGTCTTGGTTGTTAGTGATGCAGGAATGCCAACTATTAGCGATCCTGGTTTTCGATTAGCGCGAGATGCATCTGCTGAAAACATTGCACTTCAAGTCCTGCCTGGACCATCTGCTGTCACCATGGCAGTTGCATTATCTGGTTTACCAACGGATCGTTTTTCATTTGATGGATTTCCTCCGCGGACATCTGGTGCGCGCCAAAAATTTTATGAGTCTCTTCGATTCGATGAACGCACACTTGTATTTTTTGAAGCACCACATCGCCTAGAAGAATCCCTTGTTGACGCAATCGCAACTTTTGGTTCAGAGCGCAAGGCAGCAATTTGTCGAGAGATGACAAAACATTACGAACAAACCATTCGAGGTGACTTATCTCAATTGCTTGAGTGGAGTCAGAAGAATGAAGTACTGGGTGAAATAACTCTCGTAATTGCGGGCGCTACAACAGATGCAAAATCCGTAACAACAGAAGCGATGGTTGCTCGCGTTCAAGAATTTGAATCAGCAGGCATGGATCGCAAGGGTGCAATTGCTGCTGTGGCTGAAGAATTTTCACTTCCTAAGCGTTCGGTTTATGCCGCTGTTGTAGATGCTAATAAGATAGGCAAATGAGCAACGTGAGCGATAAATCCTTCTATCTCACTACTCCTATTTACTATGTAAATGACGCGCCACATATTGGTCATGCATATACAACTGTTGCTGGAGATGTTTTGACTCGCTGGCATCGCCAACGTGGAGAATCTGTCTGGTTTTTAACCGGAACCGATGAGCATGGACAAAAAGTTATGCGCACCGCTGAACAAAATAACGTTGCTCCACAAGCTTGGGTCGATCGATTGGTCGCAGAATCTTGGAAACCAAATTGGGAAGCCTTAAATATTGCAAATGATGACTTTATTCGCACGACCGAAAAACGTCACACTGAACGAGTACAGAAATTTCTGCAAGGATTAAAAGATTCTGGTCATATTTATTCCGGAAAATACGAAGGTCCTTATTGCGTTGGTTGTGAAGAATTTAAACTTCCTGGAGATTTAATTGACGGTGATGGCGAAAAGCTATGCCCGATTCACAGCAAACCAATCGAATTAGTTAATGAAGAAAATTGGTTTTTTAAACTGTCAGATTTTGCAGCGCCTCTTATTGAGCACTATAAAAAGAATCCAGATGCATGCCAACCAGAGAGTGCTCGTAACGAAGTTCTTTCATTCCTCGAAGGTGGAGTTTCTGATCTCTCAATTTCACGCTCTACATTTGATTGGGGAATCCCTGTTCCTTGGGATACCAAGCAAGTTGTTTATGTTTGGTTTGATGCATTATTAAATTACGCAACCGCTGTTGGCCTCACGGATGCTCCAGAAACAGATGGCGGTAAGAAGTTTGCACAAACATGGCCAGCAGATGTTCATTTAGTTGGGAAAGATATTCTTCGTTTTCACGCAGTTATTTGGCCAGCGATGTTAATGGCGGCAGGACTTGCGGTCCCTAAGAAAGTTTTTGCGCACGGCTGGCTCCTTGTCGGTGGCGAGAAAATGAGTAAGAGCAAACTAACCGGAATAGCTCCGAGAGATATTACAGATCACTTTGGCGTGGATGCATTTAGATATTACTTCCTGCGAGCAATTCCATTCGGTTCTGATGGATCTTTTTCCTGGGAAGACATGAGTGCTCGTTACACAAGTGAGTTAGCAAATGATTTTGGAAACCTAGCATCGCGTCTTGCTGCAATGATTGAAAAGTACTGCGATGGAATTCTTCCTCAAGTTGCTCATGACAAATCACTGGAGGAAGCACTTTCTATTGCCGCAACAAAGGCAGATGAGGCAATGTGTGCACTTGATTTCCAAGGTGGAATCAATGCAATTATGGATTTTTGCAAACGAGTAAATGGCTATGTCACAGAAAAAGAACCATGGATTCTTGCAAAAGATCCAGCTAACAAAGTGATCCTAGAAGAAGTTCTATACAACACAGCAGAATCACTTCGAGCACTTGCTGTTTTGCTGAACTCTGTAATGCCAACAACATGTGAAATTTTGTGGCAAAGTCTCGGTGCGCAGGAAGTTCTTGGCACATTAGGTTCACAAAAGATTTCATCCGTTGCAAAGTGGGGTCAACTACCTGCAGGTGCTCGCGTTACCAAGACTCCTGTTTTGTTTCCACGTCTTGAATCTGCCGAGTAACTTCTGTGGCAGATCGTCATAATCGCGACCTTGATCGCATTCCCGCACCACAACCCGATGCACTACCCGTTCCAACTGTTGATGCACATGCACATTTAGAAATTGTTACCAATGCGGCACCAGATTCAGAAGAAGTGCGAAAGGTTTTAGATGATGCTCGCGATGCTGGAATAGATCGTGTTGTGCAAGTTGGTTATTCCGCCGAACAATCACAATGGTGCGTGGATGCAGCTGATCATTGGAAAGGTCGAGTTCTTGCAGCAGTTGCGTTACATCCAAACGAAGCACCAGTCGTAGAAGACCTCGAACATGATTGGTCGATTATTGCCAAACTAGCCGAACATCCACGCGTGAGAGCAATTGGCGAAACAGGTTTAGATTATTTTCGAACTCCGCCAGAGCTACGTAAGAGACAGCAAGAGTCATTTAAATGGCATATTGAATTAGCAAAAAAACATAACAAAGCACTCGTTATTCACGATCGTGATTCTCACGAGGATGTTCTCTCTGTTTTGCTTGAAGTAGGAGCGCCAGAAAAAACCATCTTTCACTGTTTTTCCGGTGATTTAGCGATGGCGAAGATATGTGTTGAACGCGGATATATTCTCTCTTTTGCAGGCACTCTGACATTTAAAAATGCACCGCAATTACGCGAAGCTGTAAAGATTGTTCCAGCTGATCAATTGTTGGTCGAAACCGATTCGCCATTCTTAGCTCCGACTCCTCATCGCGGTGCTCTAAATACTCCTGCCCAAATTGCAAACATCGTAAGAGCAATGGCAGATGAGAGAAATGTCAGCGATTCTGAACTCGCAACAATTTTGAGTAATAACGCAGAACGCATCTTTGGTTCATTTGCATGACATTACTTGGAGCCGCACAGATACGTGAATTGGCAGAGGAATTAGGAATTAAACCTGCAAAATCACTTGGTCAAAATTTTGTTATTGATGCAAATGTTTGTAGAAAAATTGTGCGAATAGCAGGGGTTACAAGTTCCGACGTTGCCCTAGAAATAGGACCTGGGTTGGGTTCACTGACACTTGCGTTATTGGAAGAAGCACAATCTGTTATTGCGGTAGAAATTGATCAACGTTTGGCAGAGCGATTGCCACAAACTGTGCAAGAAAATAATCAAAGCTCAGCAACTTTTAGAGTTATCCATGAAGATGCCTTAAATTTGCAAACTTTGCCAGAGTCTCCAACGGTGTTGGTCGCAAATTTGCCGTACAACGTCTCAGTTCCTGTGCTGCTACATATGCTAGAAAAATTTCCCACTCTGAAATCTGGAGTTGTTATGGTGCAAGCCGAAGTCGCAGATCGGTTGTCGGCAAAACCTGGTTCGAAAGAATATGGAATTCCTTCTGTTAAAGCTGCATGGTGGGCGGATTTGCAGGGAGCAGGTTCGGTATCGCGCTCCATTTTTTGGCCCGTACCTGGAGTGGATTCAAAATTAGTTGCATTTACTCGCCACCAACCTTTAGGAGATGAAGAGCTACGCAAGAAAGTATTCGCGATAATTGATGCAGCTTTTGCCCAACGTAGAAAAATGTTGCGCTCCGCACTGTCCAGTATTTATGGCTCATCAGCGGCAGCCGAAAAAATTCTGAGTGACGCAGGCATCGATCCGACACTTCGAGGCGAATCTCTCTTAGTTAATGATTTTTGCACAATTGCACGAATAGGGTTTTAACGTGCCAATCAAATCCGTAACTGTACGAGTGCCTGCAAAAGTTAATCTGCAACTCTCTGTGGGTCCCCGTGAATCTGATGGCTATCACCAACTTGTTACTGTCTTTCAAGCAATTTCAATATTTGATGATGTAATCGTCAGGATTGCTGAACAAGGAAGTGGAATAAATCTGAGCGTTTCGGGGGATCAAATTCATGGTGTTCCCACGGATGCTTCGAACTTGGTAGTTAAAGCTGCCGAACTTATTGCAACAAAATTTGAAATCGATATAGATGCACATATCGAAATAAAGAAATCTATCCCCGTTGCCGGCGGTATGGCTGGCGGAAGTGCAGATGCTGCTGCCGCAATAGTTGCGATTGATGAGTTGTACAGCCTTGATATGACTCGTGAAGAGATGCATGAGATTGCTTCCCAATTAGGCAGTGATGTTCCGTTCTTACTAAGTGGTGGAACCGCAATTGGACAAGGCAGAGGCGATCAACTCACCGCAGCGCTATCGCGTGGTACTTACCACTGGGTTTTAGCACTTTCCAGTGTTGGACTTTCAACACCAGCGGTATATAACGAATGCGACCGATTGCGTCAGGGGTTAGAGATTAGCGATCCACAAATTAGCGATGCGCTAATGCAAGCATTATTAGCCGCAGATCCCAAGGCAGTCGGTAATTTATTAATAAATGATTTGCAGCCCGCGGCATGTTCACTAAGACCTGCACTTCGATTGATTCTTGATGTTGGCCAAGAATACGGAGCGCTCGGAGCAATAGTTTCTGGTTCTGGTCCAACGGTTGCATTCTTAGTATCTGATGAAGAGCATGGTTTGGATTTAGCAGTTGCATTAAGCACATCGGGAGTTGTTGGTAGCGTAACTCGAGCATTTGGCCCCGTTCATGGCGCCAAAGTTATTGAGTCACATTAAATTTCATCTTCGAATTGCGCTGCAATTAAGCTGAGCAATCGAGCAAGCTCTTTCTTTTCATCACTTGATAAAGGCGCTAAGAAATTTCTTTCACGCCCCAGTAACTCTTCCATCGCTGTATCAACAGCGCGTACGCCAGCTTTTGTGAGGGTCACTAAAGAACCACGACCATCAGTTGGATCTTGCTTTCTTGTAATTAACTCGAGTTCTTCTAGTCGATCTAAACGATTTGTCATCGTTCCGCTTGTCACAAGTGTTTCTTGCATTAATTGACTTGGTGAAAGTTGATACGGAGCACCAGCTCGACGAAGCGATGCGAGTACATCGAATCCCCATGTATCTAAATCTGCGAATGCATTTCGTCTTTCAATATCTAAGTGACGCGAAATTCTTGTTATGCGGCTGAGGACTCCGAGTGGTGACAAATCCAGATCAGGACGCTGTGCCTTCCAGGCGGCGATGAGGCGGTCTACTTCATCACGCATTTTCGCCCCACTTTCTAAAAGTATTTATTAAAATTTCTCGCGTGAGGCAACTTTAGTGGTCGAAAGTACTAGTGCGGATAAGGGAGAATATAGGTTCCGCCATTGTGTAGTGGCTAGCACATGGGCCTTTGAAGCCCAGGGTCCAGGATCGATACCTGGTGGCGGAGCATGACGCCACCAAAGGGCACCGACTCATCACTTGAGTGCGCGATTATCCTTGCCGCGGGCGAAGGAACGCGTATGAAATCTTCGCTGCCAAAAGTTTTACATGAAATAGCAGGGCGCACATTAGTTGGACATGTATTGCATGCAGTTAGTGGACTCTCACCAAAAGAAATTAGAGTAGTAGTTGGTTCAGGTCGCGAAAAAGTAGAAGAACATATCTCTTTAGTTTCACCAAAAGCCACAACGGTTTTTCAGGAAAAGCGTGGCGGCACCGGTCACGCAACTCAATTGGCACTTCAAGGTATTTCTCCTAAAGGTTCTGTACTCGTTTTGGCTGGAGATACACCGTTACTAACAACGCAATCACTCTCGCAATTAATTTCCTTTCACCACAATGGTGGTTTTAGCGCTTCAGTAATGACAGCGGAGCACCCAGATCCAACGGGTTATGGGCGCATTATTCGTGCAGATGATGGTTCACTTCTTCGAATTGTCGAAGAAAAAGATGCGACAGATTCTGAAAAGGTTGTTTTCGAAGTTAATTCAGGTGTTTACATTTTTGATGGTGCACTACTGGCATCGGCAATCACCAAACTCACCACAAGCAATGCACAAGGTGAGCTCTATTTAACTGATGTTCTCGAAATCATGCGACAAGCAGGGGGCGAGGTAGCCGCAGCACTCATCGATGATTATGTCGAAACATTAGGTGTCAACGATCGCGAGCAACTTGCCGAATCCGGCGCATATTTACGCGATCGTATTAATAGCGATTTAATGCGAGCCGGGGTGACAATTACCGATCCGACGACGACGTGGATTGATGCAACAGCAACAATCGAAAGCGATGTCACTATTTATCCAGGTTCTGCAATTCTTGGCACCACAACCATTAAGTCAGGTGCAGTCATTGGTCCACGAACAACACTCGAATCGTGCACTGTTCTAGAGGGCGCTCGTATTATTGAATCCAACTGCGTTGAAGCACTTATTGGAAAAGATTCGCAGGTTGGTCCATATTCATACTTACGTAAAGGCACTGTTCTGGGAACTGGCTCCAAGGCTGGTGCGTTTGTTGAAATCAAGAATTCGACTGTCGGCGATGGCTCGAAAGTTCCACATCTTTCATACGTTGGAGATGCAAAAATTGGCGAAGGTACAAATATCGGCGCCGCAACTGTATTTGTTAATTACGATGGCGTTGAAAAACACGAAACTATCGTTGGCGACCATGTGCGTATCGGTAGCGATTCAATGTTGATTGCACCAGTAACAATTGGCGATGGGGCTTACACAGCTGCAGGTTCTGTGATTTCAGAAGATGTCCCACCAGGAGCAATTGGAGTTGGTCGATCACGCCAGCGAAATGTCTTAGGCTGGGTCTTGCGCAAACGTTCTGGCACAAAATCTGCCGAAGCAGCAGCGCGTCACACTGGCAGTGAAAACGGACATAAGAGAGGCTAAGCCCCATGAGCGAACTCCGTCTGGCATCTGAAAAACGGTTAAGACTTTTTTCAGGCCGCGGATTTCCTGAGTTAGCTGAAGAAGTTGCGCAAGAACTCGGTGTTCCAATTACACCAACATCTGCTTATGACTTTGCAAATGGTGAAATCTTTGTTCGCTTCGAAGAGAGTGTTCGCGGATGCGATGCATTCGTATTACAGAGTCATTCTGCTCCAGTTAATAAACAAATTATGGAACAACTCATCATGGTTGACGCACTCAAGCGTGCATCTGCAAAGCGAATTACAGTCGTTGCACCGTTTTATGGTTATGCGCGTCAAGACAAGAAACACCGTGGACGCGAACCAATTTCTGCACGTCTCATGGCTGATTTATTTAAAGCAGCTGGCGCAGATCGCTTGATGGTTGTTGACCTACATACTTCTCAAATTCAGGGATTCTTTGATGGTCCGGTGGATCACTTATTCGCACTTCCAATGCTCGCCGATTACGTTGGCTCAAAAGTTGATCGCTCGCGTCTAACGATTGTTTCTCCAGACTCAGGTCGTGTTCGTGTTGCAGAACGCTGGTCTGACTTACTTGGTGGATGCCCAATTGCTTTCATTCATAAAACACGCGATCCACGTATTCCAAATGAATCAATTACTGGCCGCGTCGTTGGTGATGTTGAAGGTCAAACATGCGTTGTTATTGATGACATGATTGACACAGCAGGCACAATTACAAAAGCAGTAGATGCACTATTTGAAGCAGGCGCTAAAGAAGTAATAATCGCCGCTACGCACGCAGTGCTCTCAGGTCCTGCAATTGAACGCCTTAAGAATTCACGCGCAAGCGAAGTTGTCATCACCAATACTCTTCCAATTTCAGAAGATCAGAAGTTTGATAACCTCACAGTTCTTTCAATTGCGCCGCTACTCGGACGCGCAATTCGAGAGGTATTCGAAGATGGTTCCGTAACCAGCCTCTTCGATGGCCATTCATAAGCGCGATTTGCCACATCCGATAACCCTTCGCTAATCTTTGCTTCGTTCCGGCGAGGGTTTTTAACTTCCGTTATCGACGGTGCAGGTAAATGCTCCTGCTGGGACTTTTGTGAACACTAAAAACTTCAAACGTTCTTCTCGACATTGTTGTAGATGGCAAAACAGAGCTCACACTTCCAAAAGCAATCGTGCGCCATCCAATTAAATTAACTCTTGATCACATTGATCTTGTCATAGTTCGTCGTGGTGAAAAAGTTGTTGTATCCGTACCAGTACATACTTCGGGTGAATTCGACCGTGACGGAATTCTTGAGCACGTTCACAACACAATTGAAGTTGAAACTGAAGCAACTTCTATTCCTGCATTCCTTGACCTAGATCTCACAGGGCTAGCAGCTGGAGATTCTAAGTACGCAGCAGATGTAGTTCTTCCAGCTGGCGTTACATTGATTTCAGATCCGAAGATGATTGTTGTTCACCTTTCAGAGCGCTCTACAGCAGTTGAAGAAGTTGCTGCACCTGCAGCAGATGCAGCTGCTGCTCCAGCAGATGGTGCTGCCGCTGCTCCTGCTGATGCCGAGAAGAAGGATGCCTAAGCACTAACCTTGCTTCATGGTTTGGTTAGTAATTGGACTCGGTAATCCCGGTCCAGAATATGCAGCAACTCGCCATAACGTTGGCCAAATGGTTGTTGACGAACTAGCTAAACGATACAAAGTTAAGTGGTCTGCACATAAATCTAGAACTGAAATTGCTGCATTCAAAATTGGCGTGGGCGATGATGCACACTCTGTAATCATCGCAAAATCAAAGAGTTATATGAACGAAACTGGCGGACCAACAAAGGCGCTCGCATCTTTTTATAAAGTCGAACCAGATCACATCATTGCCTTACATGATGAGTTAGATATCCCGTATTCAGCTATTCGTACAAAAATTGCAGGCGGCGATAATGGTCATAATGGTTTGAAATCCATGACATCGGCGCTTTCAACGGCAGAGTATTTCAGAGTGCGACTAGGTATCGGGCGCCCAATGGGATCGCAGGATCCTGGTGACTTTGTTTTAAAAGCGTTCTCATCCGCAGAGAAAAAAACACTGCCAGAGTTTATTGATCGTGGTTGTGATGTTGTTGAATCACTTATTACAAAGGGTTTAGTCGAAACCCAGTCACGCTTTAATAGCTAAGAATCAGCCTGTATTTCGCAGACCAGCTGCAACACCGTTAATTGTCAGCAAGAGGGCTCGCTGCAAAGTTGGATCTACATCACCTTGGTGATTGCGCACGCGTTGGAGCAGATTTACCTGTAGTAAATGCAATGGGGCGAGATAAGCATCTCGAACTTGCAGAGTGCGAGCCAAAATAGGTTGGTCGCCAAGCAATGAATCTTTCTTGGTAACTTTGAGAATCTCTTCGCAGGTCAACTTAAATTCTTCTGCAATAACATCTAAGAAATGATGCAATTCTTTTGGAACAAGAGCCTGCACGTAACGTCGCGCCATATCTAAATCAGTCTTTGCAAGCGTCATTTCGACGTTACTGATAAATGTATGAAAGAAGTGCCAATGTTGGAGCATCTCTTGAATGACTTCGGCTTTACCTGCCTCGCGCGCTGACTTTAGACCACTTCCTACTCCGAACCAGCCAGGAACAATTTGGCGAGATTGAGTCCAACCAAAAACCCAAGGAATAGCACGCAAACTATCTAATCCACCTGCAGCATCTGGTCGACGTGAAGGGCGTGAACCTAACATCATTTCACCGAGTTGTTCTACAGGAGTTGATGCGTAGAAATATGCAGGCAAATCTGGATGATCAATGAGTGAGCGATAGCGTGCAAAAGAGTTTTCACTGATGAGCTCCATGCAGGAATTCCACTTTTCAAGGTTCTCGTTGCTTTGACGGGGTGCACGATTAAGAACTGTCGCTTCAAGTGATGCAGCAAGCATCAATTCGATATTTTCGCGTGCCAATGAAGGCAGAGCGTACTTGTCACTAATTA
Organism: Actinomycetota bacterium; assembly: GCA_010032875.1. Classification (GTDB taxonomy): domain Bacteria; phylum Actinomycetota; class Actinomycetes; order Nanopelagicales; family Nanopelagicaceae; genus Planktophila. Next base: position 16,233 of record RGSB01000004.1, on the reverse strand, counting down.
CTTCACCTTGTTCAGTCATTTTTATCTGGCCATCAATTGAACCCCAAGGTAGAGCAACAAGTGCGTCATACGTTGGGCCACCACCACGACCAACAGAACCACCACGACCGTGGAAAAGTCTTAATTTAACTCCGTGTTTTATTGCAACGTCACGCAATTTTCGTTGTGCTCTATGTATTTCCCATTGACTCGTAGCAATTCCGGCATCTTTATTTGAATCCGAATAACCCAACATGATTTCTTGAAGATTTCCGCGAAGTTCAACAATTTTTCTATATCCGGGATCACTCAAAAGAGTCTCGAGAATCTCACCTGCAGCGCGCAATTCAGCAACAGTTTCAAGAAGTGGAGCGAATCCGATGATTGCAGTGTTGGTTGCGAGATTGACTAGTCCAGCTTGTTTAGCAAGAACAACGGCTGCCAACAAATCATCTGAGCCCTTCGTCATTGAGACGATGTAAGTTTCAATTGATTCAGGGCCAAATCGCTTGACGATATCGAATACCGCGGTGAAGGTATCTAAGGTTTTCTGAGCACGTTCATCACACTTTCCGAAGTTTAAATTCTTTGAAGAAGAGAGCTCGTTTGCGAGAATTGAAAAACGTTCCTGATGACTCTTGCTCTTGTAATCATCGCCAAATGCGAAGGCAAGGGTGTGATGATGTGCATCAGAGTGTTCGCGAACGTCCAGAGTTGCGTGTGTTAGTCCAAATGCAGAAACAGTGCGCATAGTTCGCTCAAGTAATCCTGTTGCCATTAATTCACCGCGATTTTCAAGCAATGAATCGCGCATCAATGCAAGATCTGACAAAAGCTCAGCGGTGCTGTTGTAATCGCGGTGAGCGATGTGTTCACTTCCGGATGCGTGGCGGTTTCTAGTAAACGCCAAGCGGTGCACGATTGCTGTTGCCTTTAATCGGTAAGGCTCTTGAACATTGAGACGTTTAAAGCGCTCTTCAAACTCAGGAATATGTTTGAGATCTTCTTCTACAGAATCCAATAGAGCTTTACTAACTCCTGTTATTCGAGTTGAAACGGAGAGCATCTGGCGAAGTTCATCCATCGCTGCAATAGTCACACGAATTGCGTGACCAACTTGAAGAACCATTGCAGACTCTGTGATTGACGCAGTGATGTTTGGATTTCCATCACGATCTCCACCAATCCAGCTTCCGAATGAGAGTGGACGCGCATCTAATGGAAGATCAACGCCTAGTCGCTTAATTTCATTCTTAAAGTCACTGAGAACTTCTGGAATTGTGAGTTTAAATAAATCATCTAGGTAATACAGCGCATTCATAGCTTCATCAAGTGGTTCTGGACGCCCGACGCGCAACTCATCTGTTTGCCAGAGAACATCGATGGTTTCAGCTAATTGATTGCGCTGTGTAGCCGTACTTGGTTGATCAAGAAGTTTTGCAACTCTTCCTAATTTGTTCAAAACTGAGCGTCGAGCAGCCTCTGTTGGGTGAGCAGTAAAGACTGGGCGCACCATAAGTTCGTTGACCCACCGAGTGATGTCATCTTTTGAAAATTCGTGGCCAGGAACATTTGCACTTTGCGCAGAAGCAATCTTGTCGACAGCTTTTGCCATCCACGATCCACCTTGGGCTCTTGCCTCTGCTAAAACTCTTGCGCGGTGAACTTGCTCAGCAACGTTTGCTAAATTGAAGTACGTACTAAATGCGCGCACAAGTTGAACCGATTCTTCGATTGAAAGTTTTGACAGAAGATCATCGCCACCACCATCTTTAACGGCTTTGCGAACTGCTTCAACTAATTCCAGTAACTCTTGTCCTTCTTGTCGGACTAAAGATTCGCCTAATAGATCACCGAGTTTTCGAACATCGGCACGCAAACCAGCGCCATCGTTACCGATAGCTGCCGCGGAATCTTGCGAAGACATGGGCTAATCATGGCAGGTTCATCTGCCTTAGACTTGCCCTATTAAGCCCCCTCCATCTTTTTGGAGTTGGGGCCTAAGGCGTTTTCTCAATAGTTGATACGAAGGAAGGTGAGATACGAATGAAACTCGTGCGCGATGCATTAGCTGCTGATTCACATATCAGCGATGCGCTCGATTCAAAAAAACGCATCATTGCGCCTTCATCATTACATCCATTTCTTGCAGCCATTAGAGCCAGTGACCGACCTTTATTAATTGTCACAAGTTCAAGTAGAACCAGTGAAGATTTAGTAAATGATTTACGCGAACTACACGATTGTGTTTTCGAATTTCCTGCTTGGGAAACCCTGCCCCACGAAAGGCTAAGTCCACGTAGCGACACTGTGGCACGTCGAATATCGACGCTGATTGAATTAAAGAATAAACAAACTCAAAATCCAATTGTTGTTACTCCAGTTCGCGGTTTGATTCATCGCATTATTGATTCATTAGCCGAAACACCAGTGCGCGAAATTACAGTCGGTTCACAATGTGATCTAAAAGAGTTAATTGATCACCTTGGTCATCTTGCATATCAGCGAACAGATTTAGTTGAACGCCGTGGTGAATTTGCTGTCCGCGGTGGAATTGTTGATGTGTTTCTTCCGCTTGCAAGTCAACCTATTCGCATCGACTTTTTTGGGGACGAAATTGAAGATGTTAGTTATTTCGATGTTGCAGGCCAAAGAACAACGGGCGCAGTCAATGAAAGTATGAAAATTCTTCCATGTCGTGAATTACTTCTCACGCCGAGCGTTCAAGCGAAAGCGCGAGCACTCGTTGATGATTTTCCGCAAGCTTCTGAAATTTTAGAAAAAATTTCTGAAGGAATTATGGCTGAAGGTATGGAGTCTTTCATTCCTTTATTGGTTCAATCTGAACAGAGTATTTTGGATCGAATGCCAGAAAATACCGAAGTTATCTTTATTGATGAAGAACGAATCAAATCTCGAGCTGCTGATCTTCTTGCTACAAATGAGGAGTTCTATTTGGCTTCCTGGTTGAACGCTGCAAGCGGGGGAGCAACACCGCTACATAGTGGCGATGGCACATATATGACATGGGAAGAACTGCACGAAAATATTAATAAAAACCAATTGCAACAGAGAAGTTTCAATGTATTCGGAAGTGATTTAGATGAAGATGCGACATTTCTTGAAGCACATGCAATCGACCCTTTACGAGCCAATACGGATCGACTTATAGAGGAGTTTCGAGGCGCATCAGCACAGGGTCAGACATTAGTTTTTGCAGCACATGGGCACGGAATGCATGAAAGATATGCAAATTTATTCAGAAGTGCTGAAATCTCCGTTCGTGTAGTTACCTCAACAATTGCCTTTGGATTTAGCGTTCCTTCCGCACGCATTCTTTTTATTACAGAGCGAGACTTATCTGGAAGTAAAGGCGCAATACATAGCACCGAAAAACTTCCATCCAAACGTAAAACTGCGATTGATCCACTTGAGTTAAAGGCTGGAGATTTTGTAGTACATGAACAACACGGAATTGGACGTTATATAGAACTCGTTTCCAGAAGCGTTGCTGGTGTTACTCGCGAATATCTAGTACTCGAATACGCATCCGCCAAACGCGGACAACCAGGAGATCGAATATTTGTCCCTACGGATTCACTCGAACAAGTCAGTAAGTATGTTGGCGGTGAAACCCCAACTGTTCACCGAATTGGTAGCGGTGAGTGGCAGAAGGCAAAAGGACGTGCTCGCAAAGCTGTTCGACAAATTGCTGGCGAACTTATCCGTTTATATGCAGCGAGAACATCATCACCCGGTTTTGCTTTTTCTGCAGATACGCCATGGCAACGTGAACTAGAAGATTCTTTCGCATACATCGAAACACCTGATCAATTATCAACTATCAACGAAGTTAAGGCGGATATGGAACGTCCTTATCCGATGGATCGAATTATTTGTGGAGATGTTGGATATGGAAAAACCGAGATTGCAATCAGAGCGGCTTTTAAGGCTGTTCAAGATGGCAAACAAGTTGCAGTTTTAGTACCAACAACATTATTAGTTCAACAGCATACAAAAACATTCGAAGAGCGATATTCAGGTTTCCCAATAAAAGTTGCAGGCTTATCCCGGTTCAACACAGCAAAAGAGAGTAAAGAAATTCTGACCGGGATTGAATCAGGAACTTTTGATGTGGTGGTAGGAACTCATCGAATCCTTTCAAGCGACGTGCACTTCAAGGACCTTGGTCTCGTGATTGTCGATGAAGAACAGAGATTTGGCGTCGAGCAAAAGGAATCTCTCAAAAAGTTACGCACAACCGTTGATGTTTTGGCAATGTCTGCAACACCGATTCCGCGCACACTTGAAATGGCTGTTACAGGTATCCGCGAAATGTCTACGATCACAACACCACCAGAAGAACGCCATCCAATTTTGACATATGTAGGTGCGCGAGATGATGCACAAATTACGGCTGCAATTCACCGCGAATTATTACGCGATGGACAAATTTTTTATATTCACAATCGTGTTGAATCTATTGATCAGGCAGCACAGAAAATACAAAAACTCGTTCCTGAAGCTCGCATTCGTATTGCACATGGTCAAATGAGTGAGGGTGCGCTAGAAGATGTCATCCTTGCATTTTGGAATCGAGATTTTGATGTCTTGGTTTGCACAACAATTGTTGAAAGCGGACTCGATATTGCGAATGCTAATACTTTAATAGTTGAACGAGCAGACCTCTTCGGACTTTCTCAGCTGCACCAATTGCGTGGTCGAGTTGGACGCGGCCGTGAACGTGCGTATGCATATTTCTTATTTCCGCCCGATCAACCACTGAGCGAATTAGCCCACGATCGCTTAAAAACAATCGCAGCAAATACCGAACTAGGTGCGGGAATGCGAGTTGCATTGAAAGATTTGGAAATACGTGGAGCGGGAAATTTATTGGGTGGAGAACAATCTGGACATATAGCTGACGTAGGTTTTGATTTATATATGCGGATGGTTGGCGAAGCGGTTCATGAATATAAATCAGGAATCATTGAGAGTGCAGAACCTAATCACGAATGCAAGGTTGAGTTACCTATCAATGCTCATCTTGATGCAACATATGTTCCAGGAGAACGCTTACGACTTGATTTATATCGCCGGCTTGCTGATGTTCGAAATAGCGAAGACGTTCTTGCGATCGAAGAAGAACTTATTGATCGATTCGGGGCACTACCTAATGAAGCACAAACTCTTTTAGGTGTTGCGGCACTTCGTGCATTTGCCAAGAGCATTGCACTTCGCGAAGTTGTAGCCCAAGGAAAATATGTACGTTTATCACCTATGAATTTGCCTGAATCTAAGCAATTAAAATTGGCTCGTATGTATCCCGGATCACTCTATAAATCCGCTTCTTCGACGGTATTGGTGGCTTTACCAAAGAGCTCTGCGTGGAATCCGTCCGAAAGTAGTGCTCCGATAGTGGATACTTCTCTTCTGGCTTGGGTAACACAGGTCGTTACCGAATTGGCACCAACGTCGAAAGGCAGTTCAGAGTGAAAAAAGTATTTTCTATTGCGGCGATATCGGTAGCGCTATTGCTAACTGGATGTTCGCAAGTGAGTTCAGCAGCCTCAGTTGGTTCGGTAAAAATTTCACAGTCAACGGTTCAATCAAGCATCAACGACATCATGGCTGAACGAAGCAAAGTTGATACTTCACAAATGCAATTAGAAACAGGCGAAGCTTTGAATCGCGCTCAAATGCGCTTCCACGTGCTCTCTGAATTACTCAATAAAGTAGCCGCGAAATTAAAAATTACAGTCACTAAAGCTGAAATTGATACACGCAGAGCAAGCATTATCGAACAAGTTGGCGGCGAAGCTGGATTACCAACCGCCCTAGTCGGAGCTGGAATTGCTTCAAAAGATTTTGATTTATATCTCCAGAGCATCATTATTTCTGACAAATTGAGTCAAGGACTTGAAGCTACAGGAATTCCTGCTGATCAAGTTGGCACAGCAATTCAAAGACTTGTTGTGGATATTGCTAAAGAGAACAAGGTCACCATCAATCCTCGCTACGGAGTGTGGGATGCACTTAATGCTGATGTTGTACCTGTTGACTCAGCAGGATCTGCAGTCACACCTTCTGATAAGTAATTAGTCACTATTTAGGTATGAATACTTCATACTTGCAACGTTTAGTTGAGGTGATGGATCAACTCCGCTCACCTGGTGGTTGTCCGTGGGATGCAGAACAAACTCACGAATCCTTGATCAAGTACCTGCTAGAAGAGTCTTATGAATTCATCGATACTGTTGCTGAATCAGATCGTGCAGGAATGCGTGAAGAACTAGGTGATATCTTGCTTCAAGTTTATTTTCACTCTCGTATTGCTCAAGATCATCCGACTGATCCATTTTCAATCGAAGATGTTGCCAAGGTAATTACTGAAAAACTCATAAGCAGGCATCCACATGTTTTTGGTGATAAAAAAGTAAGTGGGAGCGAAGAAGTTGTGGCGAATTGGGAAGAGACAAAAGCTGCAGAAAAGGGGCGCACTTCCGCACTTGATGGTGTTGCACTTTCACAGCCGGCACTCTCTCTCATTAACAAATTGCTCTATCGCGCAGAAAAATATGGCGTAGACATCGAAGTTCCTAAGCATCACGCAGATTCTCCCGCAACTTCCGAATCAGTAGGAAGTGCACTTCTTGCTGTTATTGCATGGGCGCATAAGAATGGAATTGATCCAGAAGATGCGTTGCGTATGCAGAGCAAGCAAATAATGCGTGAGATTGCGCAGCAAGAGGCACGGTAGGATTAGGCACTGAAAGCAACGAATTTGGACGACTTAAAAGGAGAACAACGTGGCACTTATCGAAGCACTTGGTGCTCGTGAAATTCTTGACTCCCGTGGAAATCCAACGGTCGAAGTTGAAATTCAATTAGAAGATGGAACACAGGCGCGTGCAGCGGTTCCAAGTGGCGCATCAACAGGAGCATTCGAAGCATCAGAGCTACGCGATGGTGGAAAAAGATATTTAGGAAAAGGTGTAGAAAAAGCAGTTGCATTTGTCAACGGTGAAATTGCTGATGCAGTCATCGGTTTAGATGCACAAGATCAACGATTAGTTGATAGCGAAATGATTGCCCTAGATGGCACGCCTAATAAATCTCGACTCGGAGCAAATGCAATTCTCGGAGTTTCTCTTGCAGTTGCAAAAGCTCAAGCAGAGAGTGCTGACCTTTCGCTATTTCGTTATCTAGGCGGACCAAACGCACATGTGCTTCCAGTTCCAATGATGAATATTCTCAACGGTGGCGCACATGCAGATACCAATGTTGATATCCAGGAGTTTATGGTTGCTCCAATTGGAGCCGAAACCTTCCGCGAATCACTTCGCTGGGGCGCGGAGATTTATCATGCACTGAAATCAGTATTAAAAAAGCGCGGACTTGCAACAAGCGTAGGCGATGAGGGTGGTTTCGCTCCAAATCTTGAGAGCAATCGCGCTGCACTAGATTTAATTATTGAAGCAATTAATCTGGCTGGATTTAATCCAGGAAAAGAGATTGCACTTGCAATGGATGTTGCAGCCACTGAATTTCATGAAAAAGGTAAGTACAACTTCGAAGGTTCAGTAAAAACGTCAGATGAAATGATTGCGTATTACACATCTCTAGTAGATGCATATCCGCTTGTTTCAATTGAAGATCCGTTGGACGAAGAAGATTGGGCTGGCTGGAAATCAATGACGGCATCCCTTGGAAAGCGTGTTCAAATAGTCGGAGATGATTTATTTGTAACCAATCCAGTACGTTTGAAAAAAGGAATTGATACAGATACAGCAAATGCTCTCTTGGTAAAGGTCAATCAAATTGGAACACTGACTGAAACACTCGATGCTGTTGATATGGCTCACCGCGCAGATTATCGAAGCATGCTCAGTCATCGCTCTGGTGAGACAGAAGACACGACGATTGCAGATTTAGCCGTTGCAACTAATTGCGGCCAGATTAAAACTGGTGCTCCAGCTCGAACAGAGCGTGTTGCTAAGTACAACCAACTTCTTCGTATTGAAGAAGAGCTCTCCGATGGTGCTGTTTATGCAGGTCGCACAGCATTTCCACGATTTAACGGATAAGCAATGTCACGTCGTCGTCGACTAAATTTCAACAAACGACGTGGAAATAGTCGCGCGCTAGCATTAGCAACAATTTTGTTCATTATGGCGCTAACAATTGCTCCACCAATTAAGCATTACTTCACCCAACGTGCTCAAATTAGTGCGCTGAAATCGCAGGTAGCAAGTAACAATGCAGCACTCGAGCAGGCACGCAAGGATTTATTGTTGTGGCGAGATCCTGAATATATAAAATCTCAGGCACGTGAACGCTTGCACTTTGTCTTGCCTGGTGAGCGCCAATACATAGTCACTGATTCAAATGGGCAGTACACCCAAGAAACAGAGACAACAGTTGCAAACAAAATTCCAGATGGACAACCGTGGTATGCGCGAATGATTGCTTCGATTACGGAGACACGAAATCAGTGAAAGACGTACAACCTGGTGATCTAGATTGCATTGAGTTTCAATTAGGTCGCACTCCGCGAGATGTGCACGCTATTGGCTTCAGATGTGCTTGCTCTAAACCAGCAGTCGTGCAGACACCTCCGCGATTAAGTGATGGAACACCATTTCCAACTTTTTATTACGCAACCTGCCCACGTTTAACTGGCGCGATTTCAACGCTTGAATCATCTGGATTGATGGCAGAGATGAATGAACGCCTTACGCAAGATCCAGTTTTGGCCGCGGCATATGCAAAAGCGCACGAAGCCTATTTAGTTGACCGTGATGCACTTGGACTCAATGTTGAAGAAGTAGAAGGTATCTCAGCCGGTGGAATGCCTGATCGTGTGAAGTGTCTGCACTCCTTGGTTGCTCACTCTTTATCTGCAGGTCCAGGAGTTAACCCATTGGGTGATGAAGCTTTGAGCAAATTGCCACAATGGTGGAAAGAGAATCCATGCAACACGGAGATGAATGCATGAGAGTTGCAGCAATTGATTGTGGAACAAATTCAATTAGGTTATTAATCGCCGATATCGACGGAACAAATTTTCGTGAAATTTATCGAACTATGGAAATTGTTCGCTTAGGTCAAGGCGTAGATCAGAACAAATCCTTTCATCCAGATGCAATAGCTCGAACTCTTGCTGCAGTTGATTTATTTGCTCAAGAAATTTCAAAGCGCGGTGTCGAAGAGATTCGATTCTGTGCCACAAGTGCCACACGCGATGCCACCAATCGAGCACTCTTTATTGATGGAGTGAAAGAACGGCTAGGAATCGAACCAGAAGTTATTTCGGGCGATGAAGAAGCCAGACTCTCATTTATTGGGGCAACTAAAGAATTTGCACCAACTGAGGCACCATTTTTAGTCGTAGACATCGGGGGAGGTTCAACTGAGTTTGTTTATGGCAAGTCCGATGTTGAATTTGCAAAGAGTGTAAATATCGGATGTGTGCGAATGACTGAAAGAAATATTCATTCTGATCCTCCTAAGGCAGAAGAAATCGAAAATGCACGCAGAGATATTCAAGATGCAATTGCGGTTGCGGCGGCAATAGTGCCAATTACTAAAGCTAAAACTCTTATTGCAGTTGCAGGAACGGCGACTTCTGTTGCAGCAAGTGCTTTGAATCTTGCGCAATACGATCGACACCTCATTCACTTAGCTCGCGTAAGCGCGGAGCAAACGCATCAGGTAGCAAAGACATTTGCTCTCATGAATGCCGATCAAAGATCTCAGGTCGGTTTCCTGCACCCTGGTCGCGCCGATGTATTTGCAGCAGGTTCTCTCGTGCTCTCAGAAATTATGAAGGCCACGGGAGCTAAGGAATTCGTTGCATCCGAGGCTGATATTTTGGACGGAATTGCCTGGTCGCTTGCGAGAAGTTAATGGGAATAAACCCAAGGTGCTCCCTGTTTTATAAGTGGTTTCTGCACTTGGGAAAACGGGTAGATTTGCCCACGTTGTAAAACGTGGCCCCTGTAGCCCAATGGCAGAGGCAGAGGACTTAAAATCCTTCCAGTGTGGGTTCGACCCCCACCGGGGGCACGCTTATTTAGACCAAAAGGAGAAATGAACGCAATGCAAAGTTCAAACCCAGTACTCAATCGTTCTTTTAAGAATCCTGGTTATGCAGCAGTTGATCCAAACAAATTAGAAGATTTGTACAACGCACCAGCAGCATCATCAGCGCGTACTGGTCGCATGACAATGGATGACGTCATCACTCGTACAGGAATGTTGCTTGCAGTACTAGTTGTCGCAGGCGGAATTTCATGGACACTTAACTTTGGCGGCGGAATCGTTTTGATTTCACTGCTTGCAGGTTTCGGACTTGCAATGGTCAATACATTTAGCAAAACAATTCGTCCTGCATTAATTGTTGCTTACGCCGCAGTTCAGGGAATCGCACTCGGTGCAATTAGCCATGTCCTAAATAGCGCTTACCCAGGAATCGCTGGTCAAGCAGTAATGGGCACAATTTGCGCATTCGTAGGCATGCTCGTTGCTTATCGCAGCGGAAGAATTCGTGTTACACCTAAGTTCACAAAGATGCTCATTGGCGCAGCAATGGGTTACTTATTGCTTGGTCTTGTCAGCATTATTGGTTCATTCGCCGGACTCGGTGGCGGACTGGGACTCTTTGGAATTTCTGGCTTCGGACCAATGATCGCAATCGCTGGTGTCGCACTAGCTAGCTTCTTTTTGATTCTTGATTTTGACGCAATCGAAAAAGGAATTGCAGCATCTGCACCAGAACAAGAATCTTGGCGAGCAGCGTTTGGACTTATGGTCACAATCGTCTGGTTGTATATGGAGATTTTGAGACTGCTATCGATTTTGCGCGGTCGCGACTAAAAATAAATTACTTACTAGATTGCCCGAGATGCGAAGAGCGCGTCTCGGGCAATTTTGTTGCAACAACAATTACAAAGCCAACAAGTAGAGCGCTCACTGCAAATGTCGCTCTAAAGCCGTAGTGATCAGCAATAAAGCCAAGAACAACTGGAGCAACCATGGCGCCCGCATCACCTGACATTTGGTAGAGGGCAATTACCTGACCACCTTTGCCTTTAAGAACATCTCCAACAATCGCCGAAGGAGTTGTTGAAAGAAAAGCAGAACCAAAGGCTCCAATAAACATTGACAACAGGAATATCCACGGATGAAAAGTGAGAACAAGTAAAACTACAGAGATACCTAGAAGCGTTAAGCCAGAAATTGCGGAAAACTTACGACCACGCTCATCGGACACGCGCCCAGCTCTTAATAGAAATATTCCTTGAACTACTGCCGAGATTGTGAATCCAACACCAATAAAGCCAGCAGAAGATTTCATATCTTCAACCATAAACAAAGGCAGTACAGATCTACTCATTCCAAAAATAATCCAGGCGGTCGTAAATGAAATAATTAATGCGATTACGTAAGGTTTCATCGCAAGAGCATCTCGCATTGAGGTTTTAACAGCAGAAGATTTCTCGGTTGGACGTGCTGCAAGTACAGAGTTGCGCAGTAAGAATCCACCAGCTGCACTTGCAACTACGAGTAATGCTGCATAAACAAGCAGCGGAGCACGCAATGAAATTGCGGTTAAGAATCCACCAATTACGGGCCCTGCCATCATTCCCACTAGAAAACTACTGTTGTACAGAGATTGCGCACGTGCTCTTTGATCATCCTTTACCGCTCGCAAAATTATCGATCCCGCTGCCACAGAAAACATCGATGACCCAAGTCCACCAGCAGATCTAAAAATTAATAGCTGTTCATATGATTGAGCAAGGGCTGCTGCAAACGATGAAAGTGCAACGAATGCAATTCCAACTGTATAAACCAAACGTTCACCAAATTTGTCAACGAGTTTTCCTGCAATTAATCCTGAAGCGAATCTAGCAAAAGCAAATGCCGAAATGATTGATCCAACTTGGGCATTATTAACACCAAAGGATTTTGCAAAGAGCGGAATGGTAGGAGCAATAATTCCAAAACCAACTGCAACGAAGAAAGATGCAAAAACAAGTACACCAACCTCGCGGGGAAACTCCGCGAAAGGATTAGTGAACTTATCTTTGGATCTACTGATCAAGCTTTATCCAAGTGCTTCGCCAGCAGCCTCTTCACGAGCCGCTGCATAATCTTTATTTGTACGCAGGGGAGCTTCGCGCAACATCAATGCCAAAATGATTCCCAGTGCGGTTACGGGTGCGGCAGCCAGGAATACAACATGAAATGAATTCACGAAGGCATCGAGAGCGGTATTTTGAACAACCACTGGAAGTTCCTTTAATACAGATGTGTTCGAAGATAGTTGTTGAAGTTTTTCTGGATCAAAGCCAGAGACAGCACCAGGATTAGTTGCTGCAAGTTCTGTAAATCCAGATTGCAAATAATGTGCCACACGGTTTGTCAGAATACTTCCAAAGAGGGCGGTGCCAAAAACGCTACCAAGTGATCTAAAGAATGTATTAGAACTTGTTGCAACGCCCATATCTTTAAAGTCAACAGAATTTTGAAGCGCAATAACAATAGTTTGCATTGAAAGTCCAAGACCAGCACCAACAAGAATTGAGAAAATTGAGAGCTGCCAGAATGGTGTTTCACGAGTCAAGGTAACCATCAAAAGGATTCCAACCGTCATTAACGTGGTGCCCATGATTGGGAACTTCTTGTACTTTCCAGTTTTCGAAATTGCCTTCCCGCTGAAAATTGAAGTGGAAACAATTCCGAGCATGAGTGGAATTAATTTCAAACCAGCCTCAGTTGCTGAGGCACTTTTTACAACTTGTAGATATAAAGGCAACATAACAATTGCACCAAACATCCCAGCACCAATTACAGCACCAAGAATTGATGTGAGCGTAAAAGTGTGGTTCTTGAAGAGTTCTAAAGGCAAGATAGGTTCTTTTGCTTTTGATTCCCAATAAATAAATAGTGCGACCAAAATAAGCCCAGCAATAAAATAACCAATTGTGCGCGCATCTAGCCAACCATGCTCTGGCCCATAGATCGAAACCGTAAGCAGAATTGAAACAGTTGCAGTAACCATGAGTAGTGCACCAAGATAATCAATTGAGTGCTCACGTTTCACTTTTGGAATATGTAGAACGGCGGAAGTGATGAGCAATGCTGCAATTCCAAATGGCAAGTTAATGTAGAAAATCCAACGCCACCCGGTAATTCCAAGGATTGTTGCGTGATCTGAAAAGAATCCACCGAGTAACGGACCTGCAACTGATGAAAGTCCCCAAACAGCACCGAAATATCCTTGATATCGCCCACGTTCACGAGGAGGAACAATGTCTCCGATGATTACGAAAGTGAGTGCCATAAGTCCGCCCGCACCTAAACCTTGAAGTGCGCGAGTAGCAATTAACTCTGTCATATTTTGTGAAGCGCCAGCTAAGAAAGACCCAATAAGAAAGGTCACGATTGCGAATTGAAAAACAACTCGGCGACCGTAGATATCCGAGATTTTTCCGTACAACGGAGTCGAAGCGGTTGAGGTTAATAGGTAAGCAGTTACAACCCATGTGTAGTGGTTTAATCCATTAAAATCTTCGACAATACTTTTAAGTGCCGTAGAGACAATTGTTTGATCAAGTGCTGCGAGTAAAAGGCCCGTCATGAGCCCACCCAGGATGACCATGATTTCACGATGTGTGTGTTCTTTAACGGGTGCAGTACTCATTTAAGGCAGCCTCTCGAATAATTATTTATGGTGATAAGGATGTGGCAAAGCCGCATGCGATAGCGGTAAGTTTACTCCGTGAAATCAGTAATCGCCGAAAATCTTGTGAAGACCTACAACAAAGGTGAAGTCAAAGCTCTTGATGGTTTAAGCCTTGATGTTGAAGAAGGCACCGTTTTAAGCGTGCTTGGTCCCAATGGCGCAGGAAAAACAACGACTGTGAGAATTCTCGCAACATTGCTTGCACCAGATTCAGGTAGAGCAAGTGTCGGTGGAATTGACGTAATCGCTCATCCTGAAAAAGTTCGCGAAGTAATTGGATTATCTGGTCAATACGCAGCAGTTGATGAAACTCTGACCGGCTGGGATAACTTGGTCATGTTTGGACGTTTGTATCACTTGAATAAAAAGGCTGCGATTAAGAGAGCGGATGAATTACTAGAACGATTCTCATTAACTGATAGCGCTAAGAGACCAATTAAAACTTATTCGGGTGGAATGCGTCGCCGTCTTGATTTAGCAGCATCACTCATTGTGCAGCCCAAGGTACTTTTTCTTGACGAACCAACTACCGGACTCGATCCACGTGGTCGACAAGAGATGTGGGGAGTCATTGAAGAACTCGTTAAAGGTGGCGTGACGTTACTTCTTACCACCCAGTATTTAGAGGAAGCAGATCAATTAGCTGATGACATTGTGGTCATCGATCATGGAAAAGTTATTGCACGCGGATCATCGGATTCTCTTAAAAAAGAAGTTGGCGGCGAACGTCTTGAGGTAGTTGTTGAACAATCAAATATCGCTAAGACATTAGAAATTGTTGCTCGTGTTAGCGGAAATAAGCCAACACTTGATGAAGGGCTTCGAAAGATTTCTGCCCCAGTTTCAAGTGGTTCGCTAGCGTTAATGGAAGTTTTACGTTCGATGGATAGTGACGGAATCCATCCATTAGATGTTGGGTTAAAACGTCCATCCCTTGATGACGTATTTATGTCGCTAACTGGTCACGCAGCTGAAGTTGAGGAAGTGAAATCATGAGCGTAATAAGTGATTCAATAGTTATTACAAAGCGTCAATTACTCCAATTATCTCGAGTGCCAGAAGTGCTTATTTTCTCAACAATTCAACCAGTTATGTTCGTACTTCTGTTCAGATTTGTTTTCGGTGGGTCAATCGAAACTGGTCAACCTGGGGGATACGTACAACTTTTAATGCCAGGAATCTTCGTACAAACCGTTGCTTTTACTTTGGCAGCAACTGCTTCAGGACTTGCAGAAGATATGAAAAAGGGATTAATTGATCGATTTAGATCTCTTCCTATTGCTCGCTCCGCACTTACCATTGGCAGAACGCTCGGAGATTCACTTCTTAATATCGTTGTTCTAGCCGTTATGGGGTTAACAGGATATTTAGTTGGGTGGCGGCCAACATCTGGCTTGTTTAATGTAGCCCTTGCATTCTTATTCTTATTATTCTTTGGTTATGCGCTTTCGTGGGTAGGTATTTATATTGGTCTATCTGCGCGTGATGCTCGAGTAGTTCAAAATGTAAGTTTCCTAGTCACATTCCCACTTACATTTTTATCAAATGCATTCGCGCCAACAACAGGAATGCCAAGACCACTGCAATATGTTGCTGAGTGGAATCCAGTATCAACAATGGTTGCCGCTTGTCGTCAACTATTTGGACTCGAAAATCAATTTGGAGCTACTGCCGGCTCGTTTCCAAGTGAAAATCCATTAACGATGTCACTTATTTACATGGCAATAATTATGATTATTTTCGTTCCAATGAGTGTTAAGAAGTATAAGAACGCAAGTAACTAATTGTTACGAGTAGTACTCAGCGTGCTTAATTTGTACTGAAATCCTCTTTCCGTTCGGTGCGGTGTATGACACGCTGTCGCCAACCTTTGCTCCCATAACTGCAGCACCTAGCGGAGATTTTTCGCTGTAGACATCTAGATCGCCCGAAGCAATTTCTCTGGAACCAAGTAAAAACTTTGTTTCATCTCCAGCAACCGTTGCGGTGATAACCATTCCAGCACCGACAACTCCATCTTCGCTCGCAGGTGGAGTTCCGATGTGAGCATTTTCTAGCATCTGCTTTAACTGACGAATTCGAGCTTCGATTTTTCCTTGCTCATCGCGTGCAGCGTGGTAGCCACCATTTTCTTTTAGATCACCTTCCGCACGTGCTGCTTCAATTTTCTTAACAATTTCAGTGCGAGCTTCACCTTCGAGGTGCGCCAATTCAGCAGCAAGACGATCTGCTGCTTCTTGTGTGAGCCACGTTTGCGAAGTCATAAGGGGTGTAACGGTAGCGAAAGGTGGACTAAATGTGAATTGAATTATTTAACGCGACAGCGAGCAACAAGTGCTGTGGCAGCAGCACTACGCGTAGGAATAGATGTGGTGCGTTCAAATGATGCTCGACCGGGGGTGATTTCATCCTCGATTTCTCCGACGATGTTTTTATCAACATCTCTTGCTTGAAGCGTGCAGGTTGCCGGCATAGTTGGATCATTTCGTTGGATGGCATAT
>RGSB01000030.1 GCA_010032875.1 Actinomycetota bacterium | reverse complement strand
GGTCGCTTAGATGCCGAACTAGTAGGTAACGTTTCACTACGTGTTCTAAACACAGAACGTCCAGATACATGGGAAGTACAAGGTCGCGGAGAACTTCAGCTAGCTGTTCTTGTAGAAATCATGAAGCGCGAAGGTTTCGAACTTACTGTTGGAAAGCCACAAGTAGTTACAAAGGTTATTGATGGCAAGCTATCTGAACCGATGGAGCGCTTAACTATTGATGCACCAGAAGAGTACTTAGGCGTCTTAACTCAGTTAATGGCACTTCGTAAAGGTCGCATGGAACAAATGGTTAATCACGGCACTGGTTGGATTCGCCTTGATTACAAAGTTCCTTCACGTGGACTTATTGGATTCCGTACAGAGTTCTTAACTGAAACTCGCGGTACAGGTTTACTACACCACGTTTTTGATGGCTACGAACCTTGGTATGGAGATATTCGTACACGCGGTACTGGTTCACTTGTTTCAGATCGCATGGGAACAGTTACTTCATACGCACTTTATGGAACACAAGATCGCGGAACTATCTTCGTAGAACCTGGTGATGAAGTGTATGAAGGAATGGTTATTGGCGAGAATTCACGTAGCGATGACATGGACGTTAACTGTGTTCGCGAAAAGAAGTTAACAAATATGCGCGCGTCAGGAACTGATGAATCAGAGCGTTTGATTCCGCCTAAGAAACTCAACATGGAAGGTGCTCTCGAATTCTGTCGTGAAGATGAATGCGTAGAAGTAACTCCAGCTGTTGTGCGAATTCGCAAAGTTGTACTCGATCAATCCGAGCGCGCACGCACCGCATCACGCCAAAAGAAGGCGTGCTAATTCACTCTGCTCTATCGCGTATTGCCGAAGGTCAAAATCCAGATTCAATTCTTCTCATTACATTTGGTCGTGAAAGCGCATCAGATTTGCGAGATGCAATTGCACTGCAAACGAGTGCAACCATGTACGAACCACTTGCTCGCACATTTCACTCACTTGCATTCTCAATTCTTAAGATGAAAACTCACGTCGATGATCCAGATCCAATCTTGCTATCAGGACCCGAACAAGAGAGTTTTATTCGAGATTTACTTCAGGGCGATATTGCAGATGGTTATCGACAGTGGCCAAAGGATTTACATCTAGCCCTTTCAACTAATGGCTTTGCCCGCGAGTTACGTGACCTTATTTTGCGCGCATCAGAACGTGGTGTAACACCTGAAAAATTAGAAGAGTATGCAAAGAGTTATGGCGAGAAATATTGGCAAGGTGCCGCTGATTTTTGGAAGAGATATAACGGAGCAATGTTCTTACGCGAAGTCGCGGCTGCAGATTCAAAACTGCGTATTGACCCATCAGAGTTACTCTCTCGCGCAATTAGGCATCTAGAAATAAATCCTGATCTGCTTTCTGAGCTTCGCACTAGGTTTAAAACGATTATGGTCGATGAGTTTCAAGAGAGCGATCCCGCACAGAGAAGGTTGTTGCGTTTACTTGCGCCGCAAGATCTTGTTTTAGTAGGGGACGCGCACAGTGCAATTGGTCGATTCAGAGGCGCAGATCCAGATGGCATGAGTACCGAAATTGATTATTACCTGTCACAAGGTGGCACTCACGTTGTGCTCAATGAAAACTTTAGAAGCACACCTGCAACGCATGCGGTTGGCTTAAGCGTTTCATCTAATTTCAGACTTACTGGCCCAACGCACGAACGCTCCTGTGCAAATAAGGATAAGCAAGGTTTTGTTGCAATCGAACGGCTGAGATCTGTTTCAGAAGAAGCTCAATACATCGCATACCAATTTCGCCGTGCACATCTAGTCGACGGTGTGCCATATTCACAAATGGCCGTACTGGTTAGATCTCCAGGGACTTTAACTTCTGCACTTCGTAGAGCATTTGCTCAAGTATCTATTCCTGTTGCTGGCGAACTCGAAGCACTCGCAACGAATGCAAGCATCGCACCATTTTTATTACTTGCTGAAATTGCAATTAAAACTAAGCCACTTAATACCGAAAACGTTGAGCGATTATTACTCAGTGAATTTGGTGGAGCCGACGCAATTTCACTTCGGCGTATTCGACGTTCACTCCTTGCAACACGTTTAGATGATGATAAACGCACCGGAAATCAATTACTGATTGAAGCAGTCGATACCGGTGATATCTCCATCGAAGGTGCTGAACCAATACATCGGATACATCTTTTGCTTGCAAAAGCTCGCGCAGTTCTAAAAAAGTCAGATGCTCGGGGAGAAGATTTACTCTGGGCAATTTGGGATAACGCACAAACAAGCGATGGTGCAAAATTAAGTACAGCGTGGCAAGAGATTGCTCTACGAGGTGGTAATCGAGGCGCTGCCGCTGATCGAGATCTCGATGCAATGATGCAACTCTTTCAAAGCGCGCAACGTTATTCAGAGAGATTTCCACTCTCAGGTGCACAAGCATTTATCCGCGAAGTTAGCGCCGAAATAATTGCTGGCGATGTAATTACCGCCCAAGGTGCACGTCCAGATTGTGTTGAAATACTTACAGTCCATGCAGCAAAGGGTCGCCAATGGGATTATGTTGCAGTTGCCGGATTGCAAGAAGGCATGTGGCCAAATCTTCGTCAACGCAGCTCGCTACTAGGTGCTGAAAGACTCGTAGAACGCGAACGTCACGGCAATCTTGCGCGCACCGAACTCGATGTAATTGCTGCAGGTGCACTCCTAGAAGATGAGCGCCGTTTGTTACACGTTGCAACAACGCGCGCACGAGAATCAATGTTGATCACATGTGTTTCATACGAAGATGATCAACCATCACAATTCTTTGAAGAAATTACTGACGCAATACTTAATAAAACTAGTGAAGAATTAGCCCAGTACTCATTGCCACGTCCAATTACGACAGCTGCACTGATCGCTGATTTACGTTCAGCGCTCTCTGGCCCACACGCAACAGAGGCTGCATCACTGATTAAAACGTTGAGCCAATCTGGAATCCATAGTGCGGACCCACAGAGCTGGACGGGTGTTGCACAATTAAGTACAACAGAACCAGTAATTGATCCAAACATTGCAGTTCCAGTTTCACCAAGTAGCGCAGAAAACTTTACAGAGTGCGGCATGAAATGGTTTCTGGAAAAAAGCGGCGGAACCGATGGTGACAGCATCGCCCAAGTATTAGGTTCAGCCATTCATGCATTTGCTGCACTGATGGTACAAGAAGATGGAATCACTGAATCTGTGCTCGTTGAGAAACTCAAGCAATCATGGAATCTAATCGACCCGCAAGAAGGCTGGGTAAGCAAAGGCTCGCAAGAAAAAGCAATTGCAATGATTTCTCGCTTCATGAAATATCACATGAAACATGAACGCGATGTAGTCGGTGTTGAAATTAAATTTGATGTCACCGTTGGAAAAGCACGAATTATTGGCACTGTGGATCGACTCGAAGTTGACTCCGAAGGAAATTTATTTGTCATCGATTTTAAAACAAGTAAAACTCCAATTTCCTATGAAAAAGCAAAGGAAAATCTTCAACTTAAGAGTTATCAAATTGCTATAACAGAAGGCGGGTTCAAGACTCATCATGCAAGCACAACTTCTAGCGGTGCTGCGCTTATCTATCTTGGCCATGACGTCCAGAAGATTTCTTCCCGTGAGCAAGAACCAATTGACATTCAATCCGCTCGCGAACAGATTGAAGGAATCGCACAATCCATGGGCGCTGCAGAATTTGTTGCCGCAACAAATAAGCGTTGTAAAGAGTGCCCCGTAAAGAGTTCGTGCCCAATCAAGGCAGAAGGGCGCACGGTGATCGAATGATTTCGCCACTAGAAATAGCCGCAGCTCTTCGTACTGTTGATTCTAAGGTTTCAGATCCAACGCCAGAGCAAATTGCAATCATTAGCGCTCCACTAGAACCTGCAGTTGTTATTGCTGGCGCAGGTTCAGGTAAAACTGAAACGATGAGTGCACGAGTCCTGTGGTTAGTCGCAAATAAAATTGTTCGCCCTGATGAAATCTTGGGACTAACTTTTACACGTAAAGCCGCCGGTGAGCTATCTATTCGAGTTCGCAAACGTCTACGCCAACTCAAGGAGGCGGGACTCTTAGATAAAAACCTTGCTCTTGATACATCAATTACTACGTATCACTCTTATGCAGGACGAATTATGAGTGAGCACGCAATCCGTTTAGGAATTGATGCAACGAGTGATCCGCTAGGTGATGCTGCTCTCTGGCAAATGGCATCAGATATTGTCCGCAATTGGCCAGATGAAAGTTTCACTAATGAGAGCGCAGTGACCACGGTCATTGATGACGTCATTGGTCTAGCTAAATTAGTTTTAGAACACCAAGTCTCTTTCGATGATATTCGCCGAGAAGATGAAAAAACTTTAGCCGAATTACACCGCATCGGTGGCACAGCAAATGAAGAAGTACGCAAAGTTGTACGTACTGCTCAACAACGCATAGCCATCCTGCCGATGGTGCAAGAGTTTCTCAAGCGCCGCATCGATGAACAACAACTCTCATTTGATGATCAAATGTCCATTGCGGCAAGAATTGCAGAGACATTTGCAGAAGCGTGCGAGCTAGAACGAGCAAAGTACAAAGTTGTTTTACTCGATGAGTATCAAGACACATCACAATCACAGGTGCGAATGCTTTCAGCTCTCTTTGGTAAAGGACACCCAGTTATGGCTGTCGGAGATCCATGCCAAGCGATTTATACATGGCGTGGTGCATCTGCTGGAACCATCGGAACATTTGCTAAGTATTTTCCAAAGAGTGCCGGACAAAGTGGCGCCGAGTTGTTTAATCTTTCGATTACATTTCGAAATGATAAGAAAATTCTTGAAATTGCAAACTCAATTTCAGATCAGATTCGTTCCACATCAACCGTTCGAGTTGACCCACTTCGTCCACGTGATACAGCCGGTGATGGTGAAATTGCTTATGGAGTCTTTGAAACTCTCGATGCCGAAGCGCAAGGCATTGCGGAGTATTTTCATAAGCATTGGTTTGCTCCAGAGCGAATCGCAATTGAAGAAGAAAAACGAACATCTTTCGCAGTTTTGGTGCGCAAACGTTCGCAGATTTCAAAGATCGAAAGCGCCCTTCGCGAGAGGAACATTCCCACAGAAGTTATTGGCGTTGGCGGATTAATTTATGTTGCAGAAGTTGCTGATGTTCTATCACTGATGAAAGTTGTCACGAATCCAGAAGCTGGCACCGCTTTGATGCGTCATCTCACAGGTCCACGTCTTGCATTAGGTGCAAAAGATGTGGCAGCACTCGGTGCCTATTCGAGAAGACGTGCAAAGAGCGTGCATGAAGACTCTCATTCATTTATTGCAAAAATTGCTGCAGGTAATCCTGATTCAGCTGAAGCCGATGATCTCTTTGTGGGTTCACTCATCGATGCACTAGATGAGATTGATCAATGTGACAATGAATCGCGTAAAGAGTTTAGCGATGTGGGATTTACTCGACTCTCACGTTTCGCCGCAGATTTACGTAGATTGCGATCTCGAGCAGGTGGATCAATTATTGATTTGATTACTGAAATTGAAAATTACCTCAACCTAGATCTGGAAGTTTCACTGCGTGATGGCACGCGTAATGGACGTCGTCACCTAGAGCGATTCCTCGATGAAGCATCAAAGTTTTCACGAAGTGGCGGAAGTATCTCCGCATTCATAGAGTGGCTAGATGTCACATCAAAGAAAGAGGGCGGACTTAAATCCGGTGCCCCTGAAGTACGAAGCGATGTTGTTCAGCTCTTAACTATTCACACTGCCAAGGGCGCCGAATGGGATTTCGTCGCTATTCCGGGATTAGCGGAAGGAACTTTTCCAAGCACATATACAAATGATCCTGATAATTGGATTACAAACGAAAAACAGATTCCATTTGTACTTCGTGGTGATGGCGATGAATTACCGGTGTTCTCGCTTGCGCAGTGCACAAAAGATAGTGAAGCCAGCAAGGTTATAAAGGAGTACGCACAATTGTGTGCGGCAATTAAAAAGCAAGAAGAGATCCGCCTTGGATATGTGGCTGTTACTCGTGCGCGCACACATTTACTCTGCACAACATCGTGGTGGCGTGATGGTGCACGAAGTGTTGATCCCAGCGAACTATTTGCACACGTGGCAGATGTCGCTGATAAACGTGGTGGTGTATTACTGAGCCACGTTGATGCGCCAGAAGATGGATCTCGAAATCCCATAGAGATCAATCCCGATAGTGCTTATTGGCCACGCGATCCCTTGGGTGATCGTCGTGCAGCATTTGATGCAGCCGTTGCTCTGGTTGAAAAATCACAACCCCACACACTTACACCTAGTGCAGATGACGATCTAAATTCATGGATTTCTGATGCGCAAGCACTGATTGCAGAAGTTAAGAATAGAAACTCACCAACAATTGAAGTCGAACTTCCAGCAAGGATTTCAACTTCAACCCTTGTTGCCTTACATGAAAATCCTGAAGCTCTAGCGCTTGCAATCCGTAGACCGATTCCACGTTCGCAAGATCCTTATTCTCGTCGCGGAACACAATTCCATGCGTGGGTTGAAAAACAATTTAGTGCAATGACTCTCTTTGACGATATTGATTTAGATTATTTTGATCCAATTGAAGAAGATGGAAAACTTGAAGATCTTAAAAAAGCTTGGCAGAGCAGCGCCTATGCCAATCGCACTCCTGCGGCAATAGAAGTACCTTTTGAATCAGTTGTTGCTGGAGTTTTGATTCGAGGTCGAATCGATGCGGTTTATGAAACGCCAGATGGCTTTGAAGTAGTCGATTGGAAGACAGGTTCTAAGCAACTCGGTGAATCAGCAGCAATTCAACTAGCCATGTATCGCTTAGCCTGGGCAAGGCTTAAAAATATTGATGTATCTAAAGTCAGTGCGGCTTTTCATTATGTTCCTACCTCTGTAACAGATAGGCGTGCAGATTTATTAGATGAAGCCGCCTTAGTCGCGCTGATTCAAAAGTACAACAAGTAAATATTGCTTTACTTACTTATTCAATCTCTACAGCAATTGGTAAGTGATCACTAATTCCAGTTGATGTTGTGGGAATGGCTCTGGTTTTCTTTAGAGTGTCTTTACATAAAATGTAATCAAATTGTATTTTCGCACCCCAGCTTGGATAAGTATTTTGCTCTACTAGGGATTTCCACGATGAAGCAATGACAGGCAATCCCTTAGGTAAGTTCAGATCTCCCATAATTGCAACTTTATTGCCAGTTTCTTTGGCAGATTTCTCTGCCCATTTTTTGAGTTTGTGTAATTGCTTAAAATTTACTCCAGGTACAAAAGATAGATGGGTGTTAATAATGCTCCAGCCATTTTCTAAATGGGCTACGAGAGCAACTCGTGGTTCATCTTGCACATAGATGAATCGTGGTTTTCCTCTTCCATCTTCACCACCAGGTACTAGCAGAGGCATGCCAACTAAAGAGCGACCAAGTTCGATACGTTCATATGCAGTTACTGGAATTGTTGATGCAAAACCAATTCCGTAACCGCCCTCCATTTTATTTTTCGCAGATTTTTTACGTGTGGCACCTTCAGTAATAATTAATTCATCGTGATCATTCGGCGCACGCCAATTTTCTCCAGGTGTTCCAATGACTGATGGCGCAAAAGCCCAGTCAACTGCTTTCATCGACACAGCAATTTCTTGTACTTGATTTGAAGAGTTGCTGCGCGGCAGCAGAAAATCTACTTCTTGAATCGCTAATACTTCAGGGGCAATTTTCTTGATCGCGCTGGCCAATGAGGCTTTACTGCCAGGCGGGATGGCCATCGCATGCAGGAGATTCCACGATGTCAGCCTCATGCGCACAGGCTAGTAGCGTTGCCCCCCTATGAGCACGCTCAAACCAATTAGCGCCCCACTGGATCGGGCAAGTGAGCTTCGAAGTGATGAAGCAGAACTTAATCGTTTGTGGAACGCTGCAAAAATTATTCGTGTCTCTGATTCCAAGTTAGCAACAGATGGACAATCGCTTCGCTTTTTATCTGCCACAGAAGTTGAAAAACTCATTGCATCAAAGATTTTCACAAGTGGAGATAAGTATTTTCTAGGTATTGATTCTGCAAGTACGGTTTCTTACTTTGCATGGGATTGCGATGAAGTAGGCAAGGCCGCTGGCGACAGTTCTGCCGAAGGTATGGCATCACTGCGTGAACTAGGTGCAAAGCTAGATGAATTTCACCTAGGAATTTCGATGCACGCTATTGCTCTATCGAATTGGCATCGCTCTCATCCGCACTGTGCTCGTTGCGGAGCCGAAACAGAGTCGACTCTGGGCGGATCGGTTCGAGTATGCGTGAAAGATCAGAGCCAACATCACCCACGCACCGATAGCGCGGTCATAGTTTTGGTTAAAGATAAAGATGATCGAATTTTGCTCGGACATCAACCAATATGGCCTGATGGAAGGTACTCAACATTTGCAGGTTTTCTAGAACCTGGCGAAACATTTGAACAGTGTGTTGAACGCGAAGTCTTTGAAGAATCTGGTGTGAAGGTCAGTGAGATTACATATCTCGGATCCCAACCCTGGCCATTTCCAGCATCAATCATGATTGCCTTTTCTGCCGTTGCTGATGATCCAAGTACAGCAAAAGCAGATGGAGTAGAAATCACTGACGTGCGGTGGTTTTCTCGCGAAGAACTCAAAAATTCTGTGGCAGATGGTTCATTGCTCTTGCCACCAACAATTAGCGTTGCACGAAAGATGATTGCAATGTGGTTTGGGCCAGGTGCAGATAAGTTAACTGGCGGCGAATCATGGCGCTAGATTCTGATGAAATTCTTGCGGCTTTAGATGATGAACAACGCGCTGTAGCACTTGCTAGTCGGGGTCCTGTCTGCGTAATTGCAGGCGCAGGCACAGGTAAAACCCGAGCAATCACACATCGCATTGCATACGCAGCATCTATTGGCGTGATGGATCCACAAAAAGTTTTAGCTCTAACATTTACTGCGCGTGCAGCAGGTGAAATGCGTGTGCGCCTTCGCTCATTAGGTGTGCCAACTGTTGCTGCGCGAACAATTCACTCAGCAGCACTAAAGCAATTACTTTATTTCTGGCCACAAGTATTTGGGGGCCGAGCACCAGATTTACTGACCACTAAGACCGGATTTATTACACAAGCAATTACTCGTGCAGATTTACAGGGCACGTTATCGATTACATCTCGCGATCTTATGCGCGATATCGCATCTGAAATTGAGTGGGCAAAGTCTTCACAAGTCGTCCCTGAAGATTACGTAAATGAAGCATCAAAGCGCACACAAAAGCCACGGATAAACCCTGAGCAAATTGCACAGGTGTATTCGGCATATATGTCTCTGATGAAGCAAGAGCGTGCAATGGACTTTGAAGATGTTTTATTGCTCACCGCTGCGATGCTGGAAGAAGAGCGCGAAGTTCGAGAACGTGTGCAAGATCAATACCGCTATTTCACAATTGATGAGTACCAAGATATTTCACCCTTGCAGCAACGTGTAATAAATGCATGGCTCGGTAGTCGACAAGAAATATGTGTTGTTGGCGATCCAGCGCAAACTATTTATTCATTTGCTGGCGCAACTCCGGTTTTCTTAAACACATTCACGCAACGCTTTCCAGATGCCGAAGTAATCCGATTAACAAGCGGATATCGCTCGACTCCCGAAATTACTTTGATGGCAAATACTGTTTTGCGAAGTGCATCGATGGGTCAAGAACTCGTTGCGCAAAATGATCACGGTGCTAAACCAAGCATTGCAGCCTATAAAGATGAATCCGCTGAGATTGCCGGTGTTGTTAAAGATATTGGCGCCTTGTTATCAGAAGGTGCGCCTGCGCAGGAGATTGCGATTTTGGCTCGCACAAACGGGCAACTGAATTCGATTGAGAAAGCAATTGCAGCCGCAGGATTGCCCTATCAAGTGCGCAATAACGAGCGTTTCTTTGATCGCACAGATGTTCGTGAGTTTCTCAAAGGGGTGCGCACTGCATCTGTTATTCCAACAGAGGGTGTGTATTGGCTTGATGAGTTACGCACTTTGGCTCAACCTTTTATAACGGGTGCAAGCATTGATGGAATCGCAGGATTACTTCATTTGGCTCGCGAGCTAGATGCTGATGATTCATTTTCACCAAAGACTTTACGTGCATATCTGCGCGAAGTAGAAGATCGCGTGCAACAGAACAATCCGCCGACTATGCCTGTCATTACGTTGGCAACGCTGCACGCAGCAAAAGGCCTTGAGTGGGAACGCGTATTTCTTATTGGCGTGAGCGAATCGATACTTCCATTTGATTCAGGAAATACCGGAATTGGCCCAGAAAATCAGAGCGCCATCGATGAAGAACGTAGATTGTTCTACGTTGGAATTACGCGTGCCAAGAAGGATTTACGCATGAGTTATCGCGGTGAACCCAGCCGATTCCTGCGTGAATCTGGTTTACTCGCGAGTATTTAATGCCTGCACGCATGCGCGTATTTAATTGATTTGCATCATCGCGGGGGCATGCTTTACCCTTTTACTTCATCCAAAATATGGGTGTGCATAAGAAAAGGGAGCACGCGATGTCAACAATCGTAAGCACTCATAACGTTAACGCTTCACGCGTTAGCGCTGCTTCTCATGCCCATTCACATTCACATACAGCGACTAATAAGCGCTATACAACTTGGCCTGCTGCCACAAAGCCAGCGTTTTACGCAGCTTTTTACGCAGTGGATGAGGCCACTTGGGGCACTATCGCCTAATCGATAGCAGCCAACCAAGGGCCTCGAATCCACA
>RGSB01000029.1 GCA_010032875.1 Actinomycetota bacterium | reverse complement strand
TTTAACAGTTACAGACAATGTGTAATCCTCAGGCGCATTTGTAACTGGATTGTATTTTCCAACAAATTTATCAACCTGAATTGAAAATGGTGGTAGCGATTTTTCACTAAAAAGCTTTCCAAATGAGAGCGAGTCAAAAGTCGTTGGAGTGTTAATAAATCGTTCGCCCACATTAACGATTGCATCGCCACGCATGCCAAAGAGTGATCCGAAGCTAACACCAATAAGTATTAGGACAAGTGCTAAGTGAAAAAATAGGTTTCCAGTTTCGCGACGCGGAAGAACGCAACCAATAAGTGAAATAAATAGCAGTATATAAATCGCACTAAACCAAGGGGATGCATAAACATCAAAGAGTGAAAAACGCTCGTACCAAAGAGCTTTTGTTGGCGATGTTGCAAAAATATCGCTGACTGCCGTTGGATTTTGTGAACGTTGTGGAATAAATGAACCAGGAATAGCTGCCACACCAAGCATCATCAATAGCACAAGAGCTGTGCGCATGCTTGTTAGTTGTCTCCACAAGAAACGAAGTAGTCCTACGGTTCCAATCTCTGGTGCGTTCTCACTCATTTAAATCACCGGCACAAAATCTGAGATCCACGAACGCATCTCGTTATTAAAACTTCCCCACAAACCAAAAACTTGCGCAAGGCCAATCAGAATTAATAAGACTCCACCAAATTTAGTTATGAGATCTCCTCGGCGGACCAAGAATTTCCGAAGCTTTTCTGAACGATCTAGAAACAGACCAGAAGCTATAAATGGAGCGCCTAAACCGATGCAATAACCGAGAGCGAGAATTGCTCCACGCAATGCACTCGATTCTTGAAACGCAAGTGTTTGAACTGCGCCAAGTGCGGGACCAATACATGGTGTCCAACCAACCCCAAATAAAAATCCAAGAACTGGAGCTCCAACTAATCCGAGTGTGACAGGCATCTTTGCTCGATACGTTGGAGCAAAAGGAAATACGCCGATAAAAATTAATCCAAGTACTACTGTGAAAACTCCGAGAATAGAAGTTATTAACTTTTCATTATCTGAAATATAGGCACCGAAGCCACCGAAGAGCGCTCCGTAAGAAATAAAGAGAACGCTGAAACCAAATACAAAGAGCACAGATCCAAGAAGAACTCGACCGCGACTCTTAGAAAAGCCTGCCGCATAGGAAATATATCCAGGTACAAGTGGCAAAACACAGGGAGATAAGAATGAAATCAGTCCTGCGATAAGTGCAATGGGAAAGGCTGTAATTAAATAGCCATCCAGAATTTGTTCGACTATAAAATCTTTCACTCTGCGCTCACCTTTTCAATGAGTTCGCTTAAGGATGCAACTGTAACTTCTCCTGAAATACGTGCTGCAACATTACCTTTTTTATCAATGAGAACTGTTGAAGGAATTGCATTTGCTGGCAATGATTTTCTAAATCCAATAAGCACTGAGTCATCGATTAGTGTTGGATAAGGCAGGGAAAAGCGGCGAGTGAATGCTTCGGCGTTTACTGGATTATCTCGAGTAAGAATTCCAATGAAAGCTACATTCGAATATTTTTCTGATAACGCTGCAAGAGTTGGGGCTTCTGCGCGGCACGGTGCACACCATGAAGCCCACACATTTACCACCGCAACTTTTCCAACATCATATGTGTAATTTTTTCCTGTGAGCGTCATACCGGATAGGCGTGGTGCCGGAATGCGATCGGCTTGCTTAATATAAGAAACGCTTCCATTTCCAGAAACATAGCTCTCTTCCGCAATTGATGAACCCCCACCACCGCATGAAGAAAGTGCGAGCGCGACAAGGGGCGCAAGTAAAAGGTTTTTAATTTTCATTTCTTTGGCGGCAATAAATGCGCAGCTGGTTCGCTATAACTTGTTCCGCTAATCATTGCGTCATCATCAAAATGAATACTCGTGACACTTGCCAATGAGCACTCTCGTTTACGAGGATCATGCAAAAGTCGTCTTCCTTCAATTGCGCTTCGCAGAATCCAAATTGGTAATTGGTGAGATACGACAATTGCATCTTTACCTTTTGCCGCATCACGCGCTGCAAAGACAGCCGCAAGCATTCGATTGATTTGTTCTTCGTATGGTTCGCCCCACGAAGGTTTCCACGGATTCCATAAGTGTTTCCAAGCAGATGGATGTTTTAGAACTCCATCACCAATACCGAATGGTTTACCTTCGAATACATTTGCAGCTTCAATTAATCGCTCATCAGTTGTGATTTTGATGTTGTGTGCTGCTGCAATAGGCGCTGCGGTTTCTTGTGCGCGCTGCAAAGGTGAAACGTGAAGTGCGCCTAAATCAATCTGCTTCGACCAATCACCAAGAGTGGCTGCCATCTTGTGACCACGATCTGAAAGTGTCCAACCAGGTTGACGACCATAAAGAATCTTCTGCGGGTTGTGTACCTCGCCATGTCTGACCACATGTACCGTCGAACTCATTTGCTAAGCATAAAGCGTCATAAACCTTCTCTTCTCGCTAAGGTTGTGACATGGCGCTCACACCGAATCGGGTTGCCTTTTTCGATGTAGATAACACGCTTATTCGTGGTTCTACCCTCTTCTTTCTCGGAAAAGGAATGTACAAACGTGGGTACTTCACCAAAACCGATCTCTCACGCTTTGCATTTGCGAATCTACGTTTTCGTTTAACTGGCAAAGAAAAACAAGATGAAATTAAACGATTCCAGGATGCCGCCACTCAATTTATTGGTGGTCACGATGTCGCAGAAATTCACTCAATAGCTCAACAAATTTATGATGAATTCGTTTCCCCCGCTTGCTGGCAGGGAACTATTAACATCGCACAAAAACACTTGAATGCAGGAGAAGAAGTTTGGCTTGTCACTGCAGCTCCAGAAGATATGGCAATCTTAATCGCAAAAAATTTAGGTTTCACCGGCGCTCTCGGAAGTAAAGCCGAAGTCCGTGATGGAAAATACACAGGACAGATGCTTGGCAAGTTATTACATGGAAAAGAAAAAGCAGTTGCAATTGCAGAACTTGCAAAAGAAAAGGGTTTTTCTCTTTCAGATTGTTATGCGTACTCCGATAGTCACAATGATTTTCCTTTACTCGAAGCAGTTGGGCATCCCTCTGCGATTAATCCAGATGCAATCTTAAGTTTGCGCGCACTTGCAGAGGGTTGGCCTATACATGACTTTCGTCGAGCACGATTTATTATCAAGATTATTGGCCCAACAGTTTCACGGCTCGCAGCTGCAGGAATCTGGTTAGCACCACGCAGGCGTTCGCGCTAACTCGATTTCACGTCAGCAACTAAACCCCTGTAATGTAGGCAAGTTATGCAAATGCGTTCATTTACCGACTATCTACGTTCCGTAGATGACGCTGCCCTTTTAGAACTCTTCACACACAGAGCAGATCTGATTTCACCTGTGCCATCAGATATGGCATCTCTTGCAGTTCGAGCATGTAGCGCGCCGAGCCTTGCGCGAGCAATTGATGGATTAAATCAGTGGCAATTCCAAGTTCTTGAAGCGTGTGCAGTAATTAACGAACCATTTAGCGAAAAACAAATCGTTGCTATTACAGAAAAAGCTGCAGTTGATGTGCTCCCTGAACTGATTGTACGTGGACTTCTCTATCCATCTGATGACGGAATGAGATTGCCAAACTCAGTTCGCGAAGTATTAGGTAATGAAATAGCTGGTCTTGGGCCAGCAACAATGGCAAAGTTGAATTTAAAGAAATTAGATGAAGCGCCAGATTCTGCAAAGAAAGTACTAGAAAGACTTATTTGGGGACCGCCTCGTGGCAGCGTTGGAGATATTAAGAATCCTGGTCCCGGAGTTACGTGGTTACTCGAAGAAAACTTTATGGTTCCACTTGATCAGCGCACAGTAATTCTTCCGCGAGAAGTTGGAATTTATTTACGTGGTGGGAAAGTGCATAAAGAGCGTGAGGTTACTCCTCCAGAAATAAAGGGAAGCAAGCGCGATGATCGAAATGTTCAACTCGCAGCAATTGCAAATGTCGCAACTGTTCTGCGATGGGCTGATGAAATTCTCGAATATTGGGCACAAGAACCAGCAGATGCTCTACGCGCCGGTGGACTTGGAGTCCGCGATTTAAAAATTATTGCAACCCACATGGGCATCGACGAAAACTGCGCAGCATTTATCGCCGAGCTCGTCTATCTCGCAGGACTTGTCACCATTGATGCAGATGACAAAATTTTGCCGACAAATAATTTTGATATTTGGCTTACTCAAAAACCATCTGTACGTTGGCAAGCTATTGCTGCACCGTGGTTAATTACATCGCGAGTAAGTGGACTTGTCGGGCGTGCAGAATCAAAAAACACAGCAGCACTAGGCCCCGAACTCGATCGAGTTAACGCAGCAAGTACGCGTGCCTTGGTATTAAAACTATTGGCTGAAAATAAAAAAATTGCTCCCGAACTAGAGAGCTTCACGAAACATGTGAAGTGGTGTTCGCCATCAAAGCGAAATCCAGGATTGCAAGAAGAAATGGTGCAGTGGACTCTGCGCGAAGCAGAATGGCTCGGAATAACTGGTCAAGGCGTAATTTCTAAATATGGTCAAGAGTTTTTATCCGGTGAGGATCTCGACATCATTGACGCGGATTTACCTCAACCAGTTGATCACATACTCATTCAAAGTGATAACACTGCAATTGCACCAGGCCCGCTTGTTCATGATGTAGCAGCAGTGCTTGCGATTATTGGTGATATTGAAAGTCGTGGTGGAGCAACTGTCTATAGATTTACTGACGCAACAATACGTCGCGGATTAGATCACGGTAAGACCGGGGATGAGATTATTGATTTCCTTCGTAAGACTTCAAAAACTCCGATTCCACAACCGCTTGAGTATTTAATTTCTGATGTTGCAAAGAAGCATGGTCGTTTGCGAGTCGGAAATACATCATCATTTATTCGCTGCGAAGATCCTGCTCTGATTACTCAAATTATTAGTGATAAACGTTTAGATATTTTATCTCTGCGCCGAATCGCGCCTGAAGTAATGATTTGCGACATGGATGCGCATGATGTGATGAATGTTCTGAGAAATGCAGGTTACTTACCAGCTGCAGAATCTAACAACGGATTATTGTTAACTGGTCCGCGCTCTTCACGTGCGCAATCAAAGCCACGTCCTCCACGCATTATCGGCGAGCTAGAAGTTCCAACCGATGCGGCCCTTAGTGCAGCTATTCGCACAATACGTGTCGGTGAAAAATCTAGTCATAAGCAGAGCACACTTAGAAATATTGCAAATAACGCACTCGGTGCCCTTCCGCGAACTACTGCAAATGAAACATTAGATGTCTTACTTAAGTACATTCAAGAACAACGTTCGCTCTCCATTGGTTATGCAGATAACAACGGCGCTGTTTCGCATCGAATTATTGATCCGCTGAAAATCTCTGCGGGTTCACTCATTGCTCGCGATCACGGCACAGGCGAGATGCAGACATTTAGAATTCCGCGTATTACGGGGGTTGCACCGCTATGACAAGCGAGAAGCAAGGCGAATACGGCAGACTTAACCCTATGTTGGCAGCCCTTGAAGCATTGGTTAAGTGTGAATCTCCCACAGAAGATCTCAAGGCGTGCAATGACGTAGTTCGTTTAGCAAGTGACATTGCAACACGCGTTCTTGGAACACCTGCAGAGATTCGCCAAATAGAAGGCCGTCCTGTTTTTTGGTGGGGCGTAGCACAGCCAGATGTCGTTTTACTTGCACACCTAGACACAGTGTGGCCAATTGGTTCTTTCACTCCGTTATGGGAAATCAATGGAGATGTACTTCGTGGACCCGGCACATATGACATGAAAGCCGGATTCGTTCAAGCACTCTTTGCACTTAAAGGAATTAGCGGATCTGTTGCACTTGTTGGAACAACAGATGAAGAAACTGGAAGCCACGCATCTCGAAAGTTAATTCAAGATTTAGCATCGAAAGCAAAAGCTGTTTTAGTTCTAGAAGCAGCAATAGATGGAAAAGTAAAAACAGGTCGAAAAGGCACTGCGATGTACCAGGTTCATGTACACGGTCGCGCCGCGCATGCTGGTCTCGAACCAGAAAAGGGAATCAACGCAACTATCGAGATTGCACACATTATTACTGCACTTGCTTTCTTAGAGAATAAAGAGAAGCAGACAACAGTCGTGCCAACACTTGTAAAAGCTGGCAACTCGACAAATACTGTTCCAGATTATGCAGTGCTCGATATTGATGCGCGTTCATATTCAACGGATGAACTCAATCGCGTTGACGCCGCGATTCGTGGCCTCGTTCCGTTGCATCCAGAAGCACGAATTGAAGTTACAGGTGGATTAAATCGACCACCACTAGAAACAACATCAACCATGGAACTCTACGAACGTGCAGAAAAAGTTGCCGCACGCATCGGTATGCCACCACTTGGTCATGCATCAGTGGGTGGAGCAAGTGATGGAAACTTTGCAGCTGCTGCAGGAGCAAAAGTTCTTGATGGACTTGGCGCAGTCGGATCTGGTGCACATGCAACCACCGAATGGGTGAGCATTAAAGCTCTTGAAGAACGCAGCGCTTTCTTGCATGAATTCATAAAGGATTTACTCAATGACTGATGGACCACTGATCGTTCAGAGCGATAAAACGCTGCTCTTAGATATCGATCATGCGATGTCCACTGAATGTCGCCGCGCGATTGCACCCTTTGCTGAACTTGAGCGCTCTCCTGAACATATTCATACATATCGTTTAACAAATCTTGGCCTATGGAACGCACGCGCTGCTGGCCACGATGCAGAAATGGTGATTGATACATTAATTAAGTATTCGCGTTACGCGGTGCCACACTCAATTCTTGTTGATGTTGCCGAAACTATGTCTCGCTACGGTCGCTTGCGACTTGAGGCAGATCCAATTCATGGATTAATTCTCGTAACAACAGATACTGCAGTTCTAGAAGAAGTTATTCGTGCGAAGAAGATTGCACCGCTTCTTGGTGTGCGAATTGATAATGAAACCATTGCTGTTCATCCAAGCCAACGTGGTCAAATCAAGCAATCTTTATTGCGTCTGGGTTGGCCGGCAGAAGATTTTGCGGGATATGTAGATGGTCAAGCACATGAAATTGCACTGAAGCAAACTGATTGGAAGATTCGTCCATATCAAGAGTTAGCCGCAGAAGGATTCTGGCACGGTGGTTCTGGTGTTGTTGTTTTACCTTGCGGCGCAGGAAAAACAATTGTTGGCGCAGCAGCAATGGCGCATGCAAAAGCAACCACATTGATTCTTGTCACAAACACAGTTGCAGCTCGCCAATGGCGTGAAGAGTTATTAAAGCGAACAACATTGAATGAAGATGAAATTGGTGAATACTCAGGAGCAAAGAAAGAGATTCGCCCCGTAACGATTGCAACGTATCAAGTGATGACTAAGAAAAAAGATGGCGTATATGCCCACCTTGATCTCTTTGATACACATGACTGGGGTCTAATCATTTATGACGAAGTGCACTTGTTGCCTGCGCCAATATTTCGTTTCACTGCAGATATTCAATCTCGTCGTCGTTTAGGACTTACGGCGACACTTGTGCGCGAAGATGGAATGGAAGGTGAAGTATTTTCACTCATCGGACCAAAGCGCTTTGATGTGCCTTGGAAAGAGATTGAATCTCAGGGATATATCGCACCCGCACAATGCGTGGAAGTTCGCGTAAACTTAAGTGAAACAGAGCGACTTTCATATGCCACCGCCGAGCCAGAAGAGCGCTATCGCTTCTGCGCTACAACACGCACAAAGCGCAATGTCGTTGAATCACTGGTTGCACATCATGCTGGTGAACAGATCTTGGTTATCGGTCAATATATTGATCAACTCGATGAACTCTCTGAAGTTCTCGGTGTTCCGCTCATTAAGGGCGAGACTCCAGTTAAAGAACGAGAAGTTTTGTTTAATAAATTTAGAAGCGGCGAAATTTCTTGTTTAGTTGTTTCTAAAGTTGCAAACTTTTCTATTGATTTACCTGATGCAACGATTGCGATTCAAGTATCCGGCGCATTTGGTTCAAGGCAAGAAGAAGCACAACGCCTGGGACGAATCTTGCGTCCAAAATCAGATGGTCGCAGTGCAACGTTTTACTCCGTTGTTTCACGCGACACTATCGATCAAGACTTTGCTCAGAACCGTCAGCGCTTCTTAGCCGAGCAAGGTTATGCGTACAAAATTATTGACGCTGACGATGTATTTCAAGGCAAGCTCTAAAACGTTCAGGGTCAACGCGCCAGAAATCATGGTGCTCGCCATCAATATGTGTCACAGGAACTTGTTCACCATATAGTTTTTCAAGTTCTGCGTTGCCATCAATGTAGGTAATTTCAATTGAATAATCTAGTTCGGTTTTCATTGATTCAAGAGTTTCAATAGCAACATCGCAGAGATGGCATCCGTGCCGCGAAAACACAGTTATGACATTTTGTGACAACTATTTTTTCCGCTTCTTATTCAGTGCTCGGTCAATAAACTCTTCGGCAACGAGTGTGACATCACCCTTAAAACGATAAGCGTTCTTCTCTAAATCTTTTAAAACCGCATTAACTGTTGTTTGAGTGACGGAACCAACTAGTGGGCCAAATCGTTTTGCGAAGAGTGCATGTGCAACTTCACTCACAGATTTAGCTAAATCATCGCGGGCTTCATCCAACGTTGGTTCGGGTTTCTTAGGTTCTTGCGAAAAGTCCAAAGAAATTGGACGCTCTGCCTTCATCCGAGAATAAAGATCGTCAAAGTTAGTTGCACTGCCCTCGTCCATGGGTAAATCATCTCACCCTGATACCTTTTGCACATATGCAAACGAGAACCAGCAATCGCACCGTAGCCGGACTTCTATTTATTCTTGTTGCTTCTTTACTCGCAATCCCCCAAGCAGAAGCGGCTCCGCTTGTCGCCCCATCAACTGTGTGGGGCCATACTTATGCAGCCGAAGCCAGTGAAGTTTTATCTATTCCTGCCACGCAATCAGTTAATTTAGAAAAGCGTTCAAAGTTTGTTGTTAATTACAAGAATTTTCCTGATTGGGCAAAAAACCAAGTTCAGGCAGCTATTGATTTATGGGCAGCAAACTTTGATTCGAAAGCTCCCATAAATGTTGATGCAACGTGGGGACGATCAAGTGCTGCTGACATTCTGGGAAGCGCGCGACCAGATCGCTATTACGCAAAGTTTTCAGGAGCGCCAGATAATTCACTCTGGTATGCATCAGCACTTGCCAATGCAATCGCCGGTAAAGATTTAGATTTAGATAATCCCGAAATCATCATTCAAATAAACTCCGAAGCTGAATGGGATTTAGATGGTCTAGGCAAACCGACTAGATATGAATACGACTTAAAATCCGTGATGTTTCATGAGCTCGCCCACGGTTTAGGATTTCTTTCAACTAGTTCATATCTCTTTGACCGCACAAAAGGTCAATACGTTGGAATTCTGGAGCAACCAACTCCATTTGATGCATATCTTCAAACACAGGATGGAAATCGCTTAGCGGATCTTCCATCTCCTTCATTTGAATTAGGACAAGCGCTTACGAATAAATTGGTCTGGTCAGGTGCGGAAGCAATCGCTGCAAACAATGGTGAAAAACCATTGATCTATGCGCCATCTAATTACGACGCTGGATCATCTGTAAGCCACTTAGATGAAAAAACTTTTGCAAACTCTGGCATTAACGCTGTAATGACCCCCAATCTTGAAGCGGGAGAAGTCTTTAACGAACCTGGTCCAATCTTGCTTGCAATGATGAAGGACTTACGAAACAAGCCAGCGCCAGGTCTTGCAGCAGGTGTCCCGAGTGAAGTTCTTAATGCTCAAGCGTTGATTTCTGACTCTTCTGCAATTATTACTTTCCAACCACCCATAAATTCACGCACAACTCAAGTTAGTGAATACATCATCAAGAATGTAAACACTGGCAAAGAAAAAAGTGTAACCGATAGCCCAGCAATAATTTCTGGTTTAAAAAATGGAACTAGTTATACCTTTGAGATCATTGCCTCAAATTCAAAAGGTGCATCAGGCAAGGTTGTTACTAAAGCTGTTACCCCGCGTGCTGCGTGGACTTCCCAAGTGATAGATCCCGCATCGGATGCACGTTCTATTACTTCGACCACATTAAACGGTCAACCTGTTATTGCATATGTGGATTCAAAAACTTCCGTTCTGCGCCTTGCATCGTGGAATGGAAAAACGTGGAAACAAAGAACTATTGATAGCGATATTGCTGGTCAGGTTTCTCTCTGCGTGAGTGGCAAGAGTCTGAAACAGACTCTTCATATTTTCTACGCCGATAAGACGGAAAATGATCTGCGATATGCAACTCTTACAGGCACAAAGATTTCTCGAGAAATCGTGGATGGAAATGCAGCTAAAGTTCAGTCATACGAAGAGATAGTTCGTGTACCGACTGCAAGTAATGTCAGTGTTTCAAATGCATGCGCAATTACAAGTGAAGGTATTCAAGTTTTCTACCGCGATGAAACCCAAGGAGTTTTGCTGGGTGCATACAAGAACTTTGATGGTGAATGGAATTATGAGTTAGTAGACGGAGATCGAAAGACAGATTTTCGCACAACAGGTGATGTTGCATTTCATATGAAAGCCCTCGTGGATGGAAATAAGACATATGTTTTGTATGACTCTGTTTTGGCAATAAATCAAAACCGTGATGCAACTTCTGGTGAAATCCGATTAGCAACTAGAACAAGTTTTGACCCTGGTGCTTGGGAATATCGAACTCTTGAATCTCCAACAGCTGATGCAACCATCTTGGGATATGACGTTGAAATAGCAAAAACCGCTAAAGGAATCATGGCTTCGTGGTTTTCGGCTACAGCTTTATCCATGCCAGATCCAACGCTTCTTCGCACGCTTAATTTGAGTACTGCAGCTGGAGTTGTAACGACTTCGACTTCTAACTATGGAACACCCAATGAATTATTTAGTAGTGATTCAAAGACTCTGCTCTTTAATTGTTTAGGTCGTTTATGCGCAATTGATTACGCAAAGTTTTCTAAAGGACAATCGGCAATCGCGCTGGCTTCTTCATGGCAATCAACTGAGCCAATCGCTAGTGCGTGGGTTGTGTTAAACAAGATTCGCTACGCAGTAGCAGGGATCAACGGAAAAGTTGTACTGCTAAAAGCTGCGTAATTACTTCGCGTTACGACGTTGGATGCGAGTCTTCTTGAGAAGTTTTTTGTGCTTCTTCTTCGCCATACGCTTACGTCGCTTCTTGATAACGGAACCCATATGTCACACTTTCTCTTTTTTTCGGTAACCACAAAAGTGCGGTCGCTCTATGGGGTTAGGTTAGCGCTAAGTGAGTCTAAAAATCGAAACGGCCGTCTGGC
>RGSB01000028.1 GCA_010032875.1 Actinomycetota bacterium | reverse complement strand
TGATTGACAATATGCCAATGAACGGTGGCGCCCAATGAAGTTATTAGCACCCAACCCTGGTTGGACTTCGCGCGCCGATGTCATTGTTGTTGGTTCTGGAATTGCAGGATTAACAACTGCACTGCAGGTGCGAACATTTGGTTTATCTGTTCTGCTCGTAACAAAAGCGCGAGTTGATGAAGGCTCTACAAAGTGGGCACAAGGTGGAATTGCAGCAGCGCTTGGTCCTGGTGATTCACCTGCTCAACATGAAAAAGACACACTCGATGCTGGCGCTGGATTGTGTGATGTTGCAGCAGTAAAAGTTTTAGTAAGTGAAGGTCCAGATGCAGTGCGCAGATTAATTGAACGTGGTGCATCTTTTGATTTAGAAGAGAGTGGTGAAATTGCACTAACTCGAGAAGGCGGTCATCATCGCAATCGCATTCTGCACGCAGGAGGGGACGCCACTGGCGCCGAAGTTTCACGCGCATTACTAGCCGCAGTTCACAATGATCCGCAGATTGAAGTGCTTGAACATGCACTTGTACTTGATGCACTCAAGAATTCAGAAGGCGCTGTTTGCGGTGTAACACTGCACGTAATTGGCGCCGGTTCGCGAGATGGTGTTGGGCGAGCAATCGGTCGCGCAGTTGTACTTGCAACTGGCGGTTTAGGACAAGTATTTGCACAGACAACCAATCCATCTGTTTCAACGGGTGATGGCGTTGCGTTGGCACTGCGAGCAGGAGCAAAAGTTTCAGATGTTGAATTCATTCAATTTCACCCAACGGTTTTGTGGTTAGGCGATAACACCGAAGGACAACAACCTTTGATTAGTGAAGCTGTTCGTGGCGAAGGTGCATATCTACTTAATGATGCTGGCGAAAGATTTATGAAGGGCCAGCATGAGATGGCAGAGCTTGCACCACGCGATGTTGTAGCGATTGCAATCATGCGCGAAATGAATCGCACTGGCGCACACCATGTCTGGCTAGATGTTCGACACCTCAATGGATTTAAAGAGCGATTCCCAACTATTTATGCATCGTGTATCGCACACAGTATTGATCCAACAACGGCTCTGATTCCTGTTGCGCCTGCTTCACATTACGCATCTGGTGGAGTTCGAGTTGATCTCGATGGTCGCACAAGTGTTAAAGGTTTATATGCATGTGGTGAAACTGCGTGCTCTGGTGTGCATGGTGCTAATCGCCTTGCATCAAACTCGTTGTTAGAAGGTCTTGTCTTTAGCGCGCGAATAGCAGCAGATATCAGCAATAACCTGCCAGAGTATTCAGAACCAGTTGAAAATAACTCTGCAGAGTTCTTACTCGATCCAAGTGTTAGAAAAACTTTACAGACAAGCATGAGCCGCGGTGCCGGTGTTTTGCGATCTGCTGATTCATTGATTGCAACATCAAATGATTTATCTCGCATTGAAAGTCGCACCAGCACAGTTGCATGTGTTGAAGCGTGGGAAACCACGAATCTTTTTCAATTAGCAAACACAATCTTGCGAGCAGCTTTGATTCGCCAAGAGACACGTGGATCACACTGGCGAGAAGATTTTCCACACCAGAGCACTGAGTGGCACAAAAGAATTGTTCAACAGATGGATCAGAGTGGACAATGGCGCACTGAATATCAGGAGGTGAACCGCTGATGATTGATCGTGAATTGATTAAACGTGCAATTGCTGAAGATCTAGCAGGCGGCGTTGATATTACGTCGATGGCGACACTTTCTGCTGAGGCAAAAATAAGCGCACAATTTGTTGCGCGCAAAGATGGAGTTATCGCCGGAATTGAAATGGCTATTGCAACTTTGGCTGAAGTCGGCGTCACTGATGCAACTGCTGTAGTAAAAGATGGCGACCACGTTAAAAGTGGCACAGTATTGATAAAGGTTTCAGGAAATGCCCGCGGTATTTTGCTTGCAGAACGCACCGCACTTAATTTTCTTGGACACTTAAGCGGTATAGCAACACTAACTGCGCAGTGGGTGCAGGCAGTCGCAGGAACAAAGACTCAGATCAGAGATACACGTAAAACAACTCCTGGAATGCGAGTGCTTGAAAAGTACGCAGTGCGTATGGGCGGCGGCACAAATCATCGAATGTCATTAAGTGATGCAGCTTTGATTAAAGATAATCACATCGCAGCAGCTGGCGGCGTCGTAAAAGCCTTTTCACTTGTACGTGAAAAATTTCCATCATCTGACATCGAAATTGAAGTAGATAATCTGCAGCAGTTACGTGAAGTTCTGCCACTTAATCCAGGGTTGGTTTTACTGGACAACATGAACCCTGCGCAGTGCGCAGAAGCAGTCGCACTCGTTGCAGGTGCTACGAAGCTAGAAGCATCGGGTGGAATAACAATCGAGAATGCACGCGCATACGCTGAAGCGGGTGTTGATTACATAGCAGTTGGTGCACTGACACATTCGGCGCCTAATTTTGATATCGGACTAGATATGAGAGTGGAGTAAGACATGTTGCTCACAGTCGATGTTGGTAACACCAACACAGTTCTTGGAATCTTTAAAGGAGAAGAGCTAGTTCGTTCATGGCGCGTGAAGACAGATCCACGTAGCACGGCCGATGAGTTGTGGCTGCAATACGGAGCACTAGTCCGTGATTACAAGATAAGCGCACTCGCAATTTGTTCTACCGTGCCAGCAACGCTTCGCGAATTGCGAACAATGATTGCTGATTATTTTGCAGATATTCAAGTGACAATCGTAGAACCAGGAACAAAGACTGGTGTTCCGTTATTAGTTGATAATCCAAAAGAGATTGGTGCTGATCGAATTAATAATTGGCGTGAGCGAAACAATTGATCACCACGAGCCTGATTTAACATTGATTGGGCTGCGCCTGATACACGAGAGAAACTCTTAAATCGGTAGGATTACAAACCTATGAGCATCGAGGACGATCTACCCGAACAACTGCGCATTCGCCGCGAGAAGCGTGCGAGCCTTATCGAGCGTGGAATCGAGCCTTATCCAGTATCTGTGCCTCGCACAAAAACTCTTGCAGAAATTCGCACACAGTACGCAAACATCGCAACAGATAGCGCAACAGGTGATGTTCACAGCGTTAGCGGTCGAATTATCTTTAAACGCGATACAGGAAAATTATGTTTTGCAACGTTGCGCGAAGGTGATGGCACTGAATTACAAGCAATGATTTCATTGGACAAAGTTGGTGAAGAACAACTCGAATCCTGGAAAAGCGATGTTGATCTTGGTGACTTTGTTAGCGTTACTGGCGAAATTATTTCATCAAAGCGCGGCGAATTATCGGTTCTAGCAAATTCATGGGCGATGGCTTCTAAGTCATTGCGACCATTGCCAAATGAACACAAGCCGATGTCGGAAGAGACACGCGTTCGTATGCGTTATGTGGATTTAATTGTGCGTCCAGAAGCTCGCGAATACGCACGACTTCGTCCAACTGTGATGCGATCACTGCGCGAAACTTTCCATAACGAAAACTTTGTAGAAGTAGAAACACCGATGCTGCAGGTTATGCACGGCGGTGCTGCTGCTCGACCATTTATTTCGCACTCAAACGCTTATGACATGGAGCTCTTCTTGCGCATTGCGCCAGAACTATTTCTTAAGCGATGCGTTGTTGGTGGAATCGAACGCGTATTTGAGATCAACCGAAACTTTAGAAATGAAGGCGCCGACTCATCTCACTCACCTGAGTTTGCGATGATCGAGAGTTATCAGGCATATGGTGATTGGAAATCAATCGCCGAACTAACTCGCAAACTTGTACAAAATGCAGCGATGGCAATCTCTGGTTCGCACGTCGTGACTCATCATGATGGTCGCAAATCAGATCTCGGTGGTACATGGAAAGAAATTTCACTCTATGACGCAATCTCCGATGGCGTTGGCGAGAAAGTTACGGCCCTTACGCCGATGGATGATTTGAAGCGTATAGCAACGAAATTAGGCATCAAGATTGACCCTAAATGGATCGCTGGAAAACTCGCAGAAGAAATATTCGAACATGTTGCAAAAGATCAATTGATTGCACCAACGTTTGTTATGGGTTTCCCAGTTGATACATCGCCACTTGTTCGTGCGCACCGCGACATTCCAGGTGTCGCAGAGAAATGGGATCTCTACGTTGATGGATTTGAATTAGCAACAGGATATTCCGAACTTATTGATCCAGTTGTTCAACGTGAACGTTTAATTGAACAAGCAAAGCTCGGCGCTGAGGGCGATCTTGAAGCGATGCAAGTTGATGAAGATTTCTTACGTGCAATGGAGTTTGCGATGCCACCAACTGGTGGAATGGGAATGGGTGCAGATCGTTTATTAATGGCGCTGACTGGCCTAGGAATTCGCGAAACAATTCTCTTCCCATTGGTAAAGCCAGAAGCTGAATAATTAGTTATGGAAATTCGTTCAGCTCGTACTGCTGATATCAAAGGCATTCGCGCACTCATTGATACCTACGCAATTGGTGGTCGTTTACTTACTAAAGAAACAGTTACGTTATACGAAAGTGTTCAAGAATTTACTGTTGCTGTAGAAAATAATGAAGTTGTTGGTTGTGGAGCGCTGCACGTTTTGTGGGAAGACCTTGCAGAAGTACGTACAGTTGCAGTCATTGAAAGATTGCGTGGTACAGGTGTTGGTCACCAAATTATGCAATCAATTGAAGAACGTGCACGCGCTGTTGGTGTGAAAAGAATCTTCTGTCTTACATTTGAAACTGAGTTTTTCGGTCGCCACGGATTCGAAGAGATCCAAGGAACACCGGTTGATGCAGATGTGTATGCAGAGCTCTTGCGTTCCTATGACGCTGGTATCGCTGAGTTCTTAGACCTTGAGAGTGTGAAACCAAATACCTTGGGCAACACTCGTATGCTCAAAAAACTCTAAATCTGCGGGTATTTCGGGCATAAATACGCCACATATGGGGTTGGAATGTATGTAAATCTCGTATCGCGAGGCATGGCCCCTTCGGGCTAGGCTTATCCGCAGCAGAAAAGAAAAAGGAGTACACCCAATGTTTGAGCGCTTTACAGACCGAGCCCGTCGCGTTGTTGTGCTGGCGCAAGAAGAAGCTCGCATGCTCAATCACAATTACATTGGCACCGAACACATTCTCCTTGGACTTATTCACGAAGGTGAAGGCGTCGCAGCAAAGGCTCTCGAATCCCTCGGTATTTCACTCGAAGGTGTACGCGCACAAGTAGAAGAAATTATTGGACAAGGCCAACAAGCACCAAGTGGTCACATTCCTTTTACTCCGCGCGCAAAGAAAGTTCTCGAACTCTCATTACGTGAAGCGCTACAACTTGGCCACAATTACATCGGCACAGAACATATTCTGCTTGGACTTATTCGCGAAGGCGAAGGCGTTGCAGCACAAGTTCTCGTAAAACTTGGCGCAGACCTTAATCGCGTGCGTCAAAGTGTTATTCAACTTCTCTCTGGTTACCAAGGCAAAGAAGCTGTTGCATCTGGTGGGCCAGCAGAAGGAACACCATCTACATCATTGGTACTCGATCAATTTGGTCGCAACCTCACACAAGCAGCACGTGAAGGAAAACTTGATCCAGTAATCGGTCGCGAAGTTGAAATCGAACGCGTTATGCAAGTTCTCTCACGACGCACAAAGAACAACCCAGTATTAATTGGCGAGCCAGGTGTTGGTAAGACAGCAGTTGTAGAAGGACTTGCACAAGCAATCTATAAAAACGATGTGCCAGAGACTTTGAAAGATAAGCAGTTGTACTCACTTGATCTC
Organism: Actinomycetota bacterium; assembly: GCA_010032875.1. Lineage (GTDB taxonomy): Bacteria > Actinomycetota > Actinomycetes > Nanopelagicales > Nanopelagicaceae > Planktophila. The sequence continues at coordinate 6,550 of RGSB01000028.1, read as the reverse complement.
GGTGCACTCGTTGCCGGTTCACGCTACCGCGGAGATTTCGAAGAGCGCCTCAAGAAGGTTCTTAAAGAGATTAAAACGCGCGGTGACATCATTTTGTTCATCGATGAAATTCACACACTCGTTGGAGCAGGCGCTGCAGAAGGCGCAATCGATGCTGCAAGCATCCTTAAGCCAATGCTTGCTCGCGGTGAACTCCAGACAATTGGTGCAACTACTCTCGATGAATATCGCAAGCACCTAGAAAAGGATGCTGCGCTAGAGCGCCGCTTCCAACCAATTCAGGTTAAAGAGCCATCTGTTGCTCACACAATTGAAATTCTTAAGGGATTACGCGATCGCTATGAAACACACCACCGTGTATCAATTACCGATGGCGCACTCGCTGCTGCTGCGAACATGGCAGATCGTTATGTTTCAGATCGCTTCTTGCCAGATAAGGCGATTGACCTTATCGATGAAGCAGGTTCACGTCTTCGCATTAAGCGCATGACTGCTCCTGCAGAACTTCGTGCATTTGATGAGAAGATCGCAGATGCACGTAAGGAAAAAGAGTCTGCAATCGACGGACAAGATTTTGAAAAAGCAGCAAGTCTTCGCGATACAGAAAAAGCTCTTATTGCTGAAAAGGCTGAAGCTGAAAAGAATTGGAAAGCAACTGATCTAGATAAGGTCACAGAAGTTGATGAAGAGTTAATTGCACAAGTTCTCTCATCATCAACTGGTATTCCAGTATTTAAGTTAACTGAAGAAGAGACAGCGCGTCTGCTTCGTATGGAAGATGAACTACACCGTCGCGTGATCGGACAAGATCAAGCAATTAAGGCGTTGTCACAAGCAATTCGTCGTACACGCGCAGGTCTTAAAGATCCAAAGCGTCCTGGCGGATCATTTATCTTCGCTGGTCCTTCTGGTGTTGGTAAGACAGAACTTTCTCGCACACTCGCATCATTCTTATTTGGTGATGCAGATGCGTTAATCCAACTCGATATGTCTGAATACTCAGAGCGTCACACCGCATCACGTCTATTCGGTGCACCTCCAGGCTACGTTGGATATGACGAAGGTGGACAACTCACAGAGAAAGTACGTCGTCGTCCATTCTCTGTTGTGCTCTTTGATGAAATTGAAAAAGCACACCCAGATATCTTTAACTCACTTCTTCAAGTACTCGAAGATGGTCGCTTAACAGATGCGCAAGGTCGCACCGTGGACTTCAAGAACACCGTCATCATCATGACTACAAACCTTGGAACACGCGATATCTCAAAGAGTCTTGGACTTGGTTTTGCTAACTCCGATGATGACTTAACAAATTATGAGCGCATGAAGGGCAAAGTAAGTGACGAACTTAAGTCACACTTCCGTCCTGAGTTCCTTAACCGTATTGATGACATCATCGTCTTCCACCAGCTCACTAAAGAGCAGATCATTCAGATTGTTGATCTTATGGTTGCAAACCTCGACGAGCGTTTGCGTGCAAAAGATATGGGAATCGAACTTACTGGCGCTGCAAAGGGCTTGCTCGCAGAGCGTGGTTACGATCCACTTCTCGGTGCACGTCCATTGCGTCGCACAATTCAACGTGAAATCGAAGATGCACTCTCAGAGCGCATTCTCTTCGGCGAACTTAACGCTGGCGAAATTATCGTTGTAGATGTTGAAGGTGAAGGCGCAAATGCAGTCTTTACATTCAAAGGCGCACCAAAATCTGAAATGCCAGATTCACCTGAGAATCTTGCAGAGGCGCCAACTGCTTAACCAGGCAACGAGTATTTATTTCTGGCCGATTGGGTAACCAACCCGTCGGCCAGAAGTGTTTTTAAAGCCTTTTCTACTTGTGACTCTAAGAGCCATAATTTTTTGATTTCTTTTTCTGTGAGTGAATCGTTCTCACGAAGTGCTTGCACGATGATTCCGCGGCACTGTCGATCGGTGCCATTCCATGCTTGTGTGCGCTTTGGTTGATCTGATTGCGGATAATTCAGTGAACGCCACTTACAGGAATTAGCGACGGGGCATATTTCGCACTTAGGTTTTTGCGCAGTGCAGACAAGAGCCCCCAATTCCATTGTCGCTGCGGCCCACACGTGCGCACTCTTTTTAGGGACTAATTCGGCGCGTGCTGCCCGCTCTCTTTTATTTGGCGCTGCAGTTGGCGATTGAACTCCATCGTAGATTCGCGAGAACAACCTGCGAATATTTATATCGAGAACCAGAGAGCGTTCTTGGAACGCAAACGCCATGACTGCAGCGGCTGTGTAATCACCGATTCCGGGTAATTTCCTTAATTGAATCTCGTTATCTGGCACTTTGTTATTGAAATCTGTAGCAATAACTTGTGCGCATTCTCGCAAACGTAGTGCGCGACGCGGATAACCGAGTCGACCCCACTCTTTAATCACTTCTGCCGGAGTTGCCTTTGCTAAATCTTTTGGTGTTGGCCACCGCTTCATCCAGATCTGCCATATAGGTTCGACGCGAGAGACAGGAGTTTGTTGCAACATTATTTCTGAAACCAAAACGCCCCAGGGAGTTGTCTTTCGCCATGGAAGATCACGTTTGTTTTTAGCAAACCATTGTGTGATCTCTTTTTCTAGATGGCTCATTCGCCGTTAATTTTTACCCTAGTCAGTGCTTGATCAAGTCGAGATACTTCAACAATTTCCATTCCTGCAATCTTTACATCAGAGCCAGCAGGAACAAGTGCGCGCTTAAAGCCAAGTCTGAACGCTTCAGCAAGTCTGCGTTCTACGCCACTTACTTTTCTGATTTCTCCAGCAAGACCAACTTCACCGATTGCAACAAGATCTGCGGGTAGCGCTAAACCTTTTGCAGCAGATGCCACAGAGAGTGCAAGGGCTAAGTCAGCTGCGGGTTCTGACATCTTCATGCCGCCAACAGTTGCTGCATACACATCACGTCCACCTACTTTTACGTGTGCACGGAGTTCAAGGACAGCCAGAGTCATTGATGTGCGAGCAGAGTCCAAACCGCTTGTAACGCGACGTGCATTACCAAAATCATTTTCACGTCCAGCACTGACTAATGCTTGGATCTCAGCAAGTAAAGGTCTGCGTCCTTCGAGTGTGACTGTTACGCACGTGCCGGGCACTGGTTCGCTGTGGCGTGATGTAAATAAACCTGTTGGATCCATAACGCTTTCAATGCCAGCATCACTTAAGTCAAAGCAGCCAACTTCATCGCTTGCACCGAATCTGTTTTTAATTGCACGAATTAAACGAAGGCGTGAGTGACGTTCGCCTTCGAATTGAAGAACAACATCGACGATGTGTTCGAGTAAACGTGGACCTGCAATTGATCCATCTTTAGTGACGTGACCGACTAATAATAATGTGATGTCGCGATCTTTACAGATACGAATCAGCGCACCAGCGACTTCTCGAACCTGTGTAACACCACCAGGTGCACCATCGGCGGCTGCAGATCCAATTGTTTGAATACTGTCGATAATTAAGAGTTGTGGTTTGACCGCATCGATGTGAGAGATAACAGCGCTGAGATCAGTCTCTGATGCTAAGAATAATTGGGGATCAATTGCTTTGATGCGTTCTGCGCGCAGACGAACTTGTGAAGCAGACTCTTCGCCACTTATGTATAGCGCGCGAATTCCAACTTTTGCAGTTTGGGCGGCAACAGATAAGAGCAACGTTGATTTACCAACACCGGGTTCGCCCGCTAATAAAATTGCAGCACCTGGAACAAGACCACCACCGAGTACGCGATCTAATTCGCTGACACCAGTTGGTTTTGCACTCGCTGCTGATAGATCAACATCGCCAATAGGTGTTGCTTTATGTGTAACTGCGCCAGGAACAAGTGATAAACGCTTTGGTGCATTGATTTCTTCTACTGTGCCCCATGCCTGACATTCGCCGCAACGGCCTACCCACTTATTCGCACTCCACCCACATTCGGTGCAGCGAAATGGATCCTTCTCAACCTTTGCCATGGCGCTTAGCCTAGAGGCAAGTGCTGACTATTTGCCTGCCGCAATTGTTGCTGGGTGTTGGATAACAAAGAGTGGAAGTGAACGCTTCTGCGCATCTTTGATGCCCGCAATACGTTGATCGCATAACTTGGCCAGTACGGCGTAAGCATCTTTGCCCATGAGTGCCTGGAGTTCGGTTTTGTTTGAAATATAAACCGGTTCTTTTCCAACATGAGCTTCGGTGTTGCTTGTGCAGTACCAATCGAAATCTTCTCCGCCTTCACCCCATGCAAGACGTTCGTACTCTCCGATAACCGTTACGGAAATTTCGCGCTCGCCGAATTCGCGAACTTCAAATGAACGACGAAGTGGTAATTGCCAACACACATCTGGCTTTGTATCTACAAAGTGAATCTTTTCTTTTTCTGCCAAGTGGTGAAGTACGCAACCAAATGAACCAGTAAAGCCATCGGCTGTATGACCCTTGCGATTTAAGAAGATACAGGCGCCATCAATTGTGCGCGTCTTGCGTTCTTTGTCTTCATCTTTTTCTGAAATACGTAATTTGCCACCAGATTTTTTTGGTTGTGCTTCGTCAAAGAATTGCCACATTTGTGGAGTCAACATCGCAGCAGCTTTTAGTGTGCGCTCTTCATCTTCTTCATCTGAATACATTGCACCTTCTGTGCAGCAGCCATAAAGATTTCTTCTTCGTCATTTGGATCAGTGAATTCAACCCAATCACGTGCAAACCCAGGCTTTATTTCAGACATAGTTGCAGAGCGTACAGGTATCCTTAGCAACATGAGTACCGAATCAAAGCCACTTCAACCTTCACAAGTTGGTGTTATCGGTGCTGGTGTTATGGGTGAAGCACTTATTGCCGCTCTTATTAAGTTTGGAATGAAAGCATCATCAATTTGCGTCAGTGAAAAGCGCGCAGAAAGAGCAGAAGAGCTCGTCAAAAGCTATGGAATCTGCGTCTGCGATCTTGCGCAAAACGTTGCCACAAGTGATGTCCTGCTCTTAGTCGTAAAGCCGCAAGATATGGCTTCTGTTTTGGAAGACATTAAGGGCTCCATCAAAGCTGGTGCATTGATCATCACATTTGCAGCCGGCAAGACCACTTCATTTATTACTTCAATTCTTGGCACAGGACACCCAGTAATTCGTGTCATGCCAAATACGCCAGCACTTGTTGGTGCAGGCATGTCGGCTATGTCTCGCGGTGCTGGTGTCAGTGATGCACAAGCAGCATTTACTTCTGCATTTTTATCCGCAACAGGAAAAGCCGTAGAAGTTGAAGAGTCATTACAGGACGCGGTCACAGCAACGAGTGGTTCTGGCCCGGCATACTTTTTTGCCTTTGCAGAGCACATGATTGAAGGCGCCATGGCACTCGGACTTTCTAAAGATGTTGCAACCACATTGACTGCGCAGACAATGTTGGGCGCCGCCACACTTCTAGATCAATCAGGAAAGAGCGCAACAACTCTGCGCGAAAACGTAACAAGTCCTAATGGAACAACTGCTGCCGCACTGGCTTCACTTAATGAATCTGATTTTGCTGGCATCGTCGCAAAAGCTATGAAGGCAGCGCGAGATCGCTCGCAGGAACTTGCGTAAAAACATAATCGTGAAACGTTTTGTTCTCCCACTTGTAACTCTCTCACTTGTCTTTACCTCACAGAGTGCATCGGCTGCTCCAAAACCAGTTGTTGCAAAAGAGATGGTTGCAATTAATCTCGCAACGCCCATAAGTGTTGATACAAAGATGTTGGTGGTGGGTTCATCTATTGTTTTGTTAAACGAGGCAAGCGTTCGTGCAATTGGTGCAGATAGTGTTGAAAAATGGCGATTGGAATTAACTCAAGGCGCCGCAAGTATTGCTACTGCGATTGCTGCAGATAGTGCAGGCAATATATGGATTGCAGGATCAAGTGCAAATGCTCGAGTTGCTACTCCAAGTACGGCGCCGACTACAACACCAATAAATCCTGACAATGTAATTGTCGATCCAAAGGTGCCAGTTCGCGCTGATCTCACAATTGCAACAATCTGGAAGATTTCAAGTGCAGGTGCACTTTTATCAACTTTCACTATCGAAAATGCAGCAGCACTTTTGATTAATTCAATTGCTCTAAACGCAAAAGGCTTCACACTCGGTGGAATCAGCGCAAATGATTCCGGCAGTTCTGGCGTTTTAATTTCTGGCGATGTCGATGGAAAATTTGAAAAACCCATCTATCTAGGCAAGAGTGATACCAGTGTTGAGGCAGTAGTCCGCGGCACAGATTCGAGTGTGTACGCAATCGGAAGTAGCACAGAGTTGCTAGCTGGAAAGAAACTTGCAGGATTGCGTGATGGAATAATTGCAAAGTATTCAAGTACTGGAAAACTCACTGCACTCGTTAGAAGTTCTGCTGCTAAAGCAAAACGTGAATGGTCTTCTGCAACTAGCGCATTATTTTTAGCCGGTTCGGTGCAGAGTGGTCAAAAATTTGAAAGTGCTGTAACGAAATTTGCAACAAATCTATCTCCTACATGGACATATAGATTTGCTTCTACGGGTGCAACATATGTTGCAATTGGAGCAAGTGG
>RGSB01000027.1 GCA_010032875.1 Actinomycetota bacterium | reverse complement strand
CAACTCCTTATACAAAACATTTTCATCAAGTTCTGATTCGTTAAATTCTTTAGACACCTGACCATTCTTAATCACAAGGACGCGGTGGCAAATTTGAATGAGTTCTGGAATGTCATCTGAAACAACAAGAAAAGCCATACCTTCTTTTGCTCTATCGCGAATAATTTCTAAAATCTCGCGCTTTGAACCAATATCAACGCCAACAGTTGGGCCATTTAAAATCATTAGGTGTGGATTCATGGCTAGCCACTTTGCTAAAACAACGCGTTGCTGATTTCCACCGGATAAAGAAGATACGGGATTCTGTGAATTCTTTGTTTTGATACGTAAATCTTTAATCCACCTTTCGCCTGCTTCGAATAGGCGATTCTTTGCAAGACCTCCACCGCGACCTTGGTACTGATCAATTCCAACAGCTACTAAATTGCGAAGAATTGATTGCTCTAGGAATAAACCTTGAGTTAGGCGATCTGGTGGAACGTAGCCAATGCCCGCTTTGATGGCAGCCGAAGATGAGTTAAGCGGAATAGATTTTCCTTCAACAATAATTTCGCCTGAATCAACGGGGTATTGACCAAAGATTGCTTCTGCCAACTCTGTGCGTCCAGATCCCAAAAGACCCGTGATTCCGAGAATTTCCCCTGGAGCGATTGAGAATGAAACATTTGAAAATGTTGGTTTTGTTGACAACTTTTTAACTTCAATAACTTTTGTGCTACTTGATTTAAGTGGTGGAGCAATGCGAGTCTCTGAAATATTGAGTCCAGTCATAGCCTCTGAGATCGCATCACGTTTGTAATCCTTCATGAGGCCATCTGCAACAACTTCGCCATTTCGCAAAATTGTTATTGTGTTACAGATTTCTTGAATTTCATCAATTTTATGGCTAACGAATACAGTTGCAACACCGCGAGCTTTGACCTGTTCGACAACTTCGAATAGACGTTTGATTTCTTTGCGGGTTAAAGCTGTTGTTGGTTCATCCATAAACAACATCTTTACGCCAAGATTTGTTGCGCGCGCAATTGCAATAAGCTGCTTTGAGGCAATTGAAATATCAGCAACTGGTGAGTTGATATCAATATCTACACCGATTAAATCAAGGGCTGTGCGCGCAATTTCCTTGGATTCTTTCTTGCTGAGAAAACGTGAGTTTTGAGAAATATATGTTGGAAGAGCAATGTTTTCTGCCACTGTTAAATTTGGAAGAAGTGAGAAATCTTGGAAAATTACTTGTACGCCTTCTCGGACAGCTTCACGAGGAGATAGTGCGCTAAAAGTTTTTTCACCGAGTCGAATGAGGCCGGTATCTGGCGCATGCACACCACTCATAATTTTAATGAGAGTGGATTTTCCTGAACCATTTTCGCCAGCAATGCAATGTACTTCGCCGCTCTTTACTGAGAGCGAAACGCCTGCGAGCGCTTTTGCTCCGCCGAATGATTTAACAATGTTTTCAACGCCGTATTCAGCAGTAACCAACGTAGACATTTTTCTTCGATGCCTTTCTTTACTGTGAGGCGATTAGATTTATTTTATTACCTTTTAAGTAAGAGTGGGGCGCGGTAATCCGCGCCCCACTCTTTTCGAGCTTATTTACTTGATAGTTAGATGTTGTATTGATCCATGTTGTCTTTATCAACAATGACCCAGGCTGCGCCTGCCCATCCAACCTTTGTTCCAGCAATCTTCTTGATGCTTTCGTATCCTGGAACACCAAGATCCTGTCCTTCAGATAGCGTTCCGCCACCTTGAAGGATTTCTAGGATGTTTAGCATTGCTTGACCTGCAAGTGCTGAATCCCAGAAGAAGATCTTGTCGATCGCTCCGGTAGCCAAGTACTTGCTTGTCATTGAAGGAATTGATGTACCCATCACGCAAACCTTGTCTTGTAGACCAAGTTCCTCAACAGCGCGACCAATACCAACTACGTCATTTGCAGAAGATCCTTCTAGACCCTTGAGGTCTGGATACTTCTTTAGAAGTTCCTTTGTCTTGTTGTATGCAACATCTGCATCTTCCTTAGACTCAATTGGATCTTCTACACGTACGATGCCTGGGTACTTTGACTTAGCTTGCTCGAATGCACCAGCTACCCATTCATTGTGGCTTCCGTTTGTAAGTGTTCCAACAAACGCTGCGTACTTACCTTTTCCACCCATGCAAGCTTGTAGGTTGTCCATCATGACTGCGCCGTATGCAGCATTATCAAATGCTTCAATGTCAGCGTCAGCGTTTTGGATTCCGCCAGCTTCGTGAGTTACAACAAAAATTCCAGCTTCTTTTGCTTTTGCAATTACGCCATCGATTGAAGCTACGTCATTTGGAACAATTCCAATTCCTGTAACTCCTTGAGCAATAAGATCTTCAACCATCTTTGATTGCTTTTCTGGTGATGCATCTGTTGCACCAGTCATAGTTGCATCAATGCCTTTTTCTTGTGCCCAGGCATTAATTCCCTTTTCCATGTTGTCGAACCAGCCGACGCCGATCAACTTCACAGAAATTACATAGCGCTTATCTCCAGCAGAATCTCCGCTTGAACTACAGCCTGTCAAAATTAACGCGGCTGCAGCAGCAGCTGCTGCGACTTTGTACTTCTTCATTCGTGCTCCTTTTTGCGTGATTAAAGGGGATCGGGTTGGGATTGACCCCTAAGGGTAAGATGAAATATATTCGTCTTTAACAAAATTGGTCAATAGTTCCGTTATAAATCGGTAACTTTTTATAACATTTTTGTTATATAACGTTAATTTCCAGGGGGAGTAGGCTTAATTCATGCAAAAGATCCTGAATGTCCCAACAGAGTTTGTTAACGAGATGCTCGAGGGCATTCTCGAGGCCTATCCAACCCAGCTCAAAGCAGTCGATGGCGACAATCACGCTTTGGTGCGCGCTGATGCACCAGTTTCCGGAAAAGTCGGAATCACAACTGGTGGCGGTTCAGGTCACCTTCCACTCTTCTTAGGTTACGTAGGAAAAGGCATGCTCGATGGCGTAGCTGTTGGCGATGTCTTTCAAAGTCCAACTGCAGAACAGATGCTTGCTGTAACAAAACAAGTTAACTCTGGCGCAGGTGTTCTTTATATTTATGGAAATTATGGCGGAGATGTTTTCAACTTTGATTTTGCAGCAGAACTAGCAGCAGCCGAAGGTATTCGTGTTGAAACTGTTTTAGGTGCTGACGATGTTGCATCTGCACCGAAAGGTGAAGAAGCTCGTCGTCGCGGTATCGCTGGAATTTTCTTTTTATACAAAGTTGCAGGAGCTGCAGCAGCAAAAGGTTTGTCACTCGATGAAGTTGTTGCTGTTACAAAGAAGGCTGCAGCACAAACTCGCACAATGGGTCTTGCCCTGAGTCCAGTAACACTTCCTGCAGTTGGTCATCCAACATTTGAAGTGAAGCCTGGTGAAATGGAAATCGGTATGGGTATCCATGGCGAGCCAGGTATTCGTAAGAGCAAACTCGAAACTGCTGATCAAATTACAGAAGAGTTGCTCACTGCAATTAAGAATGACCTTGATCTAAAAAGTGGCGACAAAGTCTGTGTGCTTATGAATAGCTTGGGTGCAACCCCGCCTGAAGAGCTTTACATCATGTTCCGTCACGCAAAGAAAACTCTCAAGGGTTATGGCGTTGATGTCGCACGTGCGTACGTTGGAGAATTCGCAACGTCACTTGAAATGGCTGGAGCGTCAATTAGCGTTATTCGTGTTGATGACGAACTACTTAATTACATCAATACTCCTGTGCACACACCATTCTTTACGCAAGCATGAGTGCATTTACTGACGCCGTAGAGAAGGTTGCATCCGCTCTCGAAAATAACTCGAAGAAATTTGAAGAGTTAGATTCTGTAGCCGGTGACGGTGACCTTGGAATTACAGCAGGCAATATTGCAAAGGGATTGCGCTCTGGTGCTGCTGGTGCAACTGGTGATCTCAAAGCAGATCTGATGTTAATTGGACGCGAAATTGCAAAATTTGCGCCATCAACGTTTGGAACTTTATTTGCTACAGGTTTTATTCGCGCTTCCGCTGCAGTTACAGATGCAGATGCGCTTAAAAATACTCAATTGGCTGTAACTGGGGCTTACGAAGGAATTGCTGCTCGCGGTAAAGCGGCACTCGGCGAGCGAACACTTCTTGATGCGCTACATCCAGCATCAGTTGCACTTAATGCCGCAACTGATTTACAAACAGGTTTAAACGCTGCAGCTGCCGGTGCTCGAGCTGGCGTAGTTGCTACCGCATCTATGGCACCTAAACATGGTCGTGCTGGATGGATTGGTGAACGCGCTCAAGGTAATGAAGATGCGGGCGCTACCGTTGTTGCTGTTGTATTTGAAGCTTTAGCGCAATAACTTTTTACAAGCCACCTAATCGTAGTAATTCGATTTTATCCGCAACTTTTACGCGTGGTTTTCCTAGTGGTTCACCACTTGAAACTTCAGCGGTATTGATTGCTTCCCAATGAGTTTGTGTGATGACTTTGTGCGCACCAATAAGATCGTTGATATCTCCTGAATTTTTCGGCGCTTTTAAGTCACTGATCAGTAATTCAATAACTGCGGCTGCATCGCTCTTATTTGTACCGATAACACCAGATGGTCCGCGTTTTGCCCATCCAACAACATAAATGTTTTCTTTTACGCGGCCATCAGTATTTAGTACTTTGCCTTTGTCGTAAGTAATTCCAGTAAGTGGCGCTGCTTCATAACCAATTGCGCTGATTACTAATCCTGCCTTAATTACCTTCTCACCGGCTGGAGTCTTAAACACAACTTCTTGAACGTGTCCTGAACCTTTAATCTCAGTTGGTACGTGGTGAAATAAAAATTCCATGGTGCGCGCATGATTAGTTTTCTCGTGTTCTGCAATTGCTAACATCGCGTCCAAATTACTCTTTACATCTTTTTCTGGTGAATCCCCCGCTGCCACAATTGCTGCATCGATATCACTTTTACTGATGATGACATTTGTATGTTCGAGTTTTGGAAGTTCGCGTAACTCAGGAGACGTGAAGGCAGCGTGTTCGGCGCCGCGGCGAGCGCAGATATAAACCTTGCGGATGTTGCTATTTTTCAGCGCTGCGATTGCGTGCTCTGCAGTATCAGTTGGATCGAGTTCGGATGGATCTAGTGCCAACATACGCGCAACATCCATTGCAACATTTCCTGCGCCAATAACAATTGCAGTCTCTGCATCAAGTGACACTTCGACGCCTGTGTAATCCGGGTGTGCGTTATACCAAGGCACAAAATCAGCAGCTGATAAATAGCCCTTTAACTCTTCGCCAGGGATTCCTAACTTTCTTCCTAGCGAAGACCCTGTAGCAATAATTACAGCGTCATACTTTGCTTGCAGATCGCTGAGGGCAACATCGGTTCCGAGTTCGACGTTACCGAATAAGCGAAAGTTTCCAGCAGTTGCAATCTTTTCAAATACTTTAGAGACAGTTTTAATCTTTGGATGATCTGGTGCAACGCGGAGACGAGGAGATTTGAACTCCTGAAGGGTTTAACCCCTTACCTCGTTAGCAGTGAGGCGCACTCGACCGGGCTATGCGACGTCTCCTTGTACGTGACAAGTTTACAGGTTGAAAGAAGGTCGCGATACAAAGCGTTTCGCTTTAGACTTCATATATGGATCAAAAAGAAGTGAATTCGCCTGCAAAAGAGCCAGTTAAGGCTGCGCGGGATAACACTCCTTCACCTGCTTATGCGAAATTCATGTCCGAAGGTTGGGTGCCATCTGATTTAGAAGATGTCGTTGCTGGTCCTGCTGTTACATCGGCCTTTGTTCGACGTGCAGCTTTATCTGCGCAATATCCAGGTATTCGTTTAATTTTGCCAGCAGGTGGTTTCAAAGTTCGCAGTAACGATACTGATTACAGATTTAGACCGCATTCTGCATTTGCTTATTACTCTGGTGTGCAAGGTGTTGAGGCAAGTGCCAATGCTGTTTTAGTTCTTGAACCAACTGAAACCGGCCACGAAACATTTTTGTATATTCACCCACGTTCTACTCGCGATACGCACGCTTTTTATACCGACCGTCGCTTTGGAGAATTATGGGTTGGACGTCGTTTCACGTTAAAGGAAGCGCAAGAGCGTTATCAAATTGAAACTCGATGTGTAGATGATCTTGAATCACTTTTACAAGATGGCTCACCTGCGCTAACTATTCGTGGTGAAGATCCGGTGGTCGATAAAAATGTAGCAAGACATCCAGATGAAAAAAGTTTTGAAACTTATACTTCGGCTGCTCGATTGGTTAAAGATGAGTACGAGATTTCGGAGTTACAGCGCGCGTGCGATGAAACAGCAAAAGGATTTGCCGATGTTGTCCGAGCGATTCCTGCGGCTATAAGTACGCCTCGCGGTGAACGTGTGGTGGAAGCGGCTTTCTTTGGTCGTGCACGTATTGCTGGAAATGATTTGGGATACGAAACGATTGCGGCATCTGGTTCACATGCGTGTGTATTGCACTGGATTCAAAATGATGGAGAAGTTCGTCCTGGCGAATTAATTCTTGTTGATGCCGGAATTGAAATGGATTCTTATTACACCGCCGACATCACTCGTACCTTGCCTATTTCTGGAAAGTTTTCACCGGCACAACGTGCGCTTTATATGTTGGTATATGAAGCACAGCTTGCAGGATTTGCAGCGGTAAAACCTGGCGCAACTTTTAAATCCATAAATGCTGCTTGCCAAGCAGTACTCGCCAAAGGCCTTTGGGATATGGGTGTTTTGCCAATGTCACCTGAAGAGTCTTTGCTGCCAGAAAATGGTCTTCATCGTCGATGGACTCTGCACGGTGTTAGTCACATGCTCGGTATGGATGTGCATGACTGCGACAAAGCTCGCGATGAAGATTATGTGCTCGGAACACTTAAAGAAGGAATGGTTTTAACCGTCGAACCAGGTCTTTATATCCAACCTGATGATGACATGTTTGCTCCCGAGTACCGCGGAATCGGCATACGAATAGAAGATGACGTTGTTGTTACTGCCGATGGATGTCGTAATTTAAGTGAGAATTTGCCACGCCATCCTGACGATATTGAAAAGTGGATGTCTTCTCTACGAAACTAGATTTAAAGCTATAGCGGCAGCAAATAAACCAATAAGTAAAGATCCAATGTAATTAATCGCTGCCACTCTGAATTTCTTTAGTTCTAGTGCAAGATAAATATCGAGCATAAATGTTGACCACGTTGTGAACGCACCAGCGAATCCAATAGCAACCAGTGCCACAGTATTTTCAGATGCGCCCCAAGTTAAGCCAATGACAAATGAACCAAGGATGTTAACTACAAAGGTTCCCCATGGTGCGCTAGAAAATTTACGCAAGTATTGATCAATCACAAAACGTGATGGCGCACCGATTGCAGCGCCAAGAATTACTAAAGCCACTCTCATGAGCGCACCGCAATTACTTTGCGCGATATTGGCATCACAATTGCAATGATTACTAAGCTAGCAATAACAGTTGTACTGATGTATCCGGTTGCACCATCACTAGGTTCGAGTGCGTGCAGAGCAAGGGCTGAAAATGTTGTGAGTCCTGCACAAAATCCTGGTAATAGAAAGTGTCGCAAGTCTGCGTTACCGCGGCGCTCCATTAACACAAGTAAAAAAGTTGCAAGGCCAACACCAAAGATGTTTGCAATAAGTGTTGATGTACGTGAGTTAGTAAATATTTCACCGATTAAAAAACGTAAGAGCGAGCCGAGTACTCCGCCAAGTGAGACCAAAGAAATTGATCGCACATTGACGGCTTGGTTCATGAATCAAACGATACCTTCGCGTTTGCGAATTTTTGTGCCCAACCAGCGAAGTGGATCGTATTTAACGTCTACTACGCGCTCTTTCATTGGGATAATTGCGTTATCTGTAATTCGAATGTGCTCTGGGCATACTTCTGTACAGCACTTAGTGATGTTGCACATTCCTAGGCCATGTTCTTCTTGAGCTTTTTGCTTGCGATTTTTAAGAATATCTAGTGGGTGCATATCTAGTTCGGCAATACGGATGAAGAAACGTGGACCTGCAAATGATTTCTTATTCTCTTCGTGATCGCGAACAACGTGACATGTGTTTTGGCACAAGAAACATTCGATGCATTTACGGAACTCTTGGCTGCGTTCGACATCTACTTGCTGCATACGAGCTTCACCTGGCTTGAGATTTGCAGGTGGTTCATACGATGGAATTTCCATTGCTTTCTTGTAATTAAATGACACATCAGTCACTAAATCTTTAATCACTGGGAAAGCGCGTAGCGGTGTAACAGTGATTGTTTCTTCATCGCCATACGAAGCAACTTGTGTCATGCAAGCAAGACGTGGTTTTCCATTAATCTCCATTGAACATGAGCCACACTTGCCAGCTTTGCAATTCCAGCGAACAGCGAGATCGCCCATCTGTGTCGCTTGCACGCGATGGATTACATCAAGGACAACTTCGCCTTCATTAGCTTCAACGGTGACATCTTGCAGTGCGCCGGTATCTGCATCTCCGCGCCAGATACGCATCTTGAGTTTGCGTGCCATTAGCGTGCACCACCTTTCGCGATTTCATCCGCTGTCATGTATTTCTCTAGTTCGTGAACATCAAATAGATCAAAGAGTTCTTTAGGTAGTGCAGGTAATGGTTGCTTGCGCACTGTGACTTCTTTTCCATCAAATGATGCAATGTGATTTACCTGGCGCCACTTGCTATCAAGTTGTGGGAAGTCATCACGTGTGTGTCCACCACGTGACTCTTCGCGAGAAATTGCTGATTTCGCGGTGCTCTCGGCAACTAACAACATGTTGTCTAAGTCGAATGCAAGGTGGAAGCCGGGATTAAATTTGCGACCACCTGCTACTGAAACATTTGCACTGCGTTTTCTAATTTCTGCAATCTTTTCGATTGCTTCTTTGAGTTCTGCGCCAGTGCGAATAATTCCAACGAGGTTGTGTGTAATTTCCTGAAGTTCTGCGTGCAATGAATATGAGTTTTCACCACCGCTACGTGTAAATGGTGCTTGGATGCGTTCGGCGGCAGCTTTAATTGCGGCATCACTCACTGGAACCGCTTTTGCGCTCTTTACATATTCAGCGGCGCCCATTCCTGCGCGACGACCAAATACAAGTAAGTCAGACAATGAGTTGCCACCAAGACGATTTGATCCGTGCATTCCGCCAGCAACTTCGCCCGCTGCAAATAAGCCTGGAACTCCAACTGCTGCTGCAGTATCTGGTTCTACTTCAACGCCGCCCATTACGTAGTGACAAGTTGGGCCAACTTCCATTGGTTCTTTTGTAATGTCAATTTGTGTTGGTAAGAACTCCACCTTCACCGCGAACAGATTCGGTTACTAAAATTCCGCGAACAGATGGTGGCCAAACCATTCCTGTTGGGTGAAATTGCAAGAACTCCATGTCAACAAGATTTGCACCAGCTTTAAGCGCAAGTGCGTGACCATCTCCTGTGCCTTCCCAAGAGTTTGATGTAATTTTGAAAGTTTTTCCAACGCCACCAGTTGCAATGATTACTGCTGGCGCTTCAAACAAAACTTCTGCGCCACTTTCGCGCCAATATCCATATACACCTGCGACTTTTCCATCTTCTTTAATAATTTCTGTAACTGTTAGTTCAGGGAATACTTTGAGGTGGCTCTCCATTGATTGATATGTCTTGCCATCTTTTTGTTGCAGCGCAACGATGCGTTGTTGCATTGTGCGAATTAATTCGAGGCCAGTGCGATCGCCAACGTGTGCAAGACGTGGATATTCATGTCCACCAAAGTTACGTTGGCTAATTTTTCCTTCTGCGGTGCGATCAAAGAGTGCGCCCCATTGTTCGAGTTCCCAGATGCGATCTGGGGATTCTTTTGCGTGTAATTCAGCCATTCTGTAATGGTTTAGGAATTTTCCGCCGCGCATTGTGTCGCGGAAGTGAACCTGCCAATTGTCATTGTCATTGACGTTTCCCATTGATGCTGCAGCGCCACCTTCTGCCATAACTGTGTGCGCTTTTCCAAAGAGTGATTTACAGATGATTGCGACGCGCAATCCTGCTTCACGTGCTTCTACTGCAGCACGTAATCCAGCGCCGCCCGCGCCAATGACAACTACGTCATATGAGTGGCGTTCGAGGTTAGTCATTTAATTAGCTGCTTTCACTTAGAAGAAATAGAAGTTTGTCCAGGCGCCAGAAGCGACGTTGCGTACATAAATATCTGCAAAAGCAACTCCGAATAATGAGATCCATGCAAATGTTGGGTGCTTGTGATTAAGAACTGAAACCCATGACCATAACTTGTAACGCACTGGGTGCTTTGAGAAGTGCTTCAAGCGGCCACCCAATGTGTGACGACATGTGTGACATGACATTGAGTAAAGCCACAAAAGAGTTGCATTGAGAAGCAACACAAGAGTTCCAACGCTCACGTGACCCCAATGACCTTCAGCGTCTCTGAAAGCAAGAATTGCATCGTAAGTAAGTAGTACGTTAAAAATTAATCCGAAGTAGAAGAACCAACGGTGACCATTTTGCAAAATAAGTGGTGCGCGGGTTTCGCCTGTGTATTTAGTGTGTGGTTCTGCAACTGCGCATGCAGGTGGTGACATCCAAAATGCACGGTAGTACGCCTTGCGGTAGTAATAACAAGTCATGCGGAATCCCAATGGGAAAATCAAAATAAATAGCGCTGGGGAGATTCCGATTCCGAAGTATTGATTATTAAATGGTTGTCCAAAGAGTGAAGCACCTTCGACGCAACTAGTTGAAAGACAAGGAGAATAAAAAGGTGAAACTAATGGTTCTGCAAAATAATATTTATTTTCAAATGCGCGAAATGTTGCATAAATTACAAAGCTGATTAAAACGCCAAATGTAATTGCAGGTTGGAGCCACCACTTATCAGTGCGCAGTGTGCGCTCTTTGATCTTTGCTCGCGTTGGCGAGAAAACTCCTGACATGTACTGCCCCTTTGGTTTTATAGGGGTAAGTGTGCTCCGCCAATTGTTAAGTTGCTAGGTGGAAGCGTGCGTAAATGGCTATGAAGTCAGCCACAAAGGCTCGAAATTAAAAGCCATAAACAAAAAGAGCGGAGGGCGTGGGATTTGAACCCACGAGGCTTTCACCTGCCGGTTTTCAAGACCGGTGCACTCGGCCGCTATGCGAGCCCTCCGCCCGATAATCTACCTGAAGAATGCGCCTTCGAAAAATTGAGCAAGAACTAGCGCGGAGGAAGTTTCAATAACTCCTCAATAATGATTGCTACTCCATCATCTGTGTGTGGTTCAGCAATTGATTTCGCAGCTTTGTGAGCATCTGGATGTCCATCAGCCATTGCATACGATCGACCACACCACTCAAGCATCGAAATATCATTTGGGTTATCGCCAAATGAAACACAATCTTCTGCGTTAATTCCTAAACGTTCTGCCATCTTTGAAAGTGTTGCGCCCTTTGAAACGCCAATTGCTGAAATTTCAAGAAGTGAATCATGTGGATTTGAATGCGTCACTGTGACTATTCCTGCTAATTCTTTTGTTGCGATTGCGAGCATTTCATCAGATGAAAGCTCTTGATCTGAACAGCGCGCCAATAACTTAAGGCATGGCGATGTCATTATTTCAGTGATGTCATCGACACCAACGTTATCTAAGCCAACATCCCAGCGTGGTACGTATTTCTTTTCGCGGTGAAAATAATTGTGCGCTTCAGATGCAAAAGAGATTTGCGGAATAACTTTGCGCAATCGCTGAACCGTTTCTAACTGCGCATCTACTGGTATTAACCACTCTTCAAGAACTTTTTGATTTTGTAGATCAAATAATTGTGCGCCGTTTCCACAGATTGCTTTACCTATTCCGAATGCTTCTTTTATTTCCGGCATCCAGCGCGGCGGTCGCCCTGTTACGAAAAATATTTCAACGCCCATGTCATGGGCAGTACGAAAAGCGTTGATGGTGCGCTCGGTAATTTCACCGTAGTGAGCGACGATTGTTCCATCTAAATCTGAAGCAATTAATTTGGGGCGAAAACTCACACAAGCTCAAATCGTGAAGTACCTAAGAAAGGTTGCAGAGCTTTTGGAACATTGACGCTTCCATCCGCATTTTGGTGGTTCTCTAAAATCGCAACAATCATGCGTGGGATTGCGACTAGCGTTCCATTGAGGGTGGCGATTGCTTTTGTGCCATCGCTGTCTTTGTAGCGAATATTTAATCTGCGCGCCTGGAACTCTGTGCAGTTTGAGGTACTTGTTACTTCGCGATACGTGCCCTGTGTAGGAATCCACGCTTCGATATCAAACTTGCGGTTAGCGCTAGATCCAAGATCACCTGATGCCACATCGATAACTCTGTATGGAATCTCCATTGCATTGAGGAAGTCTTTCTCCCATTGCAATAAACGCTTGTGCTCTTCTTTGGCATCTTCTGGCTTACAAAATGAGAACATTTCAACTTTATCGAATTGATGTACGCGAATGATTCCGCGAGTATCTTTTCCATACGTTCCGGCTTCGCGGCGAAAACACGTCGA